>NZ_QHHW01000028.1:0-105620 GCF_003947325.1 Amycolatopsis sp. WAC 01375
GTCGTGAAGGGCCCCTTTGAGACCTTCGACGTTTCAAAGGGGCCCTTCACGACATCCCCACGACCGCGAAAGCTCACGTGAGTGCCTCTGGCCGGAGTCCTTCACGGACCGGCCTGGCCGCAGCCGGAACGTTTATTTCGCGATCAGGATGCGCCAATGCGGCATTGGGGACGATCAGTGGCCCAATGCCGCATTGGGCGCGCGACACGATTCCACTCAGGGGAGCCGCGGCTTGATGAGCGCCGCGAGCCGCACAACGCCCTCTTTGATCAATTCGGGCGTGAGCAGGCTGATCGACAGCCGGAGCTGATGGAATCCGCCCTTTCCGCCGTAGAAATGATGCATCGGGGTGAACAGCACGCCGTGGTCACGGGCGGCGATTTCCAGCAATTCGTCATCGACGACGAACGGCACTGTGACGGTGACGAAGAACCCGCCCGTCGGGCTATTCCAGCTGACGTCGGCGCACGAGCCGAGTTCGCGGTCGAGTGCGCTCAGGGTGAGCTGGAGATTGCGCTGGTAGATGGCGATTTCCCGCGCGTTCGCCTTGGTGAGGCTGAAATCGTTGAGCAGGAGTTTGCCGGCGATCACGGCCTGCGCGATGGGCGAGGTGTTCACCGTGAGCATGCCCTTGAGCTTCGAAAGCTGGTCGGCGTACAGGCCGCCGTCGGCCATCCGCTGGTCCGCCACCGCGAAGCCGACCCGGGCGCCGGGCATGCCGGTCTTGGCGAAGGAGCCGAGGTAGACCACGGATCCCGACCGGTCGAGGGATTTCAGCGAGGGCAGCCGCTCGGCGCCGAACAACCCGTACGCGTTGTCCTCCAGGAGCAGGATCCCGTGCGATTCGGCGACGTCGAGGAGCCGGTGGCGCGAAGGGAGATCCATGCTGGTGCCGGTGGGGTTGGCGAAGTTGGGGGTCACGTAACAGGCCCGGGCCCGCTTGCCCTGTTCGTCGGCACGTTTGAGCTGGAGGACGAGGTCCTCCGGATCGATGCCGTTCTCGGTCGACCGCACCGGCCACACGGGCGTGTCGGTGAGCAGCGCCGCGCCGGTCAGGCCGACGTAGGTGGGGGCCGGGGCGAGCAGCACGTCCCGTCCGCCCGCCCGCAGCGTGCGGAGAACCAGGAACATGGCTTCCTGTGCGCCGACCGTGACGACGACGGATTCGGGGGCGGCGTCGATGTTCTCGTCCTCGGCGAGATTCCGGGCGATGAGATCGGCGATGACGCCCTTGGTGGTGCCGTATTGGAAGAGCGTGCGGGTGACCACGGACTCCGCCATTTTCCGGTCGCGCCGGAGATGATCACAATAGGCGTCGAGGTACTCGTGAATGAGCCGCAGGTCGAAGAACTCTTCGTACGGCCTGCCTGCCGCCATGGAAATGGCCACAGGGTATTCGTCGATCAGTTCGTTCAGCAGATTCATCGACGAGATGGCCGGATCGGTGAGCGATCCGTGCAGCGTTTCCACGTTCAAGTGAGTGGACAGACCGTTTGAATCCATGAATACTAGGATTTCCATACGCCGTTGAGGTGTCAAGAAAAGTCCGTGGACGCCGGGAATGTTCCCGGGAACGTTCAGGCTGTCCATCGCCGAATCCTCGCCGACACTCGATCTCCGAAGGTACGGTCGGATCCGCGACAAGGCATTTTTCCGGAGGAGCATCATGCTGATGACAACCGAGAACGGGATCCGGTTGTCCTACAACGACTGTGGTGACGGCCCGCCCGTTCTTCTGCTGACCGGCACCGGGGCGCCGAGTTCGGTGTGGGACCTGCATCAGGTACCCGCGTTACGTGCCGCCGGTTTCCGCGTGATCACGATGGACAATCGTGGGATCAAGCCGAGCGACGACGGCACGGACGGCTTCACCATCGAAGATCTCGTCTCGGATGTGGCCGCCCTCATCGACTTTCTCGACGCGGTGCCGTGCCGCGTGATCGGGACTTCGATGGGTTCGTACATCGCGCAAGAGGTCGCGCTCGCCCATCCGGAACTGCTGCATTCGGTCGTGCTGATGGCGGCCTGTGGCAAGAGCAGCCTCGTCCAGCGGGAGCTCGCCGAGGGTGAGGCGAAACTGATCGAACAGGGCATCGAGTTGCCGCCGGGATTCCTCGCCGCCGTCCGCGCGATGCACAACCTGGGGCCCGCGACGCTCGCCGACGACGATCTCGCCGGAGACTGGCTCGACCTGTTCGCGGCGTCGGGGTCGTGGGGTGGTCCGGGTGTCCGGGCGCAGTTGTTGCTGAGCGCGTTGCCGGATCGCCTCGACGCCTATCGCGCGATCAAGGTGCCCTGCCACGTCGTCTCCTTCGAGCACGACCTCGTGGCGCCACCGGCCGCCGGGCTCGAACTGGCCTCGGCGATCCCCGGCTCGACCTACCGCACGATTCCCGAGTGCGGGCATT
The DNA here is from genome assembly GCF_003947325.1 of Amycolatopsis sp. WAC 01375. Lineage (NCBI taxonomy): Bacteria > Bacillati > Actinomycetota > Actinomycetes > Pseudonocardiales > Pseudonocardiaceae > Amycolatopsis > Amycolatopsis sp. WAC 01375. The sequence continues at coordinate 2,409 of NZ_QHHW01000028.1, forward strand.
TCGGCTACCTCGAGAACCCGGAAGCGGTGAACCGCGAGCTGATCCGGTTCCTCCGCACCGAATCGCGCGAGACACTGGGAGAGACCGCATGACCGTCCTTTCGGCGGCCACGACACCGGCCCTGTTCGAGGCGACCGCAGCCGTGCTGCCGGATCGTCCGGCGGTGGCCATGGACACCACCACGCTCACCTACGCGGAGTTGAACGGTGAGGCCAACCGGCTCGCCCGACGGCTCGTGGCGCACGGCATCGGCCCGGAGCGGCTCGTCGCGCTGGCGATGCCGAGGTCGATCGAGTTCGTCATCGCGGTTTTGGCCGTGCACAAGGCAGGCGCCGCGTATGTGCCGGTCGACCCGGACTATCCGGAAGAGCGCAAGCGGCAGATGCTGGACGACACGTCGGCGCACTGCCTGCTGTCCCTGCCGGGTCAGGACGTGACCGGTGCCCCCGTCGTGCTGAGCGTGGAACGGGAGCCGGGCCGCGCCGAGCCGAACCTGGCCGACGAGGACCGGAACGGCCCGTTGCGCCCGGATCACCCCGCGTACGTCATCTACACCTCGGGCTCGACGGGACGGCCGAAGGGCGTGCTGGTCACGCATCGCGGCATCCCGAACCTCGCCGACGACTACGTGCGCCGTCAAGAACTGGGGCCGGAGAGCAGGTTGCTGGCCTTCGCGTCCCCCAGTTTCGACGCCGCGGTCGCCGAGTTCTGGCCGATCTGGCAGGCCGGTGGCTGTCTCGTGCTGGCTTCCGCACCGGATCTGGTGCCCGGCGAGCCGCTCGGCAGGCTGGTGCGGGATCAGCGCATCACCCATGTGACGCTGCCGCCGTCCGCGCTGGCGCCGCTGGAGGAGGCGGGTGGCCTGCCCGCCGGGCTGACCCTCCTGGTCGCCGGCGAGGCTTGCCCCGCCCCGGTCGCGAAACGCTGGGCCGTGGACCGCGTGATGATCAACGCGTACGGCCCGACGGAGACCACCGTCGCGGTGACCGCGAGCGAACCCCTGACCGGTGAGGAGACGCCGCCGATCGGCAGGCCGATCACCGGTGTCCGTACCTACGTCCTGGACGACAGGCTGAAGCCCGTCGAGGACGGGGACGTCGGCGAGCTGTACACGGTCGGCCCCGGTCTCGCCCGCGGTTACCTCCGACGAGCGGCCGCGACCGCGGAGCGCTTCCTGCCGGATCCTTTCGGCGGCCCGGGTGGGCGCATGTACCGCACCGGAGACCGGGTGCGGGCGCGTTCGGACGGCCAGTACGTCTTCGTCGGCCGGGTCGACGACCAGCTGAAGGTGCGCGGCCACCGGATCGAGCCGGGCGAGGTCGAAGCCGCCCTGCTGGCGGTGGACGGCGTGGCCCAGGCGGTGGTGACCGAACACGAGAACAGGCTCGTCGCCTATGTCGTCGGCACCGGCGGCACGCGCGTGCCCGCCGATCGGCTCTTGCCGCCGCTTCGCGAGCAACTGCCCGGATATCTGGTGCCCGACGTGGTCGTCGGTCTGCCGAGCCTGCCGGTCTCGCCGAACGGCAAGATCGACCGGGTCGCCCTGCCCACTCCCGAAGAGGAGCACGCGGGACGCGCGGCGGGCCGGGAACCCCTGACGCCAACGGAAATCATCCTGGCCGAACTGTTCGCCGAAGTGCTCGGCGTCAGCAGTGTCGGGGTGGAAGACAGCTTCTTCGAAATCGGCGGTCATTCGCTGCTCGCGACCCGGCTCGTGAGCCGGATCCGGGAACGTCTGAAGATCCGGCTGAGGGTGCAGGCGTTCTTCGACGCGCCGACCGTGGCACGGCTCGCCAAGGTGCTCGACGGCGCCCACCCCTGACCTGGAGACCATTCATGCAGACGACGGCAGCCGTCGACCTCGGCGATCCCGACCTGTACACGACTTTGGACCGGCACGACCGATGGCGTGCGTACGCGGCGGAAGACGCGATGGTGTGGAGTGAGCCGGGCAGCTCACCCAGTGGCTTCTGGTCGGTGTTCTCGCATCAGGCGTGCGCCGCGGTGCTCGGCCCTTCCGCCCCGTTCACCTCCGAATACGGGATGATGATCGGCTTCGACCGCGACCATCCCGACAACTCGGGTGGCCAGATGATGGTGGTGTCCGAACAGGATCAGCACCGGAAACTGCGCAAACTGGTCGGGCCGCTGCTTTCGAGGGCGTCCGCACGGAAGCTCTCGGAGCGGGTGCGCGCCGAAGTGCGCGGCGTACTCGACCAAGCGCTCGAGGGCGAGGTGTGTGACGTCGCCGCCGCGATCGGCCCGCGGATCCCCGCCGCCGTCGTCTGCGAAATCCTCGGTGTGCCCGCCGAGGACCAGGGCATGCTCATCGACCTGACCAATCACGCGTTCGGCGGCGAGGACGAGCTGTTCGACGGGATGACGCCGAGGCAGGCGCACACCGAGATCCTCGTCTACTTCGATGAGCTGATCACCGCGCGCCGCGCGAGTCCCGGCGAAGACCTCGTCAGCACCCTCCTTTCCGACGACGAACTTTCGATCGACGACGTGTTGCTCAACTGCGACAACGTGTTGATCGGCGGAAACGAGACCACGCGCCATGCGATCACCGGCGCGGTGCACGCTTTCGCCACGGTGCCCGGGCTACTGGACCAGGTGCGTGACGGGAGCGCGGACGTCGACACCGTCGTGGACGAAGTGCTGCGCTGGACCTCGCCCGCGATGCACGTGCTGCGGGTGACGACCGGCGAGGTCACGATCAACGGCCACGACCTGGAGGCGGGCACGCCGGGGGGCGCGTGGTTGCCCGCCGCGAACCGGGATCCCGCCGTGTTCGACGATCCCGACACGTTCCGGCCGGGGCGGAAACCCAACCGGCACATCGCCTTCGGGCATGGCATGCACCACTGTCTCGGCTCCGCGCTCGCGCGGATCGAGCTGGCGGTCGTGCTGCGGGAAGTGGCCGAGCGGGTTTCGCGGGTGGAGCCGGTGAAGGAGCCGGCCTGGCTGCGCGCGGTCGTCGTGCAGGGGTACCGGGAACTCCCGGTGCGGTTCACCGGCCGCTGACCCCGTCCGTCCGATGTGGACGGAAGTGTCAAGCGGACAACGTTGATGCGGAAATGGCTTCACGCCATCCTGTGCTCGAGGATCACATCTATTCCACGGAGGAATGTCTTGTCTGCTCAGGAAAGCACACAGAATTTCGAGATCGACCAGGTGGAAATGTACGTGGCCGACCTCGAGGCGGCCGCGACCGGCTGGAGGGACCGGTACGACTTCTCCGTCGTCACCACCGACCGGTCGGAGGACCACCGTAGCGTGACGTTGAGGCACGCCGCGATCACGCTCGTCCTCACCGAGCCGCTGTCGGATCGTCACCCGGGGGCCACGTACCTGCAGACCCACGGCGAAGGGGTGGCCGACATCGCGCTGCGCACTCCCGACGTGGCCGCCGCCTTCGCGGCCGCGGTGAAGGGCGGCGCCGAACCCATTCGCGAGCCGGAGAAGCGCGGCGACTCGGTCGTCACCGCCACCGTCAGCGGTTTCGGCGACGTCGTGCACACTCTGATCCAGAGCGACGCCACCGAGGAAGCCGTCCGCGGCGAGGGTGGCGTGGAGCTGGGGGAGATCGACCACTTCGCGGTCTGCCTGGACGCGGGCGATCTCGGCCCCACGGTGGCGTTCTACGAGCGTGCCCTCGGGTTCAAGCAGATCTTCGAAGAGCACATCGTGGTCGGTGCCCAGGCGATGAACTCCACCGTCGTGCAGAGCCTGTCGGGGGCGGTCACCCTCACGCTGATCGAGCCCGACAAGACCGCCGACCCCGGCCAGATCGACGACTTCATCAAGGAACACCACGGTTCGGGCGTCCAGCACATCGCCTTCACCAGCCCGGACGCGGTCACCGCGGTCAAGGAGCTTTCCGCGCGCGGCGTCGAGTTCCTGAAGACGCCGGACACCTACTACGACATGCTCGGCGAGCGGATCGAACTGGAGACGCACTCGCTGGACGACCTGCGCGAGACGAAGCTGCTCGCCGACGAGGACCACGGCGGCCAGCTGTTCCAGATCTTCACCGCTTCCACGCATCCGCGTAAGACGATCTTCTTCGAGATCATCGAGCGCCAGGGCGCCGGCACCTTCGGCAGCTCCAACATCAAGGCCCTGTACGAAGCCGTCGAGCTGGAACGCACCGGGCAGAGCAAGCTCGGCCCCGCCCGGCGATGACCCACCTCTGCCTGGACGACCTCGAGCGTGCCGCGAAGGCGGTTCTCCCCGGCGAGATCTGGGATTTTCTCGCCGGGGGCAGCGGCGCCGAGGTATCGCTGGCGGCCAATCGCACCGCGTTCGAGCGGATCTTCGTGATCCCCCGGATGCTGCGCGAGCTGACCGGCGGCACCACCGAGTCCGAGGTACTCGGCAGGCGCGCCGCGCTTCCCGTGGCGGTCGCGCCGGTCGCGTACCAGCGATTGTTCCATCCCGAAGGTGAGCTCGCGGCGGCACGTGCGGCGCGGGACGCCGGTGTGCCGTACACCATCTGTACTTTGAGCAGTGTCCCGCTGGAGGAGATCGCGGCCGTCGGCGGACGGCCGTGGTTCCAGCTGTACTGGCTGCGTGACGAGAAACGATCACTGGAGCTCGTACGCCGCGCGGAGGACGCCGGCTGCGAGTCGATCGTGTTCACCGTCGACGTGCCGTGGATGGGGCGGCGGCTGCGGGACATGCGGAACGGCTTCGCGCTGCCGGAAACGGTGACGGCGGCCAACTTCGACGCCGGGGCGGCCGCGCACCGGCGTACCGAAGGACTTTCGGCCGTCGCCGACCACACCGCACGCGAATTCGCCCCGGCCACTTGGAAATCCGTCGAGGCGGTGCGCAGGCATACCGACCTTCCGTTGGTGCTCAAGGGGATCCTCGCGGTCGAGGACGCCACGCGCGCCGTCGACGCGGGTGCCGCCGGAATCGTGGTGTCCAACCACGGAGGCAGGCAGTTGGACGGCGCCGTACCGGGAATCGAGATGCTGGAGGAGATCGCGGACGCGGTCGCCGGCGGCTGCGAAGTGTTGCTGGACGGCGGAATCCGGACCGGTGGCGACATCCTCAAGGCGGCGGCGCTGGGCGCATCGGGCGTGCTGGTCGGACGGCCCTTCATATGGGGGCTGGCCGCGGACGGCCAGGACGGCGCGCGGCAGGTGCTCGACCTGCTCGCCGTCGAACTCCGGAACGCGTTGGGCCTGGCGGGCTGCGACTCGGTGAGCGCGGCCCGGCGGTTGCGCACGAAGGTCGCTGGAAGCGGCTGAAGATCCGGCCGGCTTTCCCGTCGGCGAAGGCCACGTCGCCGGTGTTCGTGTCGACCCTCCGCAGTGCGTCTCCGCGGTGAATCTTTCCTGAAGGAGGAAGGTGCTTCTCTCGCTTCCCGCGCCGATCGCGCCGATCGCCGCGCACAGTCTCCTGATCTTCTTGCTCCAGGTCGGCCTACTTCTCCTGCTGGCCCTCGTTTTCGGGCGGCTGGCCGCCCGGTTCGGGATGCCGGCTGTCGTCGGTGAGCTGTTCGTCGGGGTGATCCTCGGTCCTTCGCTGCTGGCGTGGGCCGCACCGGGACTGCACGGCCGGCTGTTCCCGGCCGTCGCCGAGCAGTACCACCTTCTCGACGCCGTCGGCCAGATCGGTGTCCTGCTGCTGGTCGGTCTCACCGGCATGCAGATGGATATGGGCATGGTCCGGCGGCGCTTCGGTGCCGCCGCCGGAGTCGGCTTCGGCGGCTTGATCATTCCTCTCGGCCTGGGCATCGGCGCGGGATTCGTCCTGCCGAAGGAACTGATTCCCGAGGGGACCGACCTCACCGTCTTCGCGCTGTTCCTCGGCGTGGCGCTGTGCGTCAGCGCCATCCCCGTCATCGCCAAGACCCTCATCGACATGAACCTGTTGCACCGCAACGTCGGACAGCTCACGCTCGCGGCGGGAATGATCGACGACGTGGTCGGCTGGCTGATGCTGTCCGTCGTCAGCGCGATGGCGATCCAGGCCGTGACCGCGGGCACCGTGCTGCTCTCCCTCGCCTACCTGGTCGCCATCGTCGTGTTCGCACTCACCCTCGGCAGGCCGTTGGTGCGGGGTGTACTGCACCTCGCCGGCAGGTCCGACGGTGCCTGGACCACGGTCGGCGCCGTCGTCGCACTGCTTCTCCTCGCCTCGGCCGGAACGCACGCCCTCGGCCTGGAGGCCCTTTTCGGGGCTTTCGTCTGCGGGATCCTGATCGGTACGGCCGGCAAGGTGGACCCGGCCCGGCTCGCTCCCCTGCGCACCGTCGTCCTGTCGGTGTTCGCGCCGCTCTTCTTCGCCACGGCCGGTTTGCGGATGGACCTCACCGCGCTGATCCGCCCGGACGTCCTGCTCACCGGGCTCGTGGTGCTCGCACTGGCCATCATCGGCAAGTTCGCCGGCGTGTACGCCGGTGCGCGGCTCAGCCGTCTGAACAAATGGGAAGGACTGGCGCTCGGCGCCGGATTGAACGCGCGCGGAGTCATCGGGATCATGGTGGCCACGGTCGGCCTGCGGCTGGGCATTCTCGGCGTGGAGATCTACACGATCGTCATCCTCATCGCCATCGTCACACCGCTGATGGCACCGCCGATCCTGCGGTTCGCCATGAAAAGACTGGAGCACACCGCCGAGGAGCAAGTCCGTGAGACCGAACAACGGGCCTGGAGCACGCAACCGGCGAGAAGCCCGCAGGAGCAGATTCTTTGATGACGCCGATCCCCGGTCATCCATTCGGCCTTGGACGCGTTGACCGCCGAGATCACGGAAGCCTAATTTCGGAAATGTCCACTGAGATTCGCGAAAGGTGAGACCAATGCCCGCTGCGCGGTTCAAGCAACTGCTTCGTAGCAAGCTCAGAACATGGGGGTGGATGTACCGATGACTGCCATCATCGAACCGGCCGAGGACCTCTCCGTCCTCACCGGACTCACCGAGATCACCCGGTTCGCCGGTGTGGGAACGGCGGTTTCCTCGTCGTCCTACTCGCAATCCGAACTTCTCGAAATCCTCGGCATCGAGGATCCGAAGATCCGCTCGATCTTCCTCAACAGCGCCATCGACCGGCGTTTCCTCACCCTGCCGCAGGAGGGTCCCGGCGGTGCCCGCGCGGCGGAACCGCAGGGTGACCTTCTCGACAAGCACAAGAAGATCGCCGTCGACATGGGATGCCGGGCGCTGGAAGCCTGCCTGAAATCGGCCGGAGCGACGCTTTCGGACCTGCGTCACCTGTGTTGTGTCACCTCGACCGGTTTCCTGACCCCCGGGCTGAGCGCGCTGATCATCCGAGAGCTGGGCATCGACCCGCATTGCGGCCGTTCGGACATCGTGGGCATGGGCTGCAACGCCGGACTGAACGCGCTCAACGTCGTTTCGGGCTGGTCCGCGGCCCATCCGGGCGAACTCGGCGTCGTCCTGTGCAGTGAGGCGTGTTCCGCCGCCTACGCCCTCGACGGCACCATGCGGACCGCCGTGGTCAACAGCCTTTTCGGCGACGGATCCGCTGCCCTCGCGCTCATTTCCGGCGACGGACGCGTGCCGGGTCCGCGCGTCCTGAAGTTCGCCAGCTACATCATCACCGACGCCGTCGACGCGATGCGCTACGACTGGGACCGTGACCAGGACCGGTTCAGTTTCTTCCTCGACCCGCAGATTCCCTACGTGGTCGGCGCGCACGCCGAAATCGTCATCGACCGGCTGCTGTCCGGGACGGGCCTGCGCCGCAGCGACATCGGCCACTGGCTGGTGCACTCGGGCGGGAAGAAGGTGATCGACGCCGTCGTCGTCAACCTCGGCCTGAGCCGGCACGACGTCCGCCACACCACCGGTGTGCTCCGTGACTACGGGAACCTTTCCAGCGGCTCCTTCCTCTTCTCCTTCGAGCGGCTCGCCGACGAAGACGTCGCCCGCCCGGGGGATTACGGCGTGCTCATGACCATGGGGCCCGGGTCCACAATCGAAATGGCGCTTATTCAATGGTGACGCGTAACGAAAGCAAGGGCGAACTGGTGCTGCGCTTCGACGGTTCCCGTCCGCTGTCCGCCGCGGCGGTCGAGGAGATCGGCGGCCTTTGCGACCGTGCCGAGGACCGGCGCGAACCGGGACCGGTCGCCATCCACGTCACGGGCACCCCGCCCGCCGACTGGGCGAAGGGGCTGGCGGTCGGTCTTGTCTCCAAATGGGAGCGGGCCGTGCGCCGGTTCGAGCGGCTCGGCAGGCTCACGGTCGCGGTGGCGTCGGGCGAATGTGCCGGAATGGCACTGGATCTGCTGCTCGCCGCCGACATCCGGATCGCCGACCCGGGGACCCGGTTGCGGCTCGCCTGGGCGGGTGGCGGTGCCTGGCCGGGGATGAGCGTCTACCGGCTCACCCAGCAGGCCGGTGCGGCCGCCATCCGGCGGGCCGTGCTGGTCGGCACCCCGATCGAGGCGGATCGCGCGCTCGCCCTCGACCTGATCGACGAGGTGTCCGACGACCCGGCGAAGACGCTGGCCGAACTGGCCAGGGTCACGGACGGACCCGAGACGGCGATCCGCCGTCAGCTGATCTTCGAAGCGGGCTCGACCACCTTCGAGGAGGCGCTCGGTTCCCACCTGGCGGCGGCCGACCGGGCCTTGCGGCGGGAAGCCAAGTCGTGACAACGGATTCGCCAGGGCGCGATCTCCGGGCCCTGGCGGGGGAGGCCCACCGGGTCGACGACGACGTCCGCGCCCTGCGCACGGCCTTCGTCGAGGCGCACGCCGAAGAGATCTACGACGAGCTCACCGGCGGCCGGACACGGTACCTGCGCATCGATGAACTCATCCGGGCCGCGGCCCTCGCCTTTCCCGGTCTGGTGCCGTCGGAAGAGCAGATGGCGGCCGAGCGGTCGCGTCCGCAGGCGGAGAAGCTGGGGCGCGAGATCGACCAGGGCATCTTCCTGCGCGGGATCCTGCGCGCGCCGAAGGCCGGTCCGCATCTGCTCGACGCCATGCTGCGGCCCACCGCCAGGGCGCTGCGGCTGCTGCCCGAGTTCGTCGAGACCGGTGTCCTTCGGCTGGAGGCCGTCCGGCTGGAACGCCGTGACGGCGTCGCGTATCTGACCCTGTGCCGGGACGACTGCCTGAACGCCGAGGACGCCCAGCAGGTCGACGACATGGAGACCGCCGTCGATCTGGTGCTGCTCGATCCCTCCGTCCGGGTGGGACTGTTGCGGGGCGGGGTGATGAGTCATCCGCGGTACGTGGGGCGCCGGGTGTTCTGCGCGGGGATCAACCTCAAGAAGCTCAGTTCCGGCGACATCCCGCTCGTGGATTTCCTTTTGCGGCGGGAAATGGGCTACCTCCAGAAGATCTTCCGCGGGTTGCTCACGGACGGCTCGTGGCGGTCCCGGTTGACCGACAAGCCCTGGATGGCGGCCGTGGATTCCTTCGCCATCGGCGGCGGGACGCAGCTCCTCCTGGTCTTCGACCACGTGCTGGCGGCGTCCGACGCGTACCTCAGCCTGCCCGCGGCGAAGGAGGGGATCATCCCCGGCGCGTCGAACTTCCGGCTTTCCCGCATCGCCGGGCCCCGGGTGGCCCGGCAAGTGATCCTCGGCGGACGGCGGCTCCAGGCCGGCGAACCCGACGCCGAGTCCATTGTCGACGAGGTCGTCCCGCCCGAGGAGATGGACGCGGCGATCGACCACGCGCTGGCACGGCTCGACGGGGAAGCCGTGGTGGCCAACCGGCGCATGCTGAACCTCGCCGAGGAACCGCCGGAGGAATTCCGCCGGTACCTGGCCGAATTCGCGCTGCAGCAGGCTTTGCGCATCTACGGCGCGGACGTGATCGGCAAGGTGGACGGTTTCGCGGTGGGCTCGCGATGAGTGAAAGCCAGGTTCGGTACGAAAAGAAGAACCACGTCGCGTACGTGACGATGGACCGGCCCGAGGTGCTGAACGCGATGGACCGGCGGATGCACACGGAACTCGCCGGGATCTGGGACGACGTCGAAGCCGACGACGAGATCAGGGCGGTGGTCCTGACCGGTGCGGGAGACCGCGCCTTCTCCGTCGGCCAGGACCTCAAGGAACGCGCGCGGCTGACCGAGGAAGGCGTCGAGGCCTCGACGTTCGGCAGTGGCGGTCAGCCGGGACATCCCCGGCTGACCGACCGGTTCACGCTGTCCAAACCGGTGGTCGCCAGGGTGCACGGCTACGCGCTGGGCGGCGGTTTCGAACTGGTGCTCGCCTGCGACATCGTCGTCGCCTCCGAGGACGCGGTCTTCGCGTTGCCGGAGGTCCGCCTCGGCCTGATCGCCGGTGCGGGCGGCGTGTTCCGGTTGCCGCGACAGCTTCCGCAGAAGGTGGCGATGGGCTATCTGCTGACCGGCCGCAGAATGGACGCGGCGACGGCGCTTCGCCACGGGCTGGTGAACGAAGTCGTACCGTTCGCCGAACTGGACCGGTGCGTCGCGGAATGGACGGACAGCCTCGTGCGCGCCGCTCCGCTTTCGGTCCGCGCGATCAAGGAGGCCGCGCTGCGCTCGCTCGACCTCCCGCTCGAAGAGGCGTTCAAGACCTCTTATCCGTGGGAAGAACGCCGACGGCGCAGCGCCGACGCGAGCGAAGGAGCCCGTGCCTTCGCCGAAAAACGGGAGCCGATCTGGACCGGTCGCTGAATCGGCGGGAATCGGGTTGGACCATTGTTTCGAGTGGCGGATGGTGGAAGATTCCGGGTAATGCCGGGTTTGCCTTTTCATTCACCCGAGACCGCCGACCGGGCCGGGAAATCCCGGCTTTCCCGCCAGCCCGGTGACGGCAGAAATCCTGGACATCTGTGATGACAACCATCGCCGCGGTCGAACTCGACAACCAGCGCATCGACCGCATGGTCCCCTTGGTCACCCCTGCCTTGCTGCACCACGAACTGCCGCTCAGCCCCACCGCGGCCGACACGGTGCGGCAAGGCAGGGAAAACGTCCTCCGTGTCCTCGACGGCACGGACGACCGGCTGCTCGTGATCGCCGGGCCCTGTTCCATCCACGATCCCGCCGCCGCCCTCGAATACGCCGACCGCCTCGCCGCCCTCGCCGGCCGCTTCGTCAACGACCTTCTCATCGTCATGCGCGTGTACTTCGAAAAACCCCGCACGGTCGGCGGCTGGAAAGGGCTCATCAACGACCCGCACCTCGACGGCACCGGCGACGTCAACCGCGGCCTGCGCATCGCGAGGGATCTGCTCCTCGAACTCGCCGAGGGCGGCCTGCCCGCCGCGTGCGAGTGGCTGGACACCACCATCCCGGCCTATCTCGCCGACACCGTTTCGTGGGGCGCGATCGGCGCCCGCACGGTGGAAAGCCAGAACCACCGGATGCTGGCCAGCGGCCTGTCCATGCCGGTCGGCTTCAAGAACCGCCGCGACGGCGATGTCACCGTCGCGGTCGACGCCATCCGTGCCGCCGAGGCGCGCCACGTCGTCCCCGGTGTCGACCCCAGCGGGCTGCCCGCCATCCTGCACACCGCCGGCAACCCGGACTGTCACGTCGTCCTGCGCGGCGGCAACAGCGAGCCGAACCACCACCCCGCGTCCGTCCGCGCGACGCTCACCGCCCTGCAGAACGCGGGCCTGCCCCGCCGTGTGGTGATCGACGCCAGCCACGACAACAGCCGCAAGGACCATCTCCGGCAGGCCGTCGTCGCCGACCAGATCGCCGAACAGATCAAGAACGGCCAGCGCGGCATCGTCGGGGTCATGCTCGAATCCAACCTCCAGGCCGGCCGCCAGGACCTCCACCCCGACCGGCCGCTCACCTACGGCCAGTCCATCACGGACGCCTGCATCGACCTCGCCGCCACCCAGGAGGTCTTCCAGACCCTCGCCACCGCGACCGCCGCCCGCCGGGCCGGTGCGAAGTGACTACCTGATCGCCTCGGCGCACCCCATCGCCGGGTTCGGCGCGGCGTCGCCGCGGGTGCGCCGGAGATGCGCCTCACCCCAGACCCGGACCTCCTCGACCACGGGCAGGACCGTGGCGCCGTAGGGCGTGAGGCGGTAGATGACCCGCGCCGGGACCGGCCCGGTGACCACGCGTTCGACGAGTCCGTCGGCCTCGAGTTCACGCAGCTGTTCGGCCAGCACCTTGGGCGTGATCGGGGCGCCCCGGCGGCGAAGACCGGCGAAATGGGACTCGCCGTTGGCGAGCCAGTACAGCAGGGTGAGCTTCCATTTCCCGCCGATCGCGGCGAACGCCGCGGCCATCGGGCAGCCGGGCAGCGGATTGGGACGCGAAAGGTTACCCACAGGTGCCTTCTTGTTCATGGCCGTCCTCCGCTCGGATAGTCGGACCATGACGGTGCCATACAAACGAATCCTGACAGTGGGCCTTTCGGCTCTCCTTCTGATCGCGACGGCGGTCTCTCCCGCGGCCTCGGTCGCTTCGGTCGCCTCGGTTCCCGATGCGCAGCGAGCGTTCGACTGGGAAATCGGGACCTGGCGGTCCACGGTGCGGGTGCTCGCCGAACCGCTTTCCGGCTCCGCGGACCAGTGGCTCCAGTTCGACGGCACCAGCACCGTGCGCCCGCTCATGGACCGGCGGGCGAACGTCCTCGAGTTCGCGGTCTCGGGGCCGAACGGTCGCATCGACGCGCTCAACCTGCGGCTGTACGAACCTCAGGCGCAACGGTGGAGCCTGACATTCGTCAACATGCGCGACGGCCTGCTCACCCCGGCGGTCCACGGCGGCTTCCGCGACGGTGTCGGCGAGTTCCACGGCGACGACCGGCTCGGCGACCGGCCGATCAAGGTGCGCTTCCTCGTGGTCCGGCAAGGTCCGGACGTGGCTCGGTTCGAGCAGGCGTTCTCGGCCGACGGCGGGACGACCTGGGAAACGAACTGGGTCGCCGTGGACCACCGCATCCGCCGGTGATACCTGAAGTACAGCGGGTCGTGAGTGGCGATTCGGGTTTGTGTGATGCCCGGCTCGAAGTACGTGAAGGACCCCTTCCTGTACCTAGGCGCAAGGATGGGGTCCTTCATGTACCAGGGAAGGAGCCCTTCGCGGACCGGCGACCACTCACGTGAACGCCTGACTGGGGTCCTTCACGGACCGGGGCCTGGCATCAACCGCAGCCTGAACCACGTAGGTACCTAAGCCACCCTTGGCTCTGACCCGAATCGCCACTCACGACCACCGCTTTCCGGCGCCTTGGTCGCTTGAAGTCCGTGAAGGACTCCTTGAGGGACCCAGAGTCCCTCAAGGAGTCCTTCACGGACCGCGGTACCGACCGCTCAGCCCCGGCCGACCGTGTCGAGCAGCGCCAGTTCGTCGTCGCCCAGCCGGATGCCGCCCGCCGCGACGTTCTCCTCCAGATGCCGGGGATCGCCGGTGCCAGGGATGGCGAGGACGTGCTCGCCGCGGTGCAGGGTCCAGGCGAGCCGGATCTGCGCCGGGGTCGCGTCGTGTGCCGCCGCGACCTTCGCGATCTCGGCCTCGCCCGGAACGGCGCCGGGCGTGGGAGCGCCGGGAACCGACGTCGTGACGGCGAAGAACGGCACGAACGCGATGCCGTGCTCCGCGCACAGGTCGACCAGGGCGTCGTCCTCGCGGTCGGCCAGGCCGTAGCGGTTCTGCACGCAGACGACCGGTGCGATCGTCCTCGCTTCGGTCAGCTGGTCCGCCACGATGTTGGAGATGCCGAGGTGCCGGATCAGCCCCGCCTCGCGCAGGTCGGCCAGCGCGCCGAAGTGCTCGGCCACCGATCCGGGCTCCTTGCCCATCCCGGAGCCCCAGCGCAGGTTGACGACGTCGAGGTGGTCGAGACCGAGTTGCCGGATGTTCTCCTCGACCTGGCCGCGGAGCTGATCCGGCCGCGCGAACGAGAACTCGCCGTCGCTCGAGCGGCCCGCGCCGACCTTCGTGGTGATCACGAGGTCTTCGGGATACGGCTGGAGCGCGGTGCTGATCAACTCGTTCGCCGACCGCTGGGCAGTGAAGTAGAACGAAGCGGTGTCGATGTGGTCGACACCGAGTTCGATCGCGCGGCGCAGGACCGCGATCGCGTCCTCGCGGCGCTTGGGCTTCTCGTCCCACGGCATCCCGGTCAACCGCATCGCGCCGAGGCCGACGCGGTTCACGGTGAGGTCGCCGAGCCGCCAGGTGCCCGCGTCTTCGTGAAGGTTCGTCATACCCATCAGCGTTGCGACGGGCCCGCCGGCAGTCAGGAAATGGCAACAACCTGCCAGCTGGTCGCGCGGTTGGGGCAGTATCGATGCCATGCGGACAGGTGACGGCCTCACGAGGGCGGGCGATTCGGTCACGGTCGTGCGCGGCGAAGAAGAGCTGTTCCGCCGGGTCGGGCACCTGTTCTCGACCGTGACCGACCTGGCGTGCGCCGCCAACGACCTCGCGACCTGGGTGGCCGATCGCCGGTCGGACGAGCTCACCGCGGCCGCCGAGCGCCGCTCCGGCGAGGTGCGGATCCGCAAGATCTACCGGGCCGGTCTGCTGCTCGACTCGGCGTCCGCACGGGAGCTGGCGCGGGTCAGCGAGCGGTTCGGCGCGCGGATCCGCATCTCCGCCGAGGACGTCAACGAGACGATCATCCTGGATGGCCGGGTCGTGATCCTGGCAGGCGACCTCACCGCCGGGCAACGCGGCTACAGCGTCATCACCCAGCCCGAAACCGTGCAGGGCGTGATGTCGCTGTTCGAAACGGCCTGGCGATCGGCGACGGATCTCGCCGTCTACGACGCGCGGGTCGCCGAGATCCGGCGGCTCGCGCCCGCGGTGCTGGACCTGCTCGGCAGCGGCGTCAAGGACGAAGCCGCCGCCCGGACCCTCGGCCTCGGCGTGCGGACCTACCGGCGCCGGGTGGCGGAGCTGATGTCCGCGCTGGGCGCCGAATCCCGCTTCCAGGCGGGCGTCCGGGCACGCGAGCTCGGCCTGGTCTAGGCGCCCGCCCATTCCGGGAGCGGTTCGCAAGCGGCTCGCCAGGACGACGGCAGGCCGTCGACGCCGACGCGCGCGGCGACGATGCCCCCGACGATGGCGCAGGTGGTGTCGACGTCGCCACCGGCGCTTGCCGTGGCCCAGAAGGCCTGCTCGTAATCGTCGAGGTGGCGGGCCGCGGCCCACAGCGTGAACGGCACCGTGTCGTGGGCGCCGGTGTGGCTGCCGTTGCCCAGCTCGTGGGCGGCGGTCGCGGGCGAGGGCACGTGCGCCAGCTCCCTGGCGGCCAGGACACCGTCGCGCACCCGGCCGGGCGGTACCCGTCGCAGGACCTGGTCGAGGAGATCCGCCGGTGACGGCGGGGTGGGTGCGGCGGCCAGCGAGGCGGCGACCGCGACCGCGATCGCGCCGGCCACCCCGTCCGGATGGGTGTGGGTCACCTCGGCCGAAAGCGCCGCCTGACGCCCGGCCTCGTCGGGATCGCCGGCGAACCAGGCACCGAGCGGCGCGACCCGCATGGCCGCTCCGTTGCCCCACGAACCCTGTCCGTCGAACAGGTCGGTGGCCAGCTCACGCCACGAGCCGCCTTCACGGACGAGACGGAGCAAGCGGTTCATGGACGGCCCGTAGCCGCGGTCGAAATCGTGGTGTGTCGCGAAGCTCGCGGCCAAGCGGTCTTGGTCGACGTGGCCCGCCTGCGTCAGTACGACGAAAACGGAACACGCCATTTCGGCGTCGTCGGTCCATTGCCAGTGGCCTGGCGGCAGTTGCCGCCGTTGCCAGGCGTCGCGGTTGTCGGGGACGAAGAACTGGGAACCCAGCGCGTCGCCGAGGGCAAGTCCGTACAGGGAATTCAGGGCGCGAGTGCGCCGATCAGTGGTCATCGCGGCCCATCCTCGCAAAGGTCCCCGTATCCGGGAAACGAGTTGTTCCGGTGACCCGGCCGGGTGGAACCCGATCGCGGAACGTAGCCGGACCCGGCTCGCCGTCCCGTGATCCGCGGGGGTCGAGAGGGTAAGATCTTCCCGCCGAGGACGTCGTCGGCACGCGGTGGACCGGGTGCGGAAATCTTCCGGGAACCACCGCGCGGGCGGATGCGTCGATGTACACGAACGGCGTCATCGCGTTTCGGGAAACGACGCGCACGGGTGGGTGTGAACTCATAAGGTGCGCGGTAGAGCAGTGTGGGTCAGGCAAGCACGCGCGCAGGCGCCGGACTGGAGGGATCATCCATGACTCGCCGATTCGATCCAGAGCAGATCGCCGCGCTGGCCAAGAAGGTCGGCGGGCTCAAGGACGGCTTCAGCGGCACGGGCAAGGACCTTGGCGACGGTGATCCCGGAGGCGCGTTCGGCGACCTGAAGAACGCGGCCAGCACGGGGACCACGATGAAGGGGTTCCACCGCGGCGTGAACGCCGAACTGGCGGCCGCCGTGAAGCTGGTCGACGCGGCGTCGAACGCGTTGGCCAACGCCGCCCAGCGGATGCGGAACGACGAAGCCGCGGGTGTCGACACCCTCCGTGGCGGCGCCCGCGAGCGGGATTGATCGGACTGAGACGGGAAGCAGGGGGATTTACCGATGACCACCGCGGAGCGGAATCCGAGCACGCTCGACGACCCGTCGCATGACCGCCCGAAGTCGTTGGACGCCATCGACAAGCACGCCCAGCAGGCGCAGAAGCTGAATTCGGGCGCGGTCAACGACCAGGCGAGGAAGGTCGGCGGGGCGGCCACGAGGGCGAACGACCTCGGAGAAGACCTCAAGGTCTTCCGCGACGACGTCCTGCGCAACTGGGAGGGCAAGGACGCCGACGCCGTCGCCGAACACCTCGAAAAGCTCGGCAAGGCCAGCTACAAGGTGAGCGACAAGGCCGAGGCCGCCAAGAACATCCTCCAGCGGGTGTCCGAGATCCTCGACGAGGTCAAGAAGAAGGTCGCACAGCTCGCCCAGGAAGCCAATGACAAGGACTCGGACAATCGCAAGCTGATCGACTCGGCCCGGCGCCGGAAGAACAGTTCCGAGGACGAGAACGAAATCGCCGCCGCCGCGACGGACATCGAGCGCCTCCGGAAGCTCAACGAAAAAGACTCGAACGGCAAGAAGGACGAGATCGAGAAAGCGCTGGACGACGCCGAGAAGCAGATCGACGATCTCCTCAAGCCGCTCGGCCTCGAGATCGAAGGCGGTTTCATCGAGCTCATCCCCGCCGACGACGGCCAGACCACGGCGTCGAGCGTCAACGCGAAGCCGGTCAACTCCAACGTGGGCAGTGCGCCCAGCTACGGCGGTGGGGACGGCGGCGGTGGTGGTGGCGGAGGCGGCGGTGGCGGTGTCGCCGGGGTGCAGGGCGAGGGCAGCCCCGCCAAGCCGATCGACGCACAGGGGGACAACCCGGCGAAGATCGCCGAGCAGTTCCTCGGCCGCAACGCCGGTGACCTCAAGGGCAGTGGTGAACTGCCCGCCATGCAGTCGTGGGTGCCCAACAACGTCAACTGCGCGAACTTCGTTTCCGGCTGCCTCGAAGCGGCGGGCCTGATCGACAAGGGGCAGGCCAGTGCCTCGGTCGCGGGGCTGTCGGCCAACCTCGAGGCGGACGGCTGGAAGTCGGTGCCGCTCTCCGAAGCGAAACCGGGCGACGTGGTGATCTCGAACAACGGCGGGCACGTCGTGTTGTACGCGGGCGATGGCCAGTTCATCGGCTCGAACAACGTCAACCCCGACGGTTCGCAGAAGATCAGCATGGGCGGCGGTGGCGGCCTCGTGAAGATCCTCCCCCCGCCGACCTGATCCGAACCAACGCCAGAGCTTCACCGGGCAAGCTGATGCGGCCGCGTCGCTGTCCCGCCAGTGGGAGGTAGCTTGATGTACACCCCGTCCGCACGACCCTTTCCGGTGTCGCTGAATCCCGGCGACCCGGTCCGGGAAGCGGTACTCGAGGCCGCCACCGCCCGGCTCGACCAGGAGTTCGGCGATCGGGTCCGGGTGGCCGTGGAACAGCTCGACCGGCTCGGCCCCTGGGTGTTCCTGCAGGGGACGATGCGCGGCACCGAAGCCGGTCGTCCGTACTACGCCGGCACCGTCTACGAGAACAAGCGGGACGACGGCGTCATGTCCGACGTCTACGTCGCCCTGCTCAAGAAGAAGAGCGAAACGAACGTCGACGACGACGCGCGGTCTTGGCGGGTGGCCAACTGCGCCATCGGCCCGACCGACGTCGCCTGGCTGACCTGGCCGGACGAGCACGAAGTACCGCAGGAGCTCTTCGGGTTCTGAGGCGCCGTGTCTTGAATAGCCACTGCCTGTGCGCGGATGGCGGGTTCGCGTGATCCGGCGGACGACGCACGTGTCCAGACGGACGACTCGCCGCGGAGGAAACGCGACCTTCTCACGTTTCCCAGTACATGAAGGCCTCCTTCCTTGCGCCTAGGTACAGGAAGGGGGCCTTGATGTCCTTCAGGACCTTTCACGACGCTCGGCCGCGGCGATGGCGAGCGGATCAGCGGACACCGGCTGGCCGACCGACGCAAGGCTGGCGAAGTACGCGCATGCGGACCGGGTCCGTCCGCTAGACCGAACTCAGATGATAAGAACATCTGAGTTCGGTCTAGCGGAGGTCCGAGTGCGGAAACAGGCGGCCGGTGGACCCCCGGCCGCCTGCCCTCGATCCCCTGGTCAGGGGTGGTAGATCTCCTTGACCGTGGTGATCCGGTCTTCGCCGTCCACGCTGATCCTCGCCGTCACCGGGTTGCCTTCCCGGAGCTGCTGGACCAGCTCGTCCTGGCCGCACGGCTTGTTTCCGTAGCCCTCGTCGTCGATGGTGGCCGAGTCGGCCGGGCACAGCGTGGCCGCGCTGGGCACCTCGGCGCCCTCGTGCAGCGGAAGCCGGTAGGTCTTGCCGTCATCCCGCGGGGTGAGCAACTGGAAGCGGACCATCTGGACGGCGGCGTCGTACCCGGTGAACTGCACCTGCTGGGTGGAGTTCGGGAATTCACGGGGCTGCTCGACGGGTGCCTTCCCGGTGCCGCCCACGGGCCTGGTTTCCAACTGCGGGGAGCTGTTGGGTACGCCGCAGACCACCGCGCCCTGCTCGCCGGCCGAGTCCGCCTGGCGGGCGCAGGTCCACTTCCCCCGGACGTCGAGCACCCGCTCGCCGGGGCCTTCGGCCTGCGGCAGCTTCCGGTAGTACTCGGCGATCACGGTGAACGCCTCGGTGCAGCCAGGGATGGTGCCGTCGGTGGCGGCCACCGCGATCAGGTCCATCTTCCGCCGTCCGGGCGCGCCGACCTGGCCGCCGTGTTTGCTGCAGTTGACGTCACCGTCGGAAGACTCGACGGCGCCGGAGCCGCCGGCGGCCGCTCCCTGCCCGCCGCCGTCCGGCACCTGTTCGACGGCCGCGTTCCGCACCGGGGAACCATTTCCCGAGACATCGTTCCCGCCGCACGCGGAAAGAAACGCGGTGGCGGCGATCGCTCCGCCCGCGATGGCCATTTTGATCGTCTTCTTCGCCGTGAATTCCATTCGGCGCCCCTCTCGCGTCATTGTTCGAAGCTTTGTCCGGAAGACGTGAGAATCGGAACAGGGTTGCTTCATGGAGCCCTTGCGGCGGAGGGTTGCCCGAAGGTTCGCTTCATCCTGTCCGCGCGGGCAGGGTCATGGGCGGCTTCGCAACCTTCGCGACCGCAATCCGGATTCGTGACGGCTCCGCTCTACGCGGTGTCGTGGTGCCCCCAATGTGGCATTGGGGGCACTGGGCGTCCCCAATGCCACATTGGGGGCACCCCTGTCCTGTCGGAAGCGGCCGCTTCGTGCGCGGCGCGGGTGCCGCCGCGCTCCTCGACGCCGACCCGTCCGTTCCGCTGAATGCCCAAACGGGCATCGAATACGGGCTTGTGAACGGAATATTACCGAGTTGATCAAAGGGGTGTACGTTATCCTAGTGGCGAGCGCTAAAGCGGGCTACTTCGGTTATGCTCAACTCGGCGGCAGAATTCATTGTCGGTAACTGACCGCGAAAATGTCACTCGATCGGCGCAATCTCTCCGCCGAACAGCGGCGGCCTTGCCGCCGAATGGCCGACCCGCCGAGGTCGGGAGTTTGTTAGTGTGTTATTGACTAAGTACTTAGTGTGATATGCCCGCTGCGAGCATTGCCGCCCCCTTTATCGCCTGATATGTTGACTGCCATGACGTAGGGGGTCAGGGGCTGGGGGCTATGGACAAATTCTCAGAGCAAGTCGTGGTCGAGCGTGTGATCGTTTCGATGCAGGAGAATCTTGGCGAGCGCCTGACAGTGGACGATATGGCGCGGAGTGCCATGTTCAGCAAATTCCACTTTACCAGAGTCTTTCAACGGGTGACCGGAGTTTCGCCGGCGCGTTTCCTGTCCGCCATGCGGATCCAGGAAGCGAAGAAACTGCTCGTTTCCACCGCGTTCACCGTCGCGGATATCAGTTACCAGGTCGGCTACAACAGTCCTGGCACCTTCAGTTCGCGATTCAAGGAGAGCGTCGGGGTTTCGCCCATCGCGTACCGGCAATTGCGCGGTTATGCGCCGGTTCCGGCTCAGCGGCGTGGTTCGGAATTGGAGTGCCGGTCGTCGACTCTCCGTGGCGATATGCAGGTATGCGGCGAGGGGGAACGGGGCCTGACCTTCGTCGGCCTGTTCCGGGACCCCATTCCGCAGGGCAATCCGGTCAGCTGCAGCGTGCTGTCCGAACCGGGCGATTTCGTGCTCGAGAGCGTGCCGGAAGGAACCTGGTACCTGCTCGCCCAGTCCGTCGCGCCGGGTGCCGAGGAGACCGTGACCGGTTCGATCGGCCCGGACGGCGCGCCGTTCGTCGGTTCGCGTGGCCCGCTCGTCGTGCATCAGGACGTTCCGGTGATCGACGTGGACCTGGACCTGCGGCCCGCCAGGGCGATGGATCCGCCGGTGCTGCTCGCCCTGCTCGACGTGCGTACGGCCGCGCTCCAAGAACGCGCCAGTTGAGTTCGTCCCGCCGCTCGCTCGACGATCTTGCGAACAGTTCACCGCGATCATCGAAGGGTACTAGATGTCGATATTCGGCAGGTCTGTTTCATGAGCCCGCGCAAGTCGGACCCGAAGGCGAAGCGGGCGTTGCTGGAAATCGGGGCAAGGCTCCTGGCCGAGGAGGGGCCGGGAGCGTTGTCGACGCGCCGTGTGGCCGCCGCGGCGGGAAGTTCGACAATGGGGGTCTACACCCATTTCGGCGGCATGCGCGGTCTTGTCCGTGAGATCGTCCACGAGGGTTTCTCCCGGCTTCAGCAACATATGACGAGTGTGTGCAAGACAGCTGATCCGGTGGCCGACATGGCGCTGCTCGGTCGCGCCTACCGGTATACGGCCTTGGCGAATCCGCATCTGTACGCGGTGATGTTCGGCGGTGCCTCGCTCGCCGGTTTCTCGTTGTCCGAAAAAGATAGGCAGCACGGCCGGTACACGTTGTCGAACGTGGTCGAGTGCGTGGGCAGATGCCTTTCCGCCGGCCGTTTCTCCCCGGCCGACGCCGGGCTGGTGGCGCATCAGATGTGGATCGCCACCCATGGCCTGGTGGCCCTCGAACTCGGCGATTATCTACTCAGTCCGTGGGACGCCGATCATTGTTTCGAGGTGCAGCTGGTGGGTTTGATGGTGGGCGCCGGCGACGGAAAGGATGAGGCGACACGCTCCGTCGCCGGATCGCGCGAACGTATGCGCACCGAGTTCCCGGCGGCGGCGGGCTCGGTGCCGAACGGGTCGCACGCCGCCGCCGCGCCTTCGCCCACCGGTTGTCTCTGTGGCTCTTGAACACCGCGTCTCCTGAACACCGGCGCCCTCGTTACAGCGGCACGTTCCCGTGTTTGCGCCGGGCGGGCTGGCGCTGCTTGTCCTTCAGCATCGCCAGCCCCGAGGCCACGGCGGCCCTGGTCCGTGCCGGATCGATGACGTCGTCCACCAGGCCGCGTTCGGCCGCGTAATACGGGTGGACCAGCTCGTCGAGGTACTCGTCCATCAACGTCGTGCGCAGTGCCGCCGGGTCGGCGGAGTCGGCGAGTTCCTTGCGGAACAGGACGTTCACGGCGCCCTCCGCGCCCATCACCGCGATCTCGTTGGTGGGCCACGCCAGTGACAGGTCGGTGCCGATGGACCGCGAGTCCATCACGATGTACGCGCCGCCGTAGGCCTTGCGCAGGATGACCTGGATCCGCGGCACGGTGGCCTCGCAGTAGGCGTAGAGCAGCTTCGCGCCGTGCCGGATCACCCCGCCGTACTCCTGCTCGGTGCCCGGCAGGAAGCCCGGGACGTCGACGAGCGTGACGAGCGGGATCCCGAACGCGTCGCAGAAGCGCACGAACCGGGCGGCCTTTTGCGCGGCCTCGATGTCCAGCACCCCGGCCAGCACCAACGGCTGGTTGCCGACCAGCCCGACGACCTCGCCGTCGATGCGGGCGAACACGCAGACGATGTTGGCCGCCCAGCTCTCGTGCAGTTCCAGGAACTCGCCGTCGTCGACCAGTTCGGTGATCACCGACCGTATGTCGTAGGGCTTGTTGGGTTCGGCGGGCACGATTTCGGCCAGTCGCGGGCGGCTGTCGTGCCGCGCGTCCCGCGGCCTGGCGCGGGGCGGCAGGTCGAGATTGTTGGCGGGCAGCATCGACACCAGATACCGCACGTCGTCCAGGCAGCTCTCCTCGTCGTCGTGGACGAAGGTGGCCACGCCGGATCGCTTTCCGTGCACGTCGGCGCCGCCGAGCTCGTCATGGCTGACCCGCTCACCGGTCACCGCTTCGACCACGTCCGGGCCGGTGAGGTAGAGCTTCGCGGTGTCGCGGACCATGAACGTGAAGTCGGCCAGCGCGGGGGAGTAGGCCGCCCCGCCGGCACACGGCCCGAGCACCACGTTGATCTGCGGGACGATCCCCGAGGCGGCCACATGCCTGCGGAAGATCCCGCCGTAGCCGTCGAGCGCCAGCACCCCTTCCTGGATGCGTGCGCCGCCGCTGTCGTTGATCCCGATGATCGGCGAGCCGGTCGACAGCGCGAGGTCCATCACCTTGTGGATCTTCGCGGCGTGCGCGGCGCCGAGCGAACCGCCGAAGATCGTGAAGTCCTGGGCGTACACGAACACCCGGCGGCCGTCGATGGTGCCCGAACCCGCGATCACGCCGTCGGTGTGCGGCCGGTTCTCGCCGATCCTGAACCCGCTCGCGTGGTTACGCCGGTAGAGCTCGATCTCGGTGAAGGAGCCGGGGTCCAGCAGCAGGTCGAGCCGCTCGCGTGCGGTGCGTTTGCCGAGGGCGTGCTGCCGGTCCACTCCCTTGGCGTTGCCCGCCGTCGCCCGCTCGTGGAGCGCGTCGCGCTGCTCGCGCAGCAGGCTCATCGTCCGTTCGGGAGGCGGCGCGGGGGCGGGCGCGGGCCGGTCACGACGGTGCCCGTTGACCGGGCGCGGCGGATCGGGCCGGTGGTGGGGCACGGGGATGAAGTCGAACTCCGCGGTACTCATGCCACCGCCTTCGCGATCCGGCCGGACTGCCGGTCGGCGAGCAGTCCCCGTTCGTGCAGCCAGCGCACCGTGTCGCGCATGGAATCGGCGACCGGCCGCGCGGTCACGCCTCCGGTGGGTTCCCCGTGCGCCACCCCGGTCGCGCAGCCGCACAGGTAGATCGCGCCGTACTCGGCCGGGATGTGCCATGGCCACACGCGCTGCAGCGCCCCCGTCAGGCGGCCGACCGGTGTCATCGCCCTGGCTGGGAGGAAGACCGCGGGCAGCGCCCTGGCGGTCACCTCGCGCAGGGTCCGGACGTAGTCCCGGGTGGACAGATAGGTGCCGGGGCCGAAGAAACGGTTACCCGACAGGATGTCGGCGTCGATCAAGCGCGCGTGCAGACTCGCCGTGTCACGGACGTCCCCCACCGGGAAACCGCCGGCGGGCCAGATCGGCATGAGACCGCGTAAAGCGTTGCGCAGCCTGGCGTTCTGGTCGCCGAGATACGGGTCGTGTGGCCCGATGAGCGCGGACGGATAGGTGATCACGACGGGCGCTCCTTCCCTCTGGTGACGCCGCGCGATCTCCTCGGCGGCGGCCTTGCTCGCGAGATAGGGCTCGCGTGCGGTACCGACCGGCGTGTCCGCCCGCAGCGTGCCCGCCGCCGCGGGCAGCATCGCCCCGACCGTGGACACGTGCACGATCCGCCCGGCCCCCGCGCGCCGTGCGGCATCGAGCACCACGGCGGTGCCGATTTCGTTGGTGCGCCACATGACGCGTCTTTGCCTGCTGTCGAAGGAGTACACGGCGGCCGCGTGGAGCACGGCGTCGGCGCCGCGCACCAGCGCGGCGACCCGGCGTTCGTCGGTCACGTCCCCGGTGATCACCTCGATCGCGCTCGTGTCGACGCCGAGCGGTGCCAGCGATCTGTCCACAGCGGACTCGTCGCGGACGAGCAGGCGCAGCGAATGGCCCGCCCTGGCGATCGCGGCCACCGAGTGGGAGCCGAGGAATCCGGTCGCGCCGGTGACGCTTACCAGCATCGAACGTCTCCGTTTCACGGGTCAGGCCACCCGATGGAAGGCGCCGGCGTAGAACACCAGCGCCTTCTGGTCGGGGATCCGGCGCGAATCGAGCACCCGGCCGAGGAAGATGGAATGGTCGCCGCCGTCATAGGACTCGGTCAGCTCGCATTCCAGCCAGGCGAGCGAACCGGACAGCAGCGGGGCACCCGTGCGCGGGCCCGGCACCCAGTCGACCGCGTCGAACTGGGCCACCCCGTTCGGACGGCTCCGGTCGGCGAAGTACCGCGCCAGATGTTCCTGATCGGCGCCGAGCATGGACACCGCGAACGTGCGTGACGACACGATCGCGGCGTGCATCCTGGCCGTACGGCTGATGCAGCACAGCACCAGCGGCGGCTCGAGCGACACCGAGCTGAACGCGTTGGCGGTCATCCCGTGACAGCGCTCGCCGGGCGCGGTCACGACGGTGATCCCGGTGGCGAACTGGGCCATCGCCTCGCGTAGCGAGACCGGCGTCGGATCGGCCGCCTGCCGGAAACCGGCGGTGGACATCGGCACGGACTGCCCGTTGCTGGTCATGTCATCCTCCCGCGGCGGTCATGAGCGCCGCGCGAGCGGCGGACGGCGATTCGGCGTACGGGGCGAGTGCCGCCCGCAGCTCTTCGGGCACCCTGGCCGGGACGGTGTCGGCGTTGGGGCCGCGCATGCACGCGACCCGCTGCCGTCCCTTGGCCACCACGAGTTCGAGGCCTTCCTTGAGGTGCACGTAGTCGAAGCTGAACTGGATCTGGGTCTGCGTCAGTTCTTCGAGCCGCATGCGCACCGACAGGTCGTCGAAGGCGGTGATCTCGGCGTAGAACTCGCATTCGACCTTGAGCGTGAACAGCTTCAGGTCGTCCTGGAGTTCGGCCAGCACGCCCGGCGCGCGATCCCGCAGGAACATCTCCCGGCACCGTCCCTGCCAGCGCAGGTAGTTGACGTAGTAGACATTGCCGACGATGTTCGTCTCCTCGAACCCGACGGTGTGCCGGATCTCGAAATAGCCGGGCATCAGCGCCCCTCCTTGCCGGTCAGTACCGCGAACACGACCGGATCGGGGACGTCCTCGATCCGGGTCACCCAGGTGGCGATCACCGCGTCCCCGGCGGACAGGGTCACCCACCGGTCGGCGTGGATCTTGTCGACGGTGAGCGCCTGTGTCGTCGCGCCCGCTTTGCGCAGGCACTCCAACGCGGCCCAGATCCGGGTTCCCGCCACGGACATCTCGTCGCCGAGCAGGCTCAGGACGGACAGTTGCCGGTCGCCGAGCAGTTCGGCCCAGTCCCGTTCGGAGCGGGTGATCGCCACCTCGACGTCGCAGCCGATCCGCCCGGTGCCCGCCAGTGCCAGCGTGAGGCCCGCGCCGTGGGCCGCGGAGACGTCGGCGCCGTCGATCTCCGGCTTGCCGTCGGGCCGGTAGCGCACCGATACCGGCTTGTTCAGTGCCCTGCCCAGTGCGAGCGCGGTCTGCGCACGCCGTTCGGGGACGGCCACCGTCTTGGGGTCGGGCTCGACCACGACCGCCCTGCTGCCACCGAGCACCCGCTCCAGCGAGCGCTCCAGGTATCCGCTCAGCATGGGCGCGACCCACGGGCCGGCGCCGTCGTTCTTGCGGACCGCCCGCAGCGTCAGGCCTTCCCAGCGCTCCAGCAGCGAGCCGTCCGGCGTGAACAGGTCGATGTCGTAGGTGTAGCTGTCGCCGTCCTGCGCACGCTCCTTCGCGTCGAGCACGACAAAGTCGGGCACGTCGTCCGGCGGCATGAGGTGGATCCGCTCGATCCGCTCGGGCAGCAGGGTGGCGTCCGGGACGCAGCATTGCAGCGCGTGCATCGCGGTGTCCCGCGTCCCCGGGTCGGCGAGCACCATCTCCTGCGGCAGGAACGTGTCGAACCAGCCGGTCTGGTGACGGGCGTCGACCTCGGCCACCGCGTGCCGGGCACCGGCCAGCCGGTAGGCGAGCAGCCGCTGGAAACGCTTGCCCTGGAACATGATCCCGCCGTAGAGCTCGGCGGCGGGGTCCACCGGCACCGGGGGCAGCCCGGTCGCGACGGCCGCCGGTTCCCCGGACAGGTCCGGTCGCGGCCAGCGCAGTGTCGCGCGGAAGTGGTCGGCGCCGAAGCCGGTCTCCTCACTGCGGATCACCACGTCGACGGTGTCCCCGTCGACGGCGAG
The DNA here is from genome assembly GCF_003947325.1 of Amycolatopsis sp. WAC 01375. Classification (NCBI taxonomy): domain Bacteria; kingdom Bacillati; phylum Actinomycetota; class Actinomycetes; order Pseudonocardiales; family Pseudonocardiaceae; genus Amycolatopsis; species Amycolatopsis sp. WAC 01375. The sequence continues at coordinate 29,042 of NZ_QHHW01000028.1, forward strand.
CGCGGCGAGGCGGATCGTGGTCGAGCTGTCCGGTCGCACCACGATCGGCCGGAGGAACTCGAGGTTCTCCAGCATCGGGGGCCCCTCGTTCCCGGAGAGCGCGATGGCGGCCTGCGTCATCGCCTCCATCCCGATCACCGCCGGGAACAGCAGGTCACCGTCGAGCAGGTGATCCGACAGGTAAGGGTCGCTGCTCTCGGACAGGCCTGCCTCGGTGATCAGCTCGACACCCGGATAGTGCACGAGAGTGCGGTCCAGGAAGCGTCGCAGCGGAAGCGCCGGACGTCGCAGGGCCAGCGTCGGCAGCCCGCCGGTACGCCCGCTCACCACCAGCACCGGGCCCAGTTCCGGGTCGCCGAGCACCTGGCGCAGGACCGCGAGGCCGTTTTCCGTGGAGATCGGGGTGATGCCGTCCCGCTCGAGCGCCTCGACGACACCCAGCCGCTCGCCCATGCCCGCGCCGGACCAGACCGACCACTCCAGTGCGATCGCCCGCGCCCGCGGGTGTTCGGCCTGGAAACGCACGGCCAGCTCGCTCATCCAGTCGTTGGCGGTGGCGTAGTGCGCCTCTCCGCGCAGGCCCGCCCGGCCGATGATGCTGCCGAACGTGATGAGCAGTTTGATCCGGTCCTGATCGACGGCGGCCAGTACCGCGCGCAGCCCGTCGATCTTGGGCGACAGTGTCGCGCGGAACTTCTCCTCGGTGAGGCTGTACAGCGAGTCCGGCTCGTTGCGGCCCGCGCCGTGCAGGATCGCGGTCACCGGGCCGAGTTCCGCCTCGGCGGCCGTCACCGCGGCGGCGACCTGGCCTGCCGAAGTGACGTCGGCGCGGTGATAGGAGTACCGCACCCCGGAGGCTTCGAACCGCTCCAGGTTGGCCGCGAGTTCCGTGTCTTCCGCCGGGTCGGCACGGCCGAGCAGGGCGAGCCTCGCGCCGGAATCCTTGGCGATGGCCAAGGCGCTTTCCGCGGTGATTCCCTTGCCGCCACCGGTCACGAGCAGGACGTCGGTCTCGCCAAGGTTCGACGGCTCGGCGGCGACCCGGGGCATCGGCCGCAGCACCGGGACCGAGCGCGTGCCGTTCGCGGCGTACCGCACCTCCGCGAAACCGGCGGTGCCCGCGGTCTCGGACACGACCCGCGTCACCGCCAGCCGGATCGCGTCCGGATCGACCGCCAGGACATCGGGGAGCTCGACGATCGTGGTGGGCGCCGAGGGGTCTTCCAGATGCAGTGTCTTGGCCAGGCCCGAGGCGCCGAGCCCCTGCTGGACGACGACGAACCGGGTGCCGTTCGGCCGGGACACCGCGGCGCGGCCGGCGTCGAGGAACAGCCCGACCTGGTGCTCGTCGCAGTCCGGAGGCAGGCACAGCAGCACACCCTCGCCGAGGCCGGCGGTGGCCAGCGCCGCCCGCAGCGGCTCCGCGAGCGGGTGTCCGTCGGGGGCGAACACCGCCCAGTCACTCGTCTCCGTACCGGCGTGCGGTGCGGCGACGGCGCGCGGCTGCTCAGTCCAGGTGACCGCGAACGGACGCACCCAGGAGGCCACCCCCGGAGCCTCCCCCGACGGCTGCCCGGCATCGTGCGCGGTGTCCGCGAGCTGGTCGATGATCTCGGCCAGTTCACCGAACCGTGCGGTGGCGAAGTTCGGCGTCGCGGTGAGCGGCGGCCTGCCGAGCTCGCGGGTGACCTCGTTGACGATCTGGCCGACGGTGATCGAACTCAGGTGCAGGTCGTCGAGCGGGTGGGTGTCCGGGCCGACGGCTTCCAGCGGCAGCTCGACGCGCTCGGCCGCCAGCCTGCGCAGCAGTTCCAGCGTGGAGGTCTTCGTGTCCGCTTCCTCGGCCACGGTGCCGGCCGGGTTCCGCACGTCGGCGGCGTCGGCGGCGACGAGCAGATCCGCGCTGATCTCCGGGGCCGTTTCGCAAGGACTGGCAAGGAAACTGAATTCGGTCTCCATCGGCAGCGGTTTCACCGCGCGTCCGGCGTACAGGACGGTGGTGTCGATCGAGGCGCCCGCCGCGTACGCGGCACCGACCACGGACAGCAGCGGAGCCAGCGAAGTGTTGTCGGTGTCCATCGACAGCACCGGTGTGTCCGGGGAGATCCCGGTCAGCAGTCCGGCGAGGACCCGGCCGGGCCCGACTTCGAGCGCGAGGTCCGCGCCCTCGACGGCTTTGGCGGCGGCGGCGTGGAAACGCACCGGCTCGAGCACCTGCTCGCGCAGCAGCTCACGCAGGTCGGTGTCCGGGGCGAGGACGTCGCCGGTCACGGTGGACACGACGTTCCCGGTCAGCGGGCGGAAGCCGATCCCGGCGAGCCGTTCGGCCATCGCGCCCGCCGCCGGGGTGACGAAGGGGGAGTGGAACGCGTGGGAGACGTTGATCCTGGTCGCGTTGACGCCCGCGGCGACGGCCTTCTTGCAGACCAGTTCGACCGCCTCCACGGCGCCGGAGACGACCGTCTGGTCGGGCCCGTTGTAGCCGGCGATGACCACCCCGAGCCCGTTCGCGAGGTGCAGCGCCTTCTCCGGGTCGGTCCCGAGGCTCGCCATCGTGCCGCCACCACGGCTGGCACTGGCCATCACCTTGCCGCGGATCGCCGCGAGCTCGAGTACCTTCGTCCCGTCCATCGCCCCGCCCCAGGACAAGGCGGTGAGCTCGCCGAGGCTGTGCCCCACGGCCGCGTTCGCCTCGATGCCGAGGTTGTCCAGCACCCGCAACGCGGCCACCGAACCGGCCACGATCCGCGGCTGTGCGACCTCGGTGGCCACCTGGTCGCCTTGGGCGGACACGCCGGCCTCACGGAAGATGCTTTCGGCGATCGGGAACCGGCGCCGGATCGCGCCGACCGCGCCGCGGCCGGAACCCTGACCGGGGAACAGGAAAGTGATCTTCGGTGCTTTGCCGCCCAGGCCCGCGAAGATGCCTTCGGACGCGTTGAAGATCTTGGTCGTTCCCGAGCCGAGCAGGGTGCGGAGCTTGACCAGTTTGCGGACGGCTTCCTCGGGCCCGGTGGCGACGAGCGCCGCACGCATGGGCCGGCCGGACAGCGATCCGGCGAGGGTGAAGGCCAAGTCGGAAAGTTCGGCGTAGGACAGCTTCGCGACCAGCTCTTCGAGACTCGCGATCTTGTCGCGCAGCGCGTCCGCGTCGGCCGCGTCCAGCAGCAGCACCTCGGCGTCCTGACGGCCGCCGACCAGGTTCGTGGCGCGGTTGGGCAACTCGGTGCGGCGCCGCACCCCCGGCGCCTGCTCGATCGCGATATGCGTGTTGATCCCGCCGAAGCCCATGGCCGAGACACCGGCGCGGATTTCCTGGTCCTGAGGCCACAGCCCGGCTTCGGCGGGGACGAACATCGTCGCGTCGTCCTCGAGCAGCAACGGATGCGGATCCTGCTGGCCGGTGCCCGGCGGGATGACCTGGTTGTGCACCGAGAGCGCGGCCTTGATCAGCCCGGCGACCCCGGCCGCGGCCTTGGTGTGCCCGAAGTTGCCCTTGACCGAGCTGAGCGCGGCCTTGGGGGCTTCCGGGGCGGCGTCACGGCGGGCGGAGGACAGCGCGGTGATCTCGGTGGCGTCGCCCAGCGCGGTCCCGGTGCCGTGGCCCTCGAAGTAGGAAACCGACCCGACGTCGTAACCCGCCCGGTGGTACGCGCGGGAAATGGCCAGCCGGTGCCCGCCGGCCTCCGGGCGGGTGATGCCGCCCTTGCCGTCCGACGACACGCCCCAGCCGGTGATCGACGCGTAGATCTTCTTGCCGCGGGCGAGCGCGTCCTGCTCGCGCATCAGCACCACGACGCCGGAGCCCTCGCCGGGCCAGAAGCCGTTGGAATCCCGGTCGTACACCTTCATGTCGCCGGTGGCCAGTGCGCCGGTCTTGGCGAAACCGATCACCTCGAACGGGTCGATCGAGAGGTCCACACCGCCCGCGAGAGCGACGTCCAGGTCGCCTTCGATAAGCGATTTCGCCGCTGTGACAACGGAAAGCAGGGACGAGGAGCAGGCGCCGTCGACGGTGTACCCGCCGCCGGCGAGGTCGAAGTAGTTGCAGATCCGCCCGGCGATGGTGTTGGCGAGCCCGCCCGCGAGGGTGTCCTCGTCGATCGGCGGGAACGGCGCCTTGTACTTCGGCTCCAGGGTCTGGAGGAACTCGGCGACCGTGCCGTCGTCCCAGCCCTTTTCGGCCAGCGCGGCGGCGACCGTCCGGCGTACGTAAGGCCAGCGCAACCGCATCAGGTTGGCACGGGCGAATTCACCGGTGAGGCTGTTGCCGATGACGACGCCGGTGGACTGCTTCGGAAGTCCTTCACCGCCAGGGAAATCGGCGTCGGCAAGCGCCTGTGCCGCGACGTCGAGGGCGAGCCAGTGGGTCATGTCGGTCGATCGGAACGTGCTGCCCGCGACCTTGTACTGCACCCGGTCGAACTCGAAATCACGCAGCACGGCGGCCTTGCTGGAATAGAAGCGATCCGGCGCGGCCGGGTCGGCCGAGAAGTAGTCGGTGTGGTTCATCCGCTCGTCGGGGAGACGGCGAAACGCCCGGCGACCTGCGAGGACGTTGTCCCACAATTCGTCGGTGGAACTCGCGTCCGGATAGCGTAGGCCGATGCCGACGATTGCTATTCGCGTGTTGCTCATCATTCTCCGGGTCCTCCGCCGATGACGTCGATAAACAGAAATGCACTCGCCGAATGCGGCACTTATTCGGTGAAAGGATAAACTCGCCAACCTGCTACTCGAGGCTGCCTGTTGACGTCTCCCGGGGCATCTTCGAATGTGCGGTCAGTCGGCCTGTGAGCAGCCGAAACGGCATAACGGCGTGATTCTTCGGGACGGCGCGCAATTCCATGGAAGCGTTATGAATCGGCGACTCCCGGTAGGCTGACCAGGCGGTTACGCTGGTGTCCGACGGGGTGGCCAGGTGATCACGAAGCAGGCCCGCGCCGACGACGGCGGGCGCACCTCGGATATTGAGCACGATCCCGAACATCTTGTCGGAATGTGCGGTCATCCCCTTCGGCTGCACCTCGCGGGGCGATTGTCGTTTATGTTGTCCGAGGCACAGCTCTCGGTCGAGGGGACGCAGATGGTGCAGCAAAGCGTGAAATCCGTGAGGGTGGGCGACTCGCCCGCGTCATCGGCGTTCGTGCCGGGATACGTTCCCGGCAGGCGATGGTTGATCATCTTACTGAGCTGTCTCGGCGGATTCCTGCTGACGGTCGTCTGGTCGGCGGAGTTCGTCGACCGGGTCATCGGCGACAACGTGGCCAACACGCTGCTCGGGCACGACGTGAAGGAAACCCCGATCGCCGGGGTCGCCGCGGGGATCATGTTCGCCTTGGTCTCCGGGATCGCCGGCACGTTCACCGCGTGCAATATCGCGGTATTCGGTGCGATGGCGCCCATGCTGGGCTCCACCGGAAGCAGGTGGACGAGATTCGCGCAGGCCTTGAAACCGTTGGGCTGGCTGTCGGTCGGGATGATCGCGATCTCGGCCGTCTACGGTGCGCTGGTCGGCTTCGTCGGCACGACGATGCCCCAGTTCGCGACGTCCTCGAACGCGCCGGGCGCCTTGTCCGCGCGCAGTGTCCAGTCGCTGGTGGTGTTCGGGCTGATCGGCCTGATCATGTTCTACCTGGGATTGGCCGCGCTCAAGGTGGTGCCCGACCCGTTCGCGCGTGTCTCGCGGCGTTTTCCCCAGGCGCCGATGGTGTTCATGGGAGTGCTGATCGGCGGCTTCCTGATCGGCAGGCCGTTCGCCCTGTTCCGGCAGATGTTCCGTGACGCGGCGGAGAGTCACAACCCGCTCTACGGCGCGGCCGCGTTCGTCCTGCAGTCGGTCGGGAACATCGTGATCATGGCGATCCTGTTCCTGATCCTCGCCACCTTCGCCGGTGGACGGCTCCGGCGGTGGATCGCCGCCAGACCGAGCAGATTGACCGTGCTGATCGCGGTTTCGCTGATCGTGGCCGGCGTGTTCACCGTTCTGTACTGGGATGTCCGCCTGCTCGCACGGCGCGACATCATCCCCTGGTACCCCGTCGCCCCGTGGGGTTGAGGAGCAGACCATGCCCACCGCACTCGGATCCGTTCGCAGATACGTCCTGACCCCGCAGCTGCGCGACGTGACCTTCGCCAGACGCGGGTTCCCGGCGGCGGCCGCGCCCGCGGCGGGCACCCTCGAGGCGATCCCGCAGGCGGTGCTCTGCGGGTTCGAGTGGGGGATCGACGCCAGGGATCAATGGGAGCTGGAGCGCAGGCTCGAACTGGTCCTTCCCGAGCAGCTCGGCTTCGCGTACGAGGGCGCGACCATGGCCTGCACCGTGCTGGACGCCATGCGCGGCGGCCGGGGCACGCGGACACGCGAGCTGCTCGAAGGGCCGGGCGCGCCGCATATCTTCCTTGCCTACATCGGGATCGGCTTCGCCATGGCCCGGCTGCCGAGGGCGTTGTGGGGCAAGGTGGTCCCGGCACTGAGCACGTCGCCGTACCACCCGACGATGAGCTGGCTCGCCGTCGACGGCTACGGCTTCGACCGCGCCTACTTCGACACCCGGAAGTGGGTCGACGAGCAGCGGATCCCGAAGCCGTACCCGTGGCAGGGTTGCCCGGAGTACTTCCCGCGAGCGATCGACCAGGGGATCGGGCGGGCGCTGTGGTTCATCAACGGCGCCGTTCCCGAGGCCGTCGCCGAGGCTGTCGGACGCTTTGGCGATGAACGCGGACCGGACCTGTGGAGCGGCGTCGGTCTCGCGGCGACTTTCGCCGGTGGTTGCCCGCCGGACGGGTTGGTGGACCTCCGCCGCGCGGCCGGGCGCTACCGGCCCGATCTCGCGCTGGGCATGGTGTTCGCGGCCAAGGCCAGGGTCCACGCCGGTTTCGTGCCGGAACACAGTGAGCAGGCCGTCCGCGCGTTCGGCGACCTGACCCTCGACGCGGCCGTGAGGCTGGCCGACGGGACGGCCGTCCACGACGGCGGAAGCCCCGCCGAACCGCCTTACGAGCTGTGGCGGCAGAAGATCCGCGCGCATTTCGCTTCGCTCGACGCCGGCTGAGGTCGCGCGTGAAGGCCGACCCCGGCGGTGAAATGCCTGTTTGGTGCCCATGTGTACGGTTTTGCAGGAAGGTCGTGAGTGGTAACGACGCTATCGAGCGGTAAGTCAACCGTGGCGTGAGGGCTGCGGCACTCCCCGGTCCGTGAAGGCCTCCTTCGCTACCCTGAGGGTAGCGAAGGAGCCCCTCGCTACCCGGCGATGTGACCCCTGGTGTCAGTGGGGCAGACGTGACATCAGAGAAGTCCGTGAAGGCCTCCTTGAGGGACCCAGAGTCCCTCAAGGAGGCCTTCACGGACCTTCGTTGCGACACGCCACCCGCGACCCCCCCCTCGCGAAAAAAGGCCCGAAATGAGGGCTTGGCGTCTGACTTCTGTCCTTTGTGGATGGTCAAGAGTGCGCCAGGCGTCTCGGTGACCCCGCTCCTGCCGCCGACTCGACCACGTCATCCTTGCCCTGCCTATCGTTAGGGTAGGCAAGGAGACCCTCGCGGACCGGCGAGCAACGCATCGATGTCCATTGTGGACACGCTGGACGCTGCACCAGAGCACATTCGGAGTGGCCCGCACCACCGCTCACCTGTGAAGCTCTCTTCGGGATGAATCGCCGAACGAGGGACATACGGAGGCGGATCACATTGGGGACAGGTTGGCGCGCACTACGACGCCGGGTCTTGACACCGAATGTTTCGGCGACATCGCTGGATGTTCGCGGTTTTCACAAAAAGAACCCGGCCGCTCAGGAAATGCTGGAGACCGTCGGTAAAACGTTCCTCACGGGATACGGGTACGCCGCCGAGGCGCGCACCGTCGAAGAGGCAGCGGAGAACCTGGAAACCGTACCGGCCCGATTCCGCGGATTCGCTTATGAGGGTGCGGCCATGGGATTCACCGTCCGGGACAGACTGCCCTTGGGGCCGAGCGGGCTCACCGAGAAATTCCTGGCCGGTCCGGGTGCGCCGCATATCTACATGATCTACGTCGGAATCGGCTGGGCGATGGCGCGGCTGCCGAGGTTCCGCTGGCCGAAGAGCGCGACCACCGATCCGCTGCTGCGCTGGCTCGTGCTGGACGGGTACGGGTTCCATCAGGCCTACTTCCACACCGCGCGCTACGTCCACGAGCAGTACCAGGAGCGGGATTTCCCGTGGCCCGACGGCCGCTCCGGCTATGCCGCCAACGCCATCGACCAGGGGATCGGCCGCGCGATGTGGTTCGTCGGCGGTACCGATGCCGCACGTGTCACGGCGATGATCGGCAAGTTCCCCGAGTCGCGCAGGGCGGATCTGTACAGCGGGGCCGGGCTCGCCGCGACCTATGCCGGCGGGGCCGACGAGCAGGAGCTGCGCGTGTTCGCGGACCGGGCGGGCCGATTCCGTCCCCAGGTCGCACAGGGCAGCGCGTTCGGCGCGGAAGCGCGAATCCGAGCCGGATTGCTCGTGCCGCACACCGAAACGGCCACTCGGATCCTGTGTGGTTTCTCCGCCGAGAAAGCGGCGCAGATCACCCAGGATCTCCGCCCTGACAAAGTCGTCGACGGCGAATCGCCCGCTTTCGAAGCGTGGCGCGATCGTATCGCCGGAGAATTCGTCTCTCTTGGAGGTGTCAGTCAGTGAAGTCTGTAGCCGGCTGGTTGCGCAAGCAACTACCAGGCGTGGTCGCGCTGGTCTTGATGGCGGCCATGTTCGTGGTCGCCGAAAAGCCTGCGACCTCCGCCGCCGAGACGGCGAATCTCGCCGGGAAATTCGGCTTCACCCCGGTTTCGATCGCGATGCCGAGCGGTTTCCCGCAAAAGGAGATCCGCAAGGTCAACAAGGATTATCAGCATATCGACGCGTGGATCTCCTCGGTCGGCGCGGCCATCGCGATGAACGACGTCGACGGTGACCGCCTCGCCAACGATCTCTGCGTCACCGACCCGCGGATCGACCAGGTCGTCGTCACCCCGACGCCGGACGCGAAGGCGGACCGGTACGCGCCGTTCGCGCTGTCGCCGAGCCCGCTGCCGATGAACGACCGCATCGCGCCGATGGGCTGCCTGCCGGGCGACTTCAACGAAGACGGCCGGACCGATCTGCTGGTCTACTACTGGGGACGCACCCCGATCGTGTTCCTGGCCGAGCCGGACGCGACCAAGCTCGGCCCCGCCGCGTTCACGCCGACCGAACTGGTCCCCGGCAACGGTGGCGCCGAGTACAACGGTCCGCAGTGGAACACCAACGCGGTCGCCTTCGACGACTTCGACGGCGACGGGCACGGCGACATCCTCATCACGAACTACTTCCCGCACGGGCCGGTACTCGACGACCGGGTGTCCGGTGGTGTCGAGATGAACGACTCCATGTCGGCGGCCTACAACGGCGGCGAGGACTACTTCTTCCGCTGGACCGGCGCGACGACGGGAGCGAGCCCGTCGGTGAGCTATCAGCGCATCGACGACGCGCTGCCGGTCGACGTGTCGAAAGGCTGGGAGCTGGGCGCGGCGGCCAACGACCTCGACGGCGACGGCCTTCCGGAGCTCTACCTCGCCAACGACTTCGGGCCGGACAACCTCCTGTACAACCAGTCCACCCCCGGCAAGCTGAAGTTCTCCTTGGTCAAGGACGTGCGTTCACCGGTCATCCCCAAGTCCAAGCAGGTCGGCATCGACTCGTTCAAGGGCATGGGTGTCGACTTCGGCGATCTCGACGGTGACGGGCTGTACGACATGTTCGTCAGCAACATCACCTCCTCGTGGGGCATCGAGGAGAGCAACTTCCAGTTCATGAACACGGCCAAGGACCAGGCCGACGTGCGGGCCAAGCTCGCCGAGGGCACCCCGCCGTTCGCCGACACCAGCGGTCCTTCGCGCACCGCGTGGTCCGGATGGGGCTGGGACGTCAAGACGGGCGACTTCGACAACGACGGCGCCGTGGAGATCGCGCAGGCGACCGGCTTCGTCAAGGGCCAGGTGAACCGGTGGCCGCAGCTGCAGGAGCTGGCCACGGCCAACGACGGGATCCTGTCCAACCCCGGCGCGTGGCCGAACGTGAACCACGGCGACGACATCGCGGGCAGCCAGCGTCTCGCGTTCTACGCCCGCAGCGCCGACGGGACCTACGGCGACATCTCCGGAGCGTTGAAGCTCGACGTCCCGGTGCCTACCCGCGGTATCGCGACCGGTGACTCCGACGGTGACGGCAAGCTCGACTTCGCCGTGGCCCGGCAGTGGGACCAGCCGGTGTTCTACCAGAACGTCGCCAAGGACTCCGGTGCCCACCTCGGGCTGCGCCTGTTCCACGAGGCCGCGACCGGACAGGCTCCCGGTTCGCCGGCGGTCGGTGCCCAGGTGACGGTGACGACCCCGGACGGACGCAAACTCGTCGGCCGCGTCGACGGCGGCGGTGGCCACTCCGGCAAGCGCAGCAACGAGGTGCACATCGGCCTTGGCGACCTCGACGGCCCGGTCCAGGTCCACCTGAAGTGGCGTGACCGAAGCGGGCAGATCCACGAGCAGGACCTGAAGTTGACCCCTGGCTGGCACACCCTGCAGCTGGGCGCCCAGGCCAAGGAGAAGTGATCGGTATGGCTGAGAACACGACGAGCACCGCGGCACCTCCGCGGCACGATCCCAAGGTCACCATCGCGCTGCGCAACTTCGCGATGTCGATCTCGGTGTTCAACATCATCGGCTACGCGCTGCTGGGTTTCGAGCAGCCGTGGATCTGGCCGTTCATCGCGCTGGCCACCGGTTACACCGTGGAGATCGGCCTGGAGGCGCTCGCCGCCCGGGTCGACCACCGGGCGCCGCGCTACGCGGGCCGGGGCGTTCGCGGGATGGTGGAATTCCTCTACCCGGCGCACATCACCAGTCTCGCCATGAACATGCTGATCTACGTCAACGACCAGGTCTGGGTGCTGATCTTCGGCGTGGTGGTCGCGGTCGGCACGAAGTGGGTCCTGCGCGCCCCGGTGCGGGGCAGGCTGCGGCACTACATGAACCCGTCGAACTTCGGCATCGCCGTGCTGCTGCTGATCTTCCCGTGGGTGAACATCGCGCCGCCGTACCACTTCACCGAGCATGTCTCCGGTTTCGTGGACTGGCTGGTGCCCGGGATCATCATCCTCGGCGGCACCATGCTCAACGGGAAGCTCACCGGCCGGATGTGGCTGATCGGCGCGTGGGTGATCACCTTCGCGTTGCAGGCGATCGTCCGTGGCATCTTCTTCGACACGTCCATTCCCGCCGCGCTGGGCATGATGACCGGGGTCGCCTTCATCCTCTTCACCAACTACATGGTGACCGACCCCGGGACCAGCCCGTCGAAACCGGCTTCGCAGATCGCGTTCGGTGCCGGCGTGGCGATCATCTACGGCTTCCTGATGGTCGCGCACATCGCGTACGGCATCTTCCTCGCGACGGCGATCGTCTGCCTCGTCCGCGGTTTGTTCCTGTGGGGCCTGCACTTCTCCAACAAGGCCCGCGAGGAGTTCGAGGCGAAGCAACGGGCCGAGGCCGCCGCACCGGAGACCAACGGTGACGGCAAGGTGACGGTCTCGCTGACCCCCGCGCCGCCGGCGACCCTGGACGGCACGGGCGAGGACAAGAAGGTCGTGCGGACATGACCGTCGCGCCGCAGCGGGCCCGGTCGCTGTCCGGCCCGCCGCGTACCCAGACGTTCGGTCTGCTCAGGAAACTCATCGGTGACCGGCTCGCACTGATGACCTCGGCGGCCGACACCTATGGGGACGCATCCCGGATCGCCATCGGGCCGAAGACGCTCTATTTCTTCAACCATCCGGAATATGCGAAGCACGTGCTGGCCGACAACAGTGGCAACTACCACAAGGGAATCGGCCTGGTCCAGGCGAAACGCGCCCTCGGCGACGGTTTGCTGACCAGCGAGGGCGAGCTGTGGCGCAAACAGCGGAAAACGATCCAACCGGTGTTCCAGCACAAACGCATCGCCGCGCAGGCGGGGGTCGTCGCCGAGGAGGCCACGAAACTCGTCGGCAGGCTCAAAACGCACGTGGGCGGTGACCCCGTCGACATCGTCGAAGAGATGACGGGGCTCACCCTCGGCGTGCTCGGGCGCTCCCTGCTCGACGCCGATCTGGGCGCGTTCGACTCGATCGGGCATTCGTTCGAGGCGGTGCAGGACCAGGCGATGTTCGAGATGGTCTCGCTGAGCATGGTGCCGACGTGGATCCCGCTGCCCAAGCAGTTGCGGTTCCGCAAGGCGCGCAAGGATCTCGACCGGATCGTCGAGGCACTGGTGGTCGAGCGCAAAGCCGATCCGCGCGTCGACGGCGACGACGTACTGACGCGGCTGATCGCTTCGACCAAGGAGGAGCCGCGGCCGGAGGTCGCCAAACGGCGGATGCGGGACGAGCTGGTCACGCTGCTGCTCGCCGGCCACGAGACGACCGCGAGCACGCTGGGCTGGACCTTCCATCTGGTGGACCGGCATCCGGAGGTGTTCGAGCGGCTCCACGCCGAGGCGGTGGAGGTGCTCGGCGATCGGCCGCCGTCCTACGAGGATCTGCACCGGCTGACCTACACGACCATGGTGGTCGAAGAGGTCATGCGGCTCTATCCGCCGGTGTGGATCCTCACCAGGCAGGCCCAGCGGGCCGACGACATCGGCGGCTACCCGGTCCCGGCCGGCGCCGACGTCGTGGTCTGCCCCTACACGCTGCACCGGCATCCGGAGTTCTGGGACGACCCCGGGCGGTTCTCGCCGGAACGGTTCTCCGCGGAGAACACCGGCAGCCGTCCGCGGTATGCCTACATTCCCTTCGGGGCCGGTCCCCGGTTCTGTGTCGGCAGCAACCTCGGCATGATGGAAGCGGTGTTCGTGATCGCGATGATCAGCCGCGAGCTGCGGCTGAAGAAGCGGCCGGGATACGACGCCGTCGCGGAACCGATGTTGTCACTGCGTGTTCGCGGTGGCCTGCCCATGACCGTCCACTCGGCACAGTGAATTCCCCCGTAGCACTCCGGTCAGATGACGAGGGTATCGGAATATGGATGATTACCAGCTTCAGACGATGACGCTCGAAGCGTTCGCGGACACCATCATCCCCGGCGAGAAACGAGCACCGGACGACCGGGCTATCGCGGGGGTTTCGGACGGGGGCGGCGCGGTCGCCGCCGGTGCCATCGAACTGCTCGAGTGGGACGCCACGGGTGTCTCCGAAGGTCTCGGACCGTTGTCGGCCGCGCTCAACGGGCACGCGACGGCCTATGCGCAGGAGCTCGGCCTCACGCTGGACGAGTCCGTCCCGCCGTTCGTGGCCTTGGCGTTCGCCGACCGGACCGCGCTGGTGGAGCGGCTCACCACGCCGGGCCATCCGGAGAAGGACGGGTGGGTCCTTCTCGCCCTGTTCAGCAACATGGCCTACGACAGCGCCGCGCACATGAGCACGACCGACGCGATCGAACAAGGACATCCAGGCCTGCTCGCGATGGGTTTCGCCAAACCGGAATCCGACGGCCTGTGGCGGTTCCCGAAGTATTCGTACGGCAGGGTGCTGGCGAAGTCGCATCCGGACACCACCGAATCAGGGAGCCTGTCATGAACGCGACCGAGAAGACCGATGTCGTCGTCATCGGCAGCGGATTCGGTGGCGCCATCGCCGCCTACCATCTGGCCGCGGGCGGGGCGAACGTCGTCGTCCTCGAACGCGGGCCCTGGCTGTCCGGTGAGGATTTCGACCACGACTACCTGCTCGGCAAGTCGTACACCCGGGTCTTCGATTTCGTGGCGGGCGACGGGATGAGCGTGCTCGGCGGGAACTGTGTCGGTGGCGGCAGCGTGGTGTACTTCGCCGCGCTGCCGCGGGCGCCGCGGTTCGTCTTCGACCGTCACGGCAGTATCGGGCGCCGCATGTGGCCCGAGGCCATCAGCCGCGACACGCTGGATCCGTGGTACGACCGCGTCTCGCAGGTGGTGCCGGTCCGCAAGCAGAGCTGGAGCGAGGTCACCTACGCCGGCGGGCTGTGGGCCGCCGCGTGCAACCACTCCGGGCGGACCGCCAACCCCGTCCCGGTCGGGATCGACGCCGCGAAATGCACCAACTGCAACTGGATGATGGCGGGCTGCCGGTTCGACGCCAAGCAGTCGCTGCTGTTCAACTACATTCCCGGCGCGGTCGGCCACGGCGCCGACATCCGCCCGCTCCACGAGGTCCAGCGGATCACCAGGAACGACGACGGTGACTACCGGATCCACTACACCCGCGTCGACGAGGTGGACTACCGGCTCCAGGAGCCCGGCGGCGCCATCGACGCCAAGATCGTCGTCCTCGCGGCGGGCGCCGCGGCCACTCCCGTCATCCTGCAACGCTCCGAGCCCGAGCTCGGGCCGATGCCGCACGCGGTCGGCCGGTACTTCTCCGGGAACGGCGAGCGGCTCAACACCGCGATCATCGACGAGGACCGCGTCGGCGAGGTGCTCGGCCTGTCCCGCGAGGACGGACCGGCCTACGCCGCGAACCAGATCGGCAAGGGCCCGGTGGTGGCGAACTGGGACAAGCTCGACGGCTCGCGGCCGGAGTACACCCGGTTCTCCCTGGAACAGCTGTACTTCCCGCCGGGGCTCGGCACGATCCTCGCCCAGGCACCCGATGCCACCGGCCCGGCCTGGTTCGGCCTCGCCAAGAAGGAAATGCTCAGTAAGTGGCGGTCATGGCTGACCATCTTCCTGATGACAGAGGACGACAACGAGGGCGTCTTCGGCCCGCCGCCGCCGACCGGCAACGCGTATCGGATCTCCCAGCAGATGCTGGGCCGCGGTTCGCTGCGGTACGACCCGACGCCGAACACCCTGAGCGGCTGGGCGATGGCCGACGCCGAGGTCAAGTCGATCCTGGAGCGCGACGGGCTGGCCAAGGTCATGCCGTGGACCAATGACGTGGTCGGCGCCTACACGGTGCACCCGCTCGCGTCCTGCCGCATCGGCGACGACCCGGCGACCTCGGCCCTCGACGACCGGCACGAACTGCGCGACCACCCCGGGATCTTCGTCACCGACGGCTCCGCGGTCCCCGGCGCGCTCACCGTGAACCCGGCCTTGACGATCGCCGCGCTGGCCGAACGCGCCATTCCCGCCATCGTCGAAGCGGCGCGGGAGCGCGGGGTGCGGGTCGAGTACGGTGCTCCGCTGCCGTCCAGGGTGACGACGACGGCGCCCGCAACGGCCTCCGCCAGTTGAGAGCTCACGGACCTGCCACCCGCCACGACACGTCACCTTCGCCTGTCCACTGTGGACACGCCGGCTGCCGGTCCGGCGCACGATGGGACATGACAGCGCACCGGCGGCACCGCCAAGCTAAGTCCGAGGAAATCCTTGTCGATTCGTGTGAAAGGTGAACGGCGTGGCCGGTTTGCGGGAAGTCATTCAGGATCTGGACGCCGACGGCGATGAGCTCGACGCGCTGCTCGCGTCGCTCACGCCGGAACAGTGGGCCACGCCGACCCCGGCGCCGGGGTGGACGATCGCGCATCAGGTGGCGCATCTCGCCGCGACCTTCCGGATGGCGGGGCTGGCCGCGGCCGATCCGGAGGGGTTCAAGAACCTCGCCGGCAGCCTCGGGCCGGATTTCGACGCGAACGTCCACGCCGCGCTGTCGCAGTTCCTGCCCGATCCTCCCGCCGTGCTGTTCGACCGGTGGAAGGCCGAGCGCGGCGCGGCGTCGAAGGCGCTGGCCGCCGCCGATCCCGCCGGTTTCGTTCCGTGGCTGGTGAATCCGCTGCCGCCGTCCATTCTCGCGAGTGCCGGGATGATGGAGATGTTCGCCCACGGCCAGGACATCGCGGACGCGCTCGGCGTGCGCCGGACCCGGACGGAACGCCTCGGCCATCTGGTCGCGTTCGCGGTGCGGACGTGGGACTTCGGCTATCTGGCCAGGGGGCTCACCGCGCCGGCCGAGCAGTTCCGGTTCGACCTGGTGTCACCCGCCGGCACCCAGTGGGGTTTCGGGCCGGAGGACGCCACCCAGCGCGTCGAGGGGCCGGCGGAGGACTTCTGCCTGCTGGTGACCCGGCGCCGTCACCACTCCGACCTCGCCCTCGTGGCCACCGGCGAGCACGCGGCACACTGGCTGGAGATCGCACAGGCCTACCGCGGGCCCGCGGGCGAAGGGCGCGAAGCGGGACAGTTCAGTCAAGGATCATGACCTCCAGGCTGCTGCGAACCGCGTTGCGCCGTTCGCTCAGGCAGATCCGCTATGTGACCCCGGTCGCGCCGCGGCGGGCGACGGGGCTGGTGGCGGACGTGTACCGCCAGGTCGAACGCGACTTCGGCATGCTCGCCCCGCCGGTGGCGCTGCACGCCGCCGCCCCGGCGGTGCTCGCCGGGAGCTGGATGGTGTTGCGGGAGACGCTGGTCGCGCCCGGACTCGTCGATCGCCGGACGAAGGAACGTGTCGCTACCGCGGTGTCGCGGTCGAACGAGTGCCCGTACTGCGTGACGGTGCACGGCGCGACGGTGCGGGGCATCGGCGCCTCGGCGGACCTGCCCGCGGACATGGACATCGCGGCCTGGGCGCGGCTGCCCGGGGTGGCGGAAACCCGCCCGTTCCCGGCCGAACACACCGCGGAACTCGTCGGGGTCGCGGTGTGCTTCCACTACCTGAACCGCATGGTGAACGTGTTCCTCGAAGATTCGCCGCTGCCGGACGAGCTCCCGGCGGCGGCCCGCGGCGCGGCGGAGGCCTTCTTCAGCAGGTTCATGGGTGCGGTGGCGGCCAAGCCGGGTGAGCCCGGCACGTCGCTCGAGTTGCTGCCGCGGGAACCGCTGCCGTCGGATCTGCGGTGGGCGGCGGGCAACCCCGTCATCGCGGCCGCGTTCGCCAGTGCCGCCGCGGCGATCGACTCCGCCACCCGGGACAGCGTCAGTGAGGGTGTCGCCGCGCTGGTCTGCGCGCGACTGTCCACATGGGACGGGCGGCCGACCGGACCGAGCCGGGCCTGGGCCGAAGAGGCGATCACGGTGTTGCCCGCGTCCGAACGCGCGGCCGGCCGGCTCGCCCTGGTCACCGCGATGGCCTCCTACCAGGTCGACGAGACGGTCGTGGCGGAGTTCCGGCGCGTCCATCGGGAGGACAGGGCCCTGGTCGAAGTGACGTCATGGGCGAGTATGGCGGCCGCGCGAAGGATCGGTGTACTGAAAACCGGCCAGGATGCGCGGTGACCTGACGCGGACCGGAGTGCGGTCCGGTCCCTGGCCCGCGCTCGGCGTGCTGTGCCTCGCCAACTTCCTGATCCTGCTCGACACCACGATCGTGAACACCGCGGCGCCGGTGATGATGCGCGTGCTCGAGGCCGGGATCGACGAGATCCTGTGGATCTTCAACGGCTATCTGCTGACCTTCGCGGCGCTGCTGATCGTCTTCGGCCGCCTGGGCGACCTCGTCGGCCCGCGCGCGGTCTTCATCGCCGGGCTGGCCGGGTTCACCGTCGCATCTGTCCTGTGTGGACTGTCGACCACTCCCGGGATGCTGATCGTCTTCCGGATCCTGCAGGGGGTCGGCGCGGCGGCACTGGTACCCCAGGCACTCGTGTTGATCTCGGCGATCTTCCCGGCACGACGTCGTGGCGCCGCGTTCGGAATCTTCACCGCGGTCGCGGGTTTGGCGTCGGTGAGCGGGCCGACGCTCGGCGGCCTGCTCGTCACCGAATTCGGCTGGCAGTCGGTCTTCTACCTCAACCTGCCGATCGGCCTGATCGCGATCGTCGCGACCCTCCGGCTCGTGCCCGCCCCGCGCACCGCACGCTCGCACCGGTTCGACCCGGTCGGCGTGCTGCTCGCCACCACCGGCCTGACCGCGTTGGTGTTCGGGCTGATCGAGGGGGAGCGGCACGACTGGGGCAAGGTGGCCGGCCCGGTCTCCATTCCGGCGATCTTCGCCGCGTCGGTGGTGTTGCTCGTGACGTTCGTGCTGTGGGAACGGCGCCGTGCGGAACCGCTGGTGCCGCTCACGCTGTTCCGTGACCGGAACTTCGGCATCGCGACCACGATCACGCTGATCACTTCGTTCGCGTTGTACGGCCTGCTGCTGGTGTTCGTGATCGAGACGCAGACGCTGCTCGGCATGAGCCCCGTCGAGTCCGGGCTGAGCGCGCTGCCCTGGACGCTGGCGCTCAGCGCGGTCGCTCCGGTCGCCGGCAGGCTGACCGACCGGATCGGCGGCAAACCGCTGCTCGTTTCCGGGCTCGCGCTGTTCGCGCTCGGCGTGCTCGGCGTCGGGCTCCTGCCGGACTCCTCGTCGACCGCCGCGGTGTTCGTCCTCCCGCTGATCGCGGTCGGCGTCGGACAGGGCCTGACCCTGGCGCCCGCGACGACCGAGGCCATGCGCGACATCACCCCAGGGAACTCCGGTGCCGCGTCCGGGATCCTGAACACCGCCCGGCAGGTCGGCGGCGCGCTCGGGGCGGCCGTGGCCGGCGCGATCCTGCAGAACCGCGTCGCCGGGGAACTCGGGCAGCACGCGTTCCTCTCCGCCGCCCGCACGGCCCTCGCCGTCCTGGCCGGTGTACTCGTGGCCGGTGCCGCCCTGGCCACGCTCATGAAGCCGAAGCCACGTTGAGGGCACGAACGCCCGCGTGTTCCGCCTCCAATCACGCGAGTTGCGCCTTCAATCACGCGAGTTCGCCGCCCAATCACGCGAGTTCCGCCTTCAATCACGCGTGTCCACCTTATTGACCCGTAATTCGGGGGTGGCGTGACCGAGGTGGTCGTGAGTGGCGACAGGGGCCCGCTGCCGAAAGTCCGTGAAGGCCTCCTTGAGGGACCCAGAGTCCCTCAAGGAGGCCTTCACGGACTTCCGACGGGGCCCGGTGCCACGGCTGCCACGGAGACCCCCGGCACCCGCTCACGCCGATGCGCCCGAACGCCGTCCTCTGACTGGACGTTCGGGCGCAAGACCGGCGTGGTGTCAGTTCGCCGACGTGCCCGGGACGGGAAGGCGCTGGGTGGCGGGGCTGTTCTGATAGGCGGCGAGCTTCCACTCGCCGTCCTGCTTCACCACGAACCACGCCGCGCGGATCGCCTGCGAGTCCGAGACCTCGGACTCGCCGGGCGCGAGTACCCCGCCCTGGGTCAGCAGCAGGCCGACCTCGCTCGAGAAGAACCGGATGTCGACCGGCTTGCCGGTCACCTGGGTGCCCTTGTACTGGTCGGCGAAAGCGTCCTTGAGGTAGGCGCGGATCTCCTCACGGCCCTTCTTGTACAGGCCCGGCAGGATCATCGTGCCGTCCTCGGTGAAGACGTCGGCGAAGGTATCGGCGTCGTTGTACGCCCAGGCCGAAATCACCTTCTGCGTGAGCGCGGCGACCGCGGCCTGCTCCGCCTTGGTGCTGGAGTCCATGGGTTCCCTTCCCTGTTCCGGATTTCGGCGATCAGAAGTACAGCGTGTTGGGTTCGAGACCGCAGAGCACGCGGCCGTACAGTTCCGTGTTGGTGTCGGGGTGCATGAGCGCGTGCAGGTTGACGGCCTGGACGTCCCGCTGGATGCGCTGCATGAGCACGTCCGTGTAGATCGACGATCCGCCGCTCGCGGTGCTGAAGATGTCCACCGCCTCCTTGACGAGCGCGCAGACCGCGCCCATGTCCGCGCGTGCCTGCGCACGTTCCTCCAGCTTCCACGAGGTGCCGTCGACGCTCTTGGTGTCCACCAGTGACGTCAGGCGCTTCCCGTGGAACTCCGCGGCGTCCAGTTTCAACGACGCGCTCGCGACCTGAAGGTGGGTCAGCGGTGCCTCCCGCTGACTTTCGTATGCGGTATAGGTGATCTTCCGGTTCGGCAGGCGTTTGAGGAAGAACTCCTTGGCGGCGTTGCCCATCCCGAGCACGCTGCCGACCGACGAGGCGGACGCGACCGGCAGCAGCGGGGCCCGGTAGATCGGCGCGTCGGCGTTCCGCACGCTCGCGTACTGCCCCTGCAACATGGCGGGGAGCGGCATGATGCGTGCCTGCGGGACGAACACCTCTTTCGCCACCGTGCTGACACTGCCGGTGCCCTTGAGGCCCGAGGTGTGCCAGTCGTCGACGATCAGCAGATCCGACATCGGCACCAGGGCCATGATCGGATAGGGCTCGCCCTCACCGCCGACCAGCACGGCGATGACCTCCTGCCAGTGCGCGTGATGGGCACCGCTGATGAAGCCCCATTTACCGTTGATCACCACGCCGCCGTCGGCAGGGGTGGCCATCGCGGTCGGACTGAGCGTGCCGCATACGCGGACATCGGGTGTCGAGAACACCTCGTCCTGTACCTCGTCCGGGAATTGCGACGCCATCCAGGTGGGAATCCAATACACCGCCGCGGTCCACGCGGTGGACCCGTCCGCCCTGCCCATTTCGGCCGCGACGTCGAGAAGTGTCGCGGTGTCCGCCTCGAATCCGCCGTACCGCTTCGGTGTGCGCAATTTGAACACGCCGGCGTCCGCCAGCACGTCGATCGTGTCGTCGTGGAGCCGACGGTTTTCCTCGGCCCAACCGGCCTTGTCTCGGAGACTTGGCCGCAGCTCGGAGATACGCCGCACCAGTTGCTCGCGCGTGGGAATTTCGGTGGACAAGACTGAAACCTCCTCGTGAAGGCGTGGACGGAACGCGTTCACCGCCGTCTGTCCGCCCCGGTGAGCAAGACGCTTTCATCGTGGGTGGGCCGGGGCATCTTCGATCGTGCCGCGTTGAACCGGGCTCACCCGCGCACAACCAGAGATGCGTGACCGGGTACGACACTGCCATGGTCGGTCCATTGCCGCCGCACCCTCAAAGATGCGCCGCCGTTCCGTCGGCTGAAAGCATTACCCGAGCTGATCACGAGAAAGGGGACTGGCGCCGTGAGTAACGTGACCGGGAGACGGGCGATCGTACTGGGCGGCAGCATCGGCGGAACATTGGCCGCGCGGGTGCTCGCCGAATTCTTTTCCGAGGTGCTGATCGTCGATCGCGACGAGATCGTCGGGGTTTACGAGGCACGCAAAGGGACTCCGCACACCCGGCACGCACACGGCCTGCACGCTCGTGGCCATTTGATCATCGAGGAATTGTTCCCCGGTTTCACCGAAGAATTGCGCGCCAACGGCGTGCCGACCGGTGATCTCGGGGAAATGCGCTGGTTCTTCGACGCGCGGGAGTTGCGGCCGTCGCGCACCGGATTGATCTCGGTGACGGCGCCACGTCCCTTCCTGGAAGGGTATCTGCGCGCTCGCGTCGCCGAATTGCCGAATGTCAGGATTCTGGAAAAGCACGACATTCTCGGCCTGCTGGCCACACCGAGCCGGGACCGCGTGATCGGGGCACGGGTCCGGTCACGCGCCGAGGGCGCCCAGGAGGAGGCGCTGGAGGCCGATCTCGTCGTGGACGCGACCGGGCGTGGCTCGCGCACACCCGCCTGGCTGGAGGAATTCGGTTACGCCCGCCCGCGTGAGGACAAGGTCAAAGTCGGCCTCGCCTACACGACCCGGCTCTACCGGACGCGGCCGGAATGGTTCGGCGGCGTGCAATCGATCAACCCGGTCGCCTCGCCCGCGCATCCGAGGGGCGCGTTCTTCGGGCAGATCGGGAAGGACACGTGCATCCTTTCGCTGACCGGCATCCTTGGCGACCATCCCCCGACGGAGCCCGGCGCGTTCCTCGAATTCGTCCGCTCGCTGCCGGTGCCGGACATCTACGACGCGGTCCATGACGCCGAAGGCCTGGACGCGCCGGTGAGCTTCGGCTTCCCGGCCAGTGTCCGGCGCCGTTACGAGAGCCTTTCCCGCTTCCCGGACGGCCTGCTGCTCATCGGCGACGCATTGTGCAGCTTCAACCCGGTCTACGGCCAGGGTATGAGCGTCGCGTCCATCGAGGCACTGACCCTGCGCGAGCATCTGCGGAAGGGCGGTGTGCGGCCCGGATCGTTCCTGACGGACCTGGCGAAGGTGATCGACGCGCCGTGGGACATCTCGGCGGGCGGCGACCTGAACTTCCCGCGTGTGCAGGGCCGCCGCACGCTCAAGGTGCGGATGGGCAACGCGTACATGTCCCGTCTCCAGTACGCCGCTACCAAGGACGCCGGGGTCGCCGGCGCGTTCATGCGGGTGGCGGGCCTGATCGACCCGCCGGAGACCCTGATGCGGCCGTCGATGGTGAGGCGTGTGCTGAAGCACGGCCTCGGCAGGCCGGCCCCGGGCCCGTCCCGGTCCGCGGCGCCCAAGCCGCTTGCTCCGCTCCACGATCGGGAGGAGCTGTCATGAAGATCCCATGGGCCGTCGCTCATCCCTAGCAGCGGTCCCTGAAACGGAGGCTTCACGTGGTCGATCATCTAGGCGAACGAGCGGTCGTTCTCGGCGCGGGTATCGCCGGTCTGCTGACAGCTCGGGTGCTGTCCAAGCGATATCGCACGGTTCTCCTCGTCGAACGAGACGAGATCATCGGTGTGACCGGTACCCGTCGCGGGATACCGCAGGGCTCGCACGCGCACGCGTTGCTCGCCAAGGGCCAGCAGATCCTGGAGGACCTGTTCCCGGGGCTGCTCGCACAGATGCAGGACGACGGCGTCCCCATCGGCGACATGGCGGGCCGCCTGCGGTGGTATTTCAACGGCGCCCGGCTGGCGCAGAAGGATTGCGGCCTGCTGAGTGTGTCGGCGACCCGGCCACAGCTGGAGGCCTACATCCGTGACCGGGTCTTCGCTCTGCCGAACGTCGAAGTCCTCCAGAGCACGGTGATCCGCGGTCTGATCGTCTCCGGCGACAAGACGAGGGTGAAGGGCGTCCGAGTCGCGGGCACGACCGCCGAGGCCGACGACGTCCTCACCGCGGACCTGGTCGTCGACGCGACGGGCCGGGGCAGCAGGACGCCCGCCTGGCTGGAGGAGTTCGGCTACGAACGGCCGAGCGAGGACAGCATCAAGATCGACCTGACCTACACCTCGCGCAATTTCACCTTGACCGAAGATCCCTTCGGGAACGACCTGGCGATCAACCCGGTCGCCTGTCCGGCGAATCCCCGGGGCGCCTTCTTCGTCAATCTCGGAAACGGGGAGGCACTGGTCTCCTTGACCGGGATCATCGGCGACCGGCCGCCCGGTGAACTCGACGGGTTCCTCGACTACACGCGATCGCTGTCCGCGCCCGAGATCCACGGCGCGGTGCACACGGCGAAACCGGTGGGCGAGGCGACGTCGTTCCGGGTCCCGGCGAGCATTCGACGGCGGTACGACAAGCTGACCCGGTTCCCGGCCGCTTTCCTGGTCATCGGTGACGGCGTGTGCGCCTTCAACCCGGTCTACGGCCAGGGAATGACCGTGGCCGCCATGGAGGCTGTCGCACTCGCCGAGCATCTCGCGAAGGGACAGCCGCGGCCGGTTGAATTCTTCCGCGAGCTGAAACCGATCATCGACGTGCCCTGGAGCATTTCCGCGGGCGGTGACCTCGCCTTCCCGCAAGTGGTCGGAAAGCGGGATCTGCAGGTTCGCATGGGGAACCTCTTCATGGCGCGCCTGCATACCGCCGCGCAGGTGGGCGGCAGGTTCACGGCGGCGTTCTTCCGGGTGGCGGGTCTCGTCGACCCGCCGCAGACGCTCATGCGGCCTGCTTTCATGCTCGACGCCCTGCGCACGGCACGTCGAGTGGTGAAGGGACGACCTGCCCGCGGAGCGGACGTGGGCCTTTCGAGCGCCACTCGATAGGGCCTGTTTCCGCGGGTTCGGCGTTCACACAGGGTGATTTTCGGCGCGAGCGATGAGTTTCGGCAGGCCCGCTGGTCTGTATCGTTGTGACGTCGAATCGCCGGCGGGGACGAGGCATGGGTGCCGGTGAGGTGAGGGGAGGCAGCAGGTGCTGGTCGAGGAGGATTTCGAGCGGGTGACCGCGCCTTTCCGCCGTGAGCTGCTGGCGCATTGCTACCGGATGCTCGGCTCGGTCCATGACGCCGAGGAGCTCGTCCAGGAGACGTACTTGCGGGCTTGGCGTGGCTTCGGCGGGCTCGAACAACACTCGTCGTTGCGTCAGTGGTTGTACCGGATCGCGACCAACGTGTGCCTCACCGAACTGGAGCGCAGCGGACGGCGGCCGTTGCCTTCGGGCCTCGGCCATCCTCCGCTGGACGTCGCGCCGAGCGCGCTGGCGCCACTGCCGCACGTGCGGTGGGTCGAACCGAGCCCGGACAAGGTGTTCGGGGCGGGGACGGAGGATCCGGCCACCGTCGCGGCGTCGCGCAACAGCATGCGGCTCGCCCTCGTGGCCGCTTTGCAGCTGCTGCCACCGAAGCAGTGCGCGGTCTTGTTGTTCCGTGACGTGCTCAAATGGCAGACACCCGAGGTCGCGGACCTGCTGGGAATCAGCCATGCCGCGGTGAACAGCGCGCTGCAGAGAGCTCGTGCGACGGTCAAGAAGGCCGCTCCCGCGGAGGACGAGGTCGTCGACGTGCCCGCCCGCCGCGCGGTGCTGGACAAATACGTGGCCGCCGTCGAAAACGCGGACAGCAGCGCGCTGGCCGGGATCATGACGGAAAACGCGGTCTGGGAGATGCCGCCGTTGCCGATGTGGATCGCCGGCCGCGACGCGATGGAGTCCTTCATCGATCGCTTCTGTCCTTCGGCGGCCGGGGACAACCGGCTCGTCCGGACCTCGGCGAACGGGCAGCCCGCGTTCGCGGCGTACCTGCGGGGAAGCGACGGAGTGCACCGCGCACATCAACTCAACGTCGTGTCGGTCACCAACGAAGGAATCGACCACATCGTGTCGTACCAGTCGCCCGGCCTGTTCGAGCTCTTCGACCTGCCGGAGGTCTTCGGCCGTCGGTCTGGACCGAGCGGGACGTGAAACCCGTGCCTGGAGTGGGGTTCGCGGACGGGTCGAGGCTGCTGGAGGGCTCGATCGTCTATGCGCTCGTGGTCTTCACCGATATCGCGGAGGTCGATCTCGAGCGGGCCACGCCGTGCAGCGAATGGACCCTGCGCGAACTTCTCTGGCACGTCAACGAGTCGATGGCGGACCTGCACGAGGGGATCGTGACCGGGGGAGTCGAACTCTTCAAAGTAGGGCAGGGGGCGATGGCTTCGGCGCCGATGCCGAAGCCGGGACCGACGATCACGGCACAGGTGCTGGCCAGCCGTCTGCTGAGCGTCGTGAGCATGCGGGAATCCTCGCCGTCACTGTCCATCGGCGACCGTCCGCTGGACGGTGGCGTCGCCGCGAGCGTGGGGGCGATCGAGGTCGCCGCGCACGCGTGGGACATTTCGCATGCCTGCGGCCACAATCTCGACGTTCCGAAACAGTTGGCTCGTGACCTGCTCGAATTGAGCCACTCTGTCATTCCAGAGTCGCATCGGTCGCCCTTCTTCGCGCCCCCGGTCAAAGTGGGGCCTTCGGCGAGTGAGACGGACAAGTTCGTCGCGTTCCTCGGGCGAATGCCAGGGTGAGACCGAACGACGAGATCGGCGCCTCGTTCCGGCGTCGTGACTCCGTGAGGAAGTACTAGATGAAATACTCCGACATCGTGCGACTCGTGGAGACCGATCCGGTCGTGCGGACGCTGCTGGAGATGCCCATCGCGCTACGGCTCGGATACACGGGCCTGGACGGCAGCCCCCGCGTCATCCCGGTCGTCTATCTCTGGGACGGCGCGGCCTTCATCTTCGCGTCGCCGGCCTCGGCGTACAAAGTGAAGTCCATCGCGGCGCGCCCGGAGGCCGCGTTCTCCCTCGACGTCGGTCCCGGCCCGACCGCGGCCGAGGCGCGGGTGAAGATCTCGTCGTCGCTCGGCCTGCCGGTCGTCGACTACGCGCCGATCGCCGTGACCGGACGCGGGACCACTTCGATCGAGATCTGTTCGGGGATCCCGCAAATACATCTGGAGATGGCCCGCCGGATGATCGGCGACGACAGGAAACTGAAAGACTGGGCCGACGGGCACGTCGAACGGGACAACGACTGGGCGATCATCTCACTCACCCCGACCCATATCTCGGTCTGCGACTTCGTTTCCCGGTTCCCGCCGACGGCGGAACTCGGCCCTTGAGCGTTGGGCACGGACCGGCTTTTCCTACCTGCTCCGGTTCCGGCCCTCTCGACCGACTTGATCAAAGCCGGAACCTGAGCAACTCAGGGAGCCTTCGGCCCTGGCCAGGCGCGAGGGGGTCGTGAGTGTTTTGGGTCGTTGGAGCCAAGGTGTCTTAGGTACCACGTGAGTGGTCACCGGTCCGTGGGGATGTCGTGAAGGGCCCCTTTGAGACGTTGAAGGTCTCAAAGGGGCCCTTCACGACACACCGGGGCCGGGCAGGAACGCCCCCGTGAGCCTCGGCGCCACAGCGACAGTGCGTGAAGGACCCCATCCTTGCGCCTAAGTACAGGAAGGGGACCTTCATGTACTTCAAACCAGGCATCACGCAAGAAGCGCCGCAGGTCACGCAGTAGGTACCTAAGAGGAGGCTCGCCAAAACGGCCCAAAACACTCACGACCCACCCCGCTCACGACAGAAACCAGGGCCGTGCCGGTCTCCCGGCACGGCCCTGGCTTCGAGGGGTACCTACCGTCCTGTCGCGCCTTCGGCGGGAGCCGGATCTGGGGTTCCGGTGTCGCCGGCGGGCGCGGACAGACCGGCGGCCCTCTTCCCGGGGGAGAACGCCGCGACGATGGCACCGAAGACCGAGCCGATCGCACCGACGTAGAGTGCCGCTTGGAAGCCGTCGATCGCCGAAGCCGGGCTGGCGTAACTGCCGTACATCGCGAAGACGGCGCCGAGGATGGCGACACCGAAGACGCTGCCCAGTTCCTTGACGGCGTTGTTGGCCCCGGCCGCGGTCCCCGTGTCGCCAGGGGGAACCGAACTCAACGCGAGCGTCGTCATCGTCGGGAAGCACATGGAGATACCGACGCCGGACACGATGAGCGGGCCGATCAGTTGCCCGTAGCCGATGCCGGGCGCCGTGACGGCTCCCATCCACGCCAGCCCGGCGGTCTGGAGCAGCATGCCGGCGACCATGAACGGCCGGGTGCCGAACTTGTCGGCCAGGCTGCCCGCGATGGGTGCGACGAGGAACGGCATACCGGTCCACACGAGGAGACGCAGACCTGTCTGGAGCGGGTCGAGGCCGAGTCCGGTCTGCATGAGCTGCGCGAGGATGAACAGCGTGCCGATCACCGAGATCTGCTGACAGAAACCGACTACGTTCGCGGTGGCGAAACCACGATTCCGGAAGTACGCCAACGGGATCATCGGGTGACTGGTCCGGGTCTCCCATTTGACGAACGCGGCCATGAGCACGGCGCCGAGGATCAGCGCGCCGATGACCTCCCAGCTGCCCCAGCCCACGGTGGGCGCCTGCACACCGGCCCAAGTCAGCGCGAAGAGGCCGACACCTGCCAGTGCCAGACCACCCAAATCGAGCTTCGGTCGCCCGCCGTACGATTCACGAAGGACGCCGTAGGCGAGAGCCATCGCGATGATCGCGAAGGGAACGTTCAGCCAGAAGATCCATTCCCAGGACAGCCCCTCGGTGATGAAGCCGCCGACGACCGGGCCGCCGGCGATGCCGACACCGGCGATGGCTCCCCAGATGCCCATGGCGGCGCCGCGCTTCTCCGGCGGGAAGTTGTCCGCCAGGAGGCTCATGCTCAGCGGCATCGCCACCGCGGCGGCCGCACCCTGCGCGAACCGCGCCAGGATCAGGGTGTCGATGGAGGTCGACATCGCGGCCAGCACGGACGCGAGCGCGAACAAGCCGAGCCCGAGTACGTACATCCGCCTGCGCCCGAAGCGATCCCCGAGCGCGGCCCCGGTGAGGACGAGGCAGGCGAAGACCAGGTTGTAGCCGTTGATGGTCCATTCCAGCTCGGAGAGACTGGCGCCCAGTTCGGCCTGCAAACTCGGCAACGCGGTCGCGACCACGACGACGTCGAGTGACGTCAGGAAGACGCCGATGCCCACTGCGACGAGCGCCCATCCCGGCCGGAGACGGGACGGGGTGACGGTTGAGGTATTCAAGGCCGCATCCCCTTTGCGCCCATCGAAGCTGTAGTTCTCGTCATTGCCAGACACTCCTGTTCGATGCTCGTGATGGTCGGTAGTCGCGTGCAGGCGACAGAAGTACAGACCAGGCGGGAGTGCCCAAACTGATCGCTGTGCCGGGAATCAGGCGGTGACCGGTCGCGATCGCCGGACGGGCGGCGTCAGTCGCGGCGTTCGTAGGTGGCGACGATGACGTCGCCGACCGTGCGTGACGAGGCCAGATCGAAGTCGGCGGGGATCGCGCCGTCCACGAAGAGACGCTTCCCGGATCCCACGACCACCGGGAAGAAGAGCAGCCGGTACTCGTCGACCAGGCCGTTCCGCATGAGCGTATGGGTCAGGTTGCCGGAGCCCGACACCCAGATCGGTCCGCCCGTTCCGTCCTTGAGCTCTTTCACGGCGGAGGCCACGTCGCCATCGATCATGGTGGTGTTCACCCAGTCAGCGGACTTGACACTGCGTGACGCGACGTATTTGTCCATCGCCTCGAGGCGTTTGTTGATCGGGTGATCGCCGGTCGTCGGCCAGTACGCGTAGAAGATGTCGTAGGTCTTCCGGCCGAGCAACAGCGCGTCCTCGTCGGCCGTCCACGTGAAAAAGGTGTCGCTGAGCAGGCTGCCCGCGTGTTTCGCGGTCCAGCCGCCACCTTCGAAACCGCCTTCGCGGTCTTCGTCCGGCGTTCCCGGCCCCTGGACCACGCCGTCCAAGGACACGAACTGTTGCACGATCACTTTCCGCACGATGTCTCCCTTCGTCTCGTCAATACAGACTCGCCGGCGCCGGAAAACTCATCGCCCGGCGCGGAGATTCTTCCCGTGATCACGGATCGTAGTGCGGCAGGCCGAGATGATCTTGTGGCGGCGCCGGACGGCACACTCGGAGATGCAGCCCGGGTTCGCGGCGGACAGGATCCAGTCATACCGCGCTCCAAGCGAACGAATCGCCGGAGGTCAAGATGGTGCTGGATATCCAATCCCCTTCACGAGAGGAGTTGGTCGCGCGCGCATCCGAGCTGGTCCCTCTCATCAGGGGACGTGCTCAATGGATCGACGAGAACCGGCGGCTCCCCGCGGACGTGATCGAGGGGATCGAACGTTCCGGCCTGCTCAAAATGCGCGTTCCCACGCGATACGGTGGGTATCAGAGCGACGCGAGAACGCTCATCGACGTCCACGCGGAAATCGCTCGCGGTGACAGTTCCGCCGCTTTCTGCGTTTCGGTCTGGTCGCTCATCAACTGGATCGCCGGGTTGTATCCGGACGAGGTGCAGGACGAGGTGTTCGCGACTCCGAACTCGCGGGTCTGCGGAACGTTGGCGGCGAGCGGGAAAGCGTCGCGGACGAACGGCGGCTATGTCATCAGTGGCGAATGGAGGTTCAACAGCGGGGTACTCCACAGTCACTGGAAACTGGTGGTCGCCGAACCCGATGAAGCGGGCGCCGGTGAAGGTCCGATCATGGCGATCCTGCCGGCGTCGAGCTTCGAGGTCATCGACGACTGGCACACTCACGGCCTGCGCGGTTCGGGCAGTGTGAGCGTTCGCGCGCACGACGTGTTCGTCCCCCGAGCGCGAGTTCGCCCGGTGATGGAATTCTTCGACGAGCAATGCAAATCGGAGACGAACTCCACCCAGGCGATCTATCAGGTGCCCATGCTGGTCACCTCCACCATCGCCACGGCTGGTCAATGTGTCGGCGCGGCAGAGGCCGCCATCGAGCATTTCCTGGACCGGCTTCCCGGGCGGAAGATCACGTACACGGATTACGAATCGCAGCTGACCGCGCCGCTCACGCATCTCCAGGTCGGCGAGGCCACTCTGCTCGCCGAGGAAGCGCGGCTTCGGGCGCAGACGTTCGCCGACCTGGTGGACGCGAAGGCGGCGCGCAACGAGCCGTGGACGCAAGCCGAACGAATTCGCTCCCGGGTCGAAATGGGGCGGGTGGCACAATTGGCACAGGAGTCCATCCGGATCGTCTCGACCGCGAGCGGCGGTAGCTCGATCTACAACGATGTGCCGATCCAGCGGATACATCGGGATATCGAAACGATCGCGTTGCACGCCTTGACGAGCCCGAACACGAACATCGAACTGCTCGGCAGGCATCTGTGCGGGCTAGAGCCGAACACGACGTATCTCTGAGGCCGTCCGTCCCGACTGGTCACCACGTCGGCACTACACGCGAGGAAGTCCATTGAAACCCTTTCGCATCGAAATACCGCAATCGCAGCTGGACGATCTCGATCGTCGCCTCGACCAGACGCGCTGGCCGCGAGATCTTCCCGACGTCGGCTGGGATCGCGGCGTGCCGACCGCCTATCTCAAGGAGGTCGTCGACTACTGGCGGAACTCCTACGACTGGCGTTCGGCCGAGGCGGAACTGAACACGTTGCCGCAGTACGTCACCGAGATCGACGGCGCGAACATCCACTTCATCCACGTTCGTTCGCCCGAACCCGACGCGCTTCCGCTGCTGATAACGCACGGATGGCCAGGGTCGGTGGTCGAGTTCCTCGACGTGGTGGGTCCGCTGACGAATCCGCGTGCGCACGGCGGCGATTCGCGCGACGCGTTCGATCTGGTGATTCCCGCCATGCCGGGATTCGGTTTCTCCGGCCCTCCCTCGGAACCCGGCTGGACGATCGAACGGATCGCTTCGGCGTGGGCGGTGCTGATGGAGCGCCTCGGCTACGATCACTATGTGCCGCAAGGCGGGGACTTCGGGTCCGGGGTCTCCCTTTTCGTGGCGTTGAAGGATCCGGACCACGTGGCGGGTCTCCACCTGAACACCCTGGTCACGAAACCCAGTGGGAACCCGGACGATCTCGTCGGCCTGAGCGCGTCCGAGCAGGCTCGGCTGGATCGGACCGCCCGTTTCGTGGACGTCCTCTCCGGTTCCATGAAGCTCCAGGCGACCCGGCCGAACACGATCGCGTACCCGCTGGTCGATTCCCCGGTCGGCCAGCTGGCCTGGATCATCGAGAAGTTCAAGGACTGGGCGGACGCGGAGACCAAGCCGGAGGACGCCGCGAGTCTCGACCGCATCCTGACCAACGTGATGTTCTACTGGCTGACCGGCACCGGCGGTTCTTCCGCGCAGCTGTACTACGAAATCGTCGACCAGCTGCCCATCGCCGCGACCACCGGTACGTACCCGCCGATTTCGGCGCCGCTCGGCGTCGCGGTGTTCCCGAAGGCGCCGTTCATGTCCATCCGGAAGTTCGTGGATCGCGACTTCCCCAACGTGGTGCACTGGGCGGAGTACGACCGCGGCGGGAACTTCGCCGCCTTGGAAGAGCCCGACCTGTTCGTCGGCGATCTGAGGGCGTTCCGGCGGGCTCTCGACGCCCAGTGAACCCGGTTTGAGCGACGGTTCGATTGCCGGCCGTGTTCCCGATGTCGCATTGGAGACACTGAGCGTCTCCGATGCGACATCGGGAACCGGACCGGCAGGGATCGCCGGACGGTCGATACGGTTGCCGGATGAGCGAAACGCTGGACGAGACCGTCGCGCGGATCATGACGGGCGTGAGCACGACGATCGCCGACGGCGACAGCATGTTCGCGAGCAACAACATCGAGCACTATCTGAGCGTGTCCAGGGACGCGTTGCGTGCGGTGCTCGCCGCCCTTCAGATCACCGGACGGCCGGAACCCAAGCGGCTCTTGGATTTCGGGTGCGGTTACGGCCGGGTGATGCGGTCCTTGCGTGCCGCTTTCCCGGCGGCCGAGCTGATCGCGTGCGACATGGACCCGGCGGCGCTGGCCGGTTGCGCCGAGGCGTTCGGTGCGCGGGCGGTGCTCGGTGCGCCGGATGTGGACGACATCGAGCAGGTCACCGATGTGGATCTGCTGTGGTGCGGTTCGGTGCTGACCCATCTCGATGCCCCGAACTGGGGCCCGCTGCTGCGTTACTTCTCACGCGCGCTGGCTCCCGGCGGGGTCGCGGTGGTCACCACGCATGGCCGCCGGATGGCGATGCGGGCCGAGGCGGGTAAGGACTACGGGCTGGACGCGCGTGCCACCGACCGCATGCTCGCCGCGTACAAGGCCTGCGGTTTCGGCTACAACGACTACGCGGGCAACGACGGGTACGGCATTTCGCTCAGCTCGCCCGGCTGGGCGGTGCAGCGCGCGCTGGAGACGCCGGACCTGCGCCTCGCCGGGTACGACGAGGCGGCGTGGGATCTCCACCAGGATGTGATGGTGCTGGTCAAGGACGCCAACGCGAAACTGAAGGCGGACCTCTAGCCGCGCTTCAGGATGACGGCAACGTCGCATAACTGCTGGTCAAGTGAGGTTGAGGGGACGGGGCTCCTTACCGTGGCCGGGCACGTACCCCGACTGTCCATAGAGGACACTTTAGGGGTACGTCAAAAGTGGCGGGTTGCGAAAGCCACTTTCGTAACCTTCAACGTTGCGAAAGTGGCTTTCGCAACGTCGGGGGCAGGATGGTGGCGGAGAGGGGCCTTCGCTACGCCGGTGCTGTCGCTGAACTCAGGGTCGAGATGCGTTGCGAAAGCCACTTTCGCGACGCCTGATGTCCCGAAAGTGGCTTTCGCGACACGGTCGCCTCACGGCCGCGAGCGAATCTCCGCGACCGAACCGACACCGACCAGTGGATATGCGACTTTCCGGGACCCTGCTGAAGGCGGACCTCTAGGCCGTTAGACGGCCTAGCCGCGCTTCAGGATGACGAGGAACTGGCCGCCGCCGGGCTCGACACCCGCGGTCACCGGCACTCCCGGTAGCAGCCGGGAAAACCGGTCGACCAGCCAATCCGCCGCCTCCCGGGCGTCCTGTTCGGTCGGGCTGCGGGCCACCAGTTCACGGCCGCCCTTGCGTTCCAGCCGTCCGGCGACGGTGATCAGCGGCGCGGGTTCGACCACGTGCAGGCGATCCGGCCAGGCGATGACCACCTTGACCGCGCCCTTGCGGGTGTTGCAGCCGCGGTGCGCGAGCCGCTCGGTGAGCTTGGCCTTCCGGTCGGCGGTCCGGCTGTCGACACTGGGACCCCGCGGGTCGTTCACCGACATCTCCGGATCGACCGGTTCGTCGCAGACCCAGCATCGCCAGCCGTCGCGTTCGGCCACGTCGTCGAGAAGACTCATCCGGTCAAACTAGCTTGGAATTCCGTGAAGGCCCCCTTCGGGGACCCAGGGTCCCTCAAGGGGGCCTTCACGGACCGCCTACTTCGTGCAGTGGATCCCGGCTTCACCCCGGTACATCACGAAGCTGATCTTCACCGAGTACAGGTGGATGGTCACGCACTGGTCGGGCGTGTACCCGTAAAAGGCGGCTTGGTCGTAGGCCTGCTGCAACGCCGTCCGCTTCGCCGACGCCGAGGTCTTTTCGACGGTCGTCCCGAGGAACGCGCGGGTCTCCTGCGCGGTCGTCGCGGCACTCGCCACCGTCGGCGCGAGTGTCATCAGTCCCGCGAGGACCGCGGCCCCCGTGGCGCGGGCGATCGTTTTGTTCATGGTTTCCCCTCCTGGTGTCAGCGCTGGCAGTAGAGCCAGACGGTCGCGCTGTAGTAGCTCGTGTGTGACCGGACGTCGGAAGCGCGGACGTAGCACTGCGAGTCCAGCCAGCCCGTGTTGCGGGCGAAGGTGCGGGCGACCTTCTCCGCCGACGTGATGGCGGCCCCCGGGCCGGGGCCGATGCCGCTGGCGTGGAACTCTCCGGTCTCCACGGCCAGCGCCGGCGGTGCCGACAGGGTCACCGCGGCCACCGCCAGGGCCGCCGCGGTCAGCAACTTCTTCATGGGAACTCCCCCTCCGGTTCGTCAGCCAGAATCGACCGACTCCCCTCAGTCATTCATCTCAGCTAACGTGGAAACCGTAAGCGAGAACCTTCGAGGTTGTCAACTACGATGAATGCTCGACCCAGGTTCATTCATTTCAGCTTACGGAGGTGACGATGACCGAGCCACGGGCGACCACGCTCACCGACCGGATCGACCGCCTCTTCCAGGTGGTCCGGCGGCCCAACGGCGAGCAGTACAGCCACGAGGAGGTGGCGCGAGCCTGCCGGGAGAACACCGGCGAGTCGTTTTCCGCCGCCTACCTCTGGCAACTGCGGACGGGCCGCCGGGACAACCCGACCAAACGGCATCTGGAGGCGCTCGCGGCGTTCTTCCAGGTTCCGCCCGCGTACTTCTTCGACGACGAACAGGGGAGGGCGCTTGCCGAAGAGGTCGAGTTGCTGGGAGCGTTGCGCAACAGCGCGGTGCGCAATCTGGCGTTGCGTGCGGTGACGCTGTCCGAGGAGGGGCTCGGAACCGTGACCGACATCGTCGAGGCGATCAAGCGGCGCGAGTCCAAGCGTGACCAGGGGGAGTAGCCATGCTGGGCAGGAAGAGTGCGCTTTGGCGCAGATGTGAGCGCATCGCGTCCGCCGTGCGACTACCGGATCCGTTCGAGGTCACCACGTTGTTCGCCGAGGTCGCGGCGATGCGGGGGCGGCCCATCGAACTGGTGCCGCTCGAGGCGCGGCCGGGGGCGCCGTGCGGGGTGCTCGCGGCCACCGATCGGGCCGACTACGTCTTCTACACGCGGGACACGTCTCCGTTGCACCAGCGGCACATCCTGCTGCACGAACTCGGTCATCTGCTGTGCGGGCACGTCGAAGGCGAGGTGCGGCCGGAGACGATCGCCGCGATGGTCGCGCCCTCGCTTTCGGTGGACCTGGTCCGCCGGGTCCTCGGCCGCACGACGTACGCGCACGAGCAGGAGAAGGAGGCCGAACTCGTCGCGTCGTTGCTCATGCGCCGCGCCGTGGGCACCGGGCCGGGATCCGATCGGCTGCGTCACGCCCTCGGTTCGTGATCAGCTATCTGTCCGCCGGGCTGCTGGCGTTGCTCGGCTTCGCCCGGCTGATGACGGTCCGCGCCGGGCCGAAGCATCTGGCCACGTTCTTCCTCAGCATGGCGGCAGGCCT
The DNA here is from genome assembly GCF_003947325.1 of Amycolatopsis sp. WAC 01375. NCBI lineage: Bacteria > Bacillati > Actinomycetota > Actinomycetes > Pseudonocardiales > Pseudonocardiaceae > Amycolatopsis > Amycolatopsis sp. WAC 01375. The sequence continues at coordinate 64,015 of NZ_QHHW01000028.1, forward strand.
CGCCGTCTCCGCCGACGCCACGGTCCGGTTGCTCGGCGACGTCCTGCTCCCGCGACTGGTCACCAACGCGCTGCAACTGCTCGCGATGCGCGCGCTGGTCCAGTTGGTCCGCGGCACCCGGACCCCGGAGAAGCCGACGCCGTTCTGGCCCATCGTGCTGTGCTGGGCGGTGATGATCCTGTGTTGTCTGGACATCCTCCCGCACCGGCACGAGTTGGGCACGCCCGCGTTCCAATGGCGTCTGAGCGTCGTCGCCTACCAGGTGGTCCTCACGACGTACGGGGTCACCTGCCTGGTGATGTTCACCCGGACGCTGGTCCGCAGCGCCGCGGACCGTCCACAAGGGACTTTCCGGACCGGTCTGCGGATCCTCGTCTGCGCCGCCGTCGCGACCATCGCGTGGGCGCTGTTCTCCGGGCTTCCCTCGCTGTGGCTGGAGATCACCGACCTCGCGGACCTCGATTTCATGCCACGCGCCCGCATTGCCGGACTTCTCGCGATGGTGCTGTGGGTCCTCGGCGGGCTGTTCACCACCTGGGACGGCGCGCTCCGGCTGGTGCGCTCGTGGCAACGGATCCGGGCGGTGACCCCGCTGTGGAAGGAACTCGTCGCCGCGCACCCGCAGATCGCCCTGCCCGTACGCCACGACCTCGAATTCAAGCTGTACCGCAGGGTGATCGAGATCCGTGACGGTCTATTGGCGTTGCGGGCCCACGTTCCGCCGCATCTCGGGGACTGGCTGCGTGCCCCGGTCGACGAACCCACGCGCGCCGCCGCCGAACTCGCGGCGGCGCTGGTGATGCGCGAGGCCGGTCGAAGCTGGCCGCATCCGCCGTCCGGGCAGGATGAAGCGCACCCCAGCATGCGGGACGAAAGCGCCTGGCTGAGCGCCGTGTCGTCGGCGTTCACGGATTCCTGTGTCGTGCGGGAGGTTCGGCGACGCGCGATGGCGGAGGCCGGGCGCCTCTCCTGACGGGCGTCGTCACGGAGTGGTCTTGCCGAGCTCCAGCGTGGCGTTGTGCAGCGACGAGTACAGCGGGTCGGAAGTGAAGTCCGGCCCGGTCTCCTCGCCGAGGTAGACGTCGATGTGCCGGTCTCCGCCGAGTCCGGGAGTGAACTCGTCCATGATCCGCCAGGAGGCGGAACGCAGCCTTTCGCAGACTCCCGCGTCGATCGCCGTGCCGTCCTCCGCGGTGCCGCAGCCGGTGATCCGCAGTTGGCGGCCGTCGCCGAGGACGGCCGGATCAGCGGCGGCGGAGACGAACGGTTCCAGCGGGCGGCCGTGGCTGTCGCGGGGTGCGTTGTCCAGCCAGAAACCGATGTCGTGGGACCAGTTCAGGTAGCGGCCGGCGTGACGGCCGCTGACGATCCGGCCGGTGCCTTCGTCCTCGACGGCCTTCACGAAGTCTTCCGGGTAGCTGCCGAGAGGGTCGTCGCCGCGTTCGCAGTCGATCACCAGGCAGCCGGTGACCGGCACCGGGTCTTCGTCGTGGTGCGACTCGACGGCGGTGTAGTACACAGTCACGTACCAGCCGGTGGACGCCTCCTTCCCGGAGTCATCGCGGTCGATGGTGGAAGCGGCGGCGAGGGCCAGCCCGGCGGCCGCCAGGACGAGAACGAGCTTGTTCCGTTTCGCGCGGCGCCGGTGCTGGCCTGCCATCACACCCGCTCCAGTCGTTGCGTCGGTTCGGTTTCGGCCAGCGGGTGCGGGACCGGCCGGGTCCGCTCGGCCGCGGCGAGGACCGCCGCGGGGATCGGCTGGGTGACACTGGGATCGATCGTCACCGGTGGGGCGGCCGGGCGCGGTAGCGGGAGCGGCGCGGATGCGGGCATCGGGACCGGCATCGGCATCGGCGGTGCGGGCTGGCCGTCTTCGGACAGCCGTTCGGTCTTGGCCCAGCCGTTGCGCCCGGACAGCAGCCGGAACAGCGCACGCCACGTCGCGATGATGCCCAGCGCCAGGAACCACGGGTAGAGCAGCCCGGCGAACAGGCAGCGCAGGATGTTCTCGTCGCGGAGCCGGGCCCAGTAGACCAATCCCCAGAGCAGACTCGGTGCCATGGCCAGCCCGACGAGCATCGCGACGGACGTCGGCAGAGTGTCCACTGTGGCCACCAGCCCGCCCAGCGTGCTTCCGGTCGCCAGCGCCACGGCGGACGCCGCGACCAGTCCGACCAGCAGCAGCGACATGGGCACGGTCAGCCAGGGCGAGAGCAGGTAGATCAGGAAGTCGGTGAGGCCGACGCCGCTGACGAACCTCGACGTGGTCAGCCTGCGAAGGTGCCGGAAGCACTGCAGGTTGCCTTGAGCCCACCGGGTTCGCTGGCGCAGCAAGCGTTTCACGTCGGTCAGTCCCTGCTGGGTGACCCACGCGGATTTCGTGTAGCGCACGCGGATCCCGTCCAGGTGCAGGCGCAGACCGAGTTCCAGGTCCTCGACAAGGCAGGCCGACCACGGGCCAGGGTGGAACCGCGCGAGGACGGACAGCCGGGTGAACTGGCCGTTGCCGCCCAAACCGACGCTGCCGACCAGGTCGCGCAGGGACTGCGCGGAGTCCGCGATGGCGCCGAATTCCAGATCCTGGAGCAGCGCCAGCGTTTTGTGCCGGTTGTGGATGCGCACCCGGCACTGCACGGCACCGACCGACTTCTCCGCCATCAGTTCGGCGATCTCGTCGAGCATCCCTTCGCTGCAGCGGCCGTCGCCGTCCACGATCCCGACGATCGTCTGCTCGATCGTGCCTTCCCGGCCGGCGATGTCGAGGATGTAGCGGTACGCGGTGTTCAGGCCCTCGCCCTTGCCCTGGCGGGCCATGGGCAGCTCACGGCGCAGGACGTGCAGCCGAGGATCCCTGATGCCGGCGAGGATGTGCGGCGTCGCGTCGTCGGAGGCATCGTCCACGACGACGACACGGACCGGCGTGTACCGGGTTCCGGTGGCCAGCGCGTTGCGCACCGTGTTCGCGATGACGCGTTCTTCGTTCAGCGCCGGGATGACGATCCAGAACGGCACCGGCTCCGGTGTCCGGCGCACACTGCGTGGTCGTTGCGGGGACCGCCAGGCGAACACCGCCAGTACGAGGTTCTGCAGCGGCCACCAGATCAGCACGCCGACCATGACGGTGGCGACGACGGACAGACTGGTTTCCATTTCGCTACTGCCCCCTTTCCGGTTCCGGCGCGATTCGGATGAGAATCGACCGGGTGGCGAAAAGCAACAGAACGAATGCGGCGAGTGACAGTGGCAGCCAGGCGCCGGCCCCCGCGGCGATCCCCATGGTCGCCGTCGCGCCGACGGACGGCCCGATCCGGACAACAGACATTTCTCCCCCAAGATTCAGCGTGCTCAATTCCTTGTGTGTGAAGGATTGTGCGTGATGCGTCGGGCCCCCCGGCCGATCCCGCATCCGTGGACTACGACGTGAGGAGTCGGGCCCTGGTTCCCTCGATCGGGTGAGGAAATTCGGCGGGAACCGGACAGAACCACTCTGCGTCGCATCGGTCACAGCGCCCCGCACAAATGATCATGCGAAGTGCGCGAATCGCTGAAAAGAATGTTCGAACCTTGGGGGAGTAATGGTTTGGAATCAACAGGAAAGCGAAGCGACCCGGCCTCGGGTGTGGCTCGTGATGGGGACCCGGCCGGAGGCGATCAAACTAGCGCCGGTCGCCGGGGCGATCGCCGCGGCGGGCCGGATGGAGCCCTACCTGGTCGCCACCGGACAGCATCCGACGATGGTCGGCCAGGCACTGGAGACGTTCGGCGTCCGCGCGGACGCCACGTTGCCGCTGCACCGCCGCGACGGCGGCCAGCCCGAACTGCTCGGCCAGATGCTCACTGGTCTCGACGCGCTGGCCGATCGTGAACCGCCCGCGGTGGTAGTGGTCCAGGGGGACACCACGACCACACTGGCGAGCACGCTCGCCGCGTTCTGGCGGCGGGTGCCGGTGGTGCATCTGGAGGCGGGCCTGCGCTCGTTCGATCTGGCCTCGCCCTTCCCGGAAGAGCTGAACCGGCGGCTGGTCACCCAAGCCGCTTCTCTGCATCTGCCGCCGACCTCGGCGGCGGCCGGGAACCTGCTTCGCGAGCAGGTTCCCGCCGAGCGGATCGTGGTCACCGGCAACACGTCGGTGGACGCGATCCGCGCGATCGCCGATCGCGGGGCGGTGGTCTATCAGGACGAGCGGGTCGCCGCGGCCGTGGAGGCGGCCACCCGCGGTGAGCGGCTGGTACTGGTCACCGCGCACCGCCGCGAGTCCTGGGGCGAACCGCTGCGTCAGGTGCTGCGCGCGGTCACCGAACTGGTCGCCCGGCACACGGATATGCACGTCGTCCTGCCCGCGCATCCGAACCCGGCCGTCCGCGAGCTGGTCGACGACGAACTGGGCGGCCTGCCTCGCGTGGTGGTCACCGAGCCGCTGCGCTACGAGGAATTGGCCGGTGTGCTCGCGGCCGCCACGCTGGTCTTGTCCGACTCCGGCGGGATCCAGGAGGAGGCGCCCACCTTCGGCGTGCCGGTGCTGGTGTTGCGCGAGGTCACCGAACGGATGGAAGCGGTGCACGCGGGCTGTGCCCGGTTGGTCGGCACCGATCGCGAGCTGATCGTGCGGACGGCGTCGGAACTGCTGACCGACCGGCGGGCCCGGGCGGCCATGATGATCAACGGCAACCCGTTCGGTGACGGAAGGGCCGCGTCGCGGACCGAGCGCGCGCTGGCCAGGCTGCTCGGCATGAGCGCCGAACCGGTCGAGGAGTTCGACGCGGATTCGCGTGTGGTGGCGGGGGGTGTGCTGGTATGACCCGCAAGGAAAACCCGCGCCGGCGCACACCCGCCGGGCTGCGCTTCGCGGCGCTGGCCGTCGTCGTCGCGACCGGATTGGTGATGCTGGTCGTCTACACCCGTCCGGCGAGCGCGATACTCGCCTCGCCGGCGGCCGCCCCGGTCTCCCTCGGCGACCGGCTGGAGATGACCAGCGAGGTCGGCAGCCCCGGTCCCGGCGGGAACCGCGCACACCGGACGCTGGTGGTCTACGACGCGGGTGAGCGGGACGCGCCGAACCCGCCCGCCGGCGCGGACGAGGCCGGAATGGCCGAGGCGCACGCGATGCAGACCGCGAACCTGGTCTCGCGGGCGGGCGCCTGGACGATGCGCGCCGCGGCCGACTACCGCGCGGGCGAACTCGGCGGATATCAGGCGCTGGTCTACGTCGGTTCGATCAGCGAAGCCGCGCTACCGGCCGTGTTGCTCGCGGACGTGGCCGCCGCGAAGGTGCCGGTCGTCTGGATGGGCGAGAACATCCATCGCCTGGCCGAACACGACCCGGGCATCACCGCGCGCTGGGGCTGGACGCCGGTGGGCCGCACACCGACCTCGCCGACCGAGGTCCGCTACAAGAGCGTGTCACTCGAGCGCAATCCCGAGATCGGCTCGGTTCCGTTGGTGCGGCGGGATAACCCGGCGGTCAACGAAGTGCTCGCGGACAGCGTGACGGCCGGCGAGCACACGCCGTGGGCGGTGCGCTCGGGGACTTTCACCTACCTCGCGGAGGCGCCGTTCTCCTACGTCAACGAGGGAGACCGGTACCTCGCCGCCGCCGACATCCTGCTCGGCACGCTCGCTCCGAAAACCGTGGAGCGGCACCGGGCGCTGGTGCGGATCGAGGACATCGGCCCGCGCACCGACGCGGGCCAGATCCGCCGGATCGCCGATCTGCTGGGTGGGCAAGGGATTCCGTTCTCGCTCGCGGTCTATCCGTACTACGCGGACCCGCACGGTGTGGCCAACGGCGGCAGGCCGACCTTCGCCCGGCTCGTCGACAGCCCTGCCCTGGTGGACGCGCTGCACCACGCGATCCGGCGTGGCGCGACGTTGATCATGCACGGCTACAGCCACCAGTTCGAGGAGATGGCGAACCCTTACGGTGGGGCGAGCTCCGCGGATTACGAGTTCTACACGGCGATCGTGGACAAGAACAACCACGTCGTCGAGACCGGCCCGGTCCCCGGCGACTCCGCGGAATGGTTCCGCGGGCGGATCGCCACCGGGCTCGGCGAGTTCCGCCGGGTCGGGCTACCCGAACCGGAAGTGTTCGAATTCCCGCATTACGGCGGTTCGGCGGTGGACTACAAGGAAGTCAGCTCCCACTTCGCGGCGCGCTACGACCAGGGCAGCTATTTCGCGGGATACTGCCCGCGCGGTGCCTGCGGCTCCACCTCGACGGTGTCCTACCAGACCAAATACGGTCAGTACTTTCCTTACCCGGTGCGGGATGTCTACGGCGCGGTGGTGATACCCGAGAACCTCGACCACGTCGCGCCGGAACCGTTCAACCAGCATCCGGCCCGGCTGCCCGCGGACCTGCTCGCCGACGGCGCGAAGTCCAAGGTGGTCCGCGACAACGTGGCCAGCTTCTTCTTCCACCCGTTCCTGCCCTTGGAACACCTGAACACGGTCGTCCTCGGCTTGCGGGCGCAAGGATACGAGTTCAGCACCGCCAGCGAGGTCGCCCGCGGCTGAGCACCCGCGACTCAGGTGACAGGTGAGCCGTAGACTCGCGAAGTCGTCCGGAAGCCGACGATCGAATGTCCTGCCCCTGACTGGAACCCGGTGCTCATGTTCGATTTGACAGGTATCGTCGAGCCGCTGATCGCGCAGGGGTACGTGGACGTGAACACGGTGCGCGGCTGTTCCGATCAAGAGGTCGAGGCGTTGATGTCGGCCCAAGGTGTGGACACCCTGCCCGCACGCTACGTCGAGTTCTTGAAGTTCGGCGGAAAGAACCCCTACTGGCTGAGCCAGGACGGCGAATGGGATTTCGGGTGGCTCCTCGAAGCGAAAGAGATCGCCCGGGAGATCGTCGTCGACGACTACGAGGCGGACTTCACACCATTCGAGGATGCCTTCGTTTTCCAGACTCACCAGGGATATGAGTTCCACTACTTCAAAGCAGGCGACCTTGTCGAAACCGATCCGGCATTCTCCACCTTCTCCGGGTTCCGGCCGATAGCGGACAGCCGGCTGTCGTTCACGTCTTGGCTCCGCGATCTCGCGAAAGCACTGCCTGCGACCGTCGAACTCGTCAAATCGATGTACGGCGTGTGGAAGGTTCCTGAATTGGGTCCGGTGCCCGGCTGTGCCGGCGACGGGAACCCATCGATGTGAAGCCGCGCTCGGGGGCTTGAGGCCGGCGACGGTGACCGGGCTCGATCATGCGCTTGATCGGCCTGTGCGGTCAGCACTGTCCGGTATTCGCGGCCAGTGCTGACCTCGCGGCCAGGCAAGGCGATCACTCTCTGGCGACGTGGTTCCCATCGGAACCGGGCCCGTTCCCGACGCGGCCCGATCTCAACGTCGGTAGTGGACCTCGCCACGCAGCGCCGGTGCGGTGGGGTCGGCACAGCGCTGTTCGAACGTGGCGTCGAGGGCGGTGAGTCCTGCGGCACCGCGTTCGATGCGGCTGACCGTGAACGTCGAGTAGTCGTCCGAGCAGCCCAAACCGGCGGAGATGGCGAGGATGTGAGCTCCCGCCGCGTGGTCGTACGAGCCGACCTGGAGTGCGCCGGACGGGGCGCTGAAGTCGAGCCTGAAGTGGTAGAAACCGTTGTCGGCGTCGGCGTCCACGCGCAGGACGTCGCCGACCTCGCGGATCATCACCTCGTGCTCGGGAGAGTCGACCCAGTGGCCGCTCTTCCCGTCGACGGGGAAAGCACCCTGCTCGGCGGCGAATTCGACGCTCGCGATCGGCTCGTCGGCCGCCGCGGCGGGGGCGAACGGGCCGATCAGACCTGCGGTGACGGCGAACGTGGTGAAGGCATGACGGAGTTTCATGATTCTCCTCGGTGTACGCCGCCCCCAGTGAGCGGACCTCATCGATCTTGCCCAGGTTCCCGTCGCTGCGCACGAGTAGTACTACTCAGCCTGCCTCGACTGTCCTATTTGGAGTGTCTAGAAAACCTCGAGAAACCCGCGCGTGTACAGGATTTTGAAGAGCTTCGGGTGCCATTGCCGGGTGCCCGGTGATGTGCCAGCATCGTCGGTATGACGGTCGGCGATGTCAGAATGGCCACTTTTGTCTTCTTGCGAGATCGGATCGCCGGGCTGCTGGCGCCCACTGGCTGCGGTTTCGACGTCTACCCGCACGGATCCTTCGTGAAGGGCACTCAAGTCGATCCGTACGGCGACGTCGACATCGTCGTCGAACTTTGTCACCCGGTCGTGCCCGAGTGGCGAGGCGGCTTCGCACCGGCCCCCGGTACGCGGTTCGGCAAACGGGTGAAAGGCCGGGCGCCCACTCCGGAATTCCTGTGGTTCAAGGAAACCGTGGCACGAGCGCTGAGTTACGACTTCGAGACGATGTCGCCGGGCCTGGCGTCGATGGTGGCATGGGGCAAGGTCCAGCGGGTGCTCAAGGTGGCGCCGGTCTTCCCTGGCCACGTCAACGCCGATCTGCTGGTCTGCCAACGGTTCCTGGAGGCGCCGCCCATTTCCATGAACACGGCGGACCAGGGGGTCATTTTCTGGGACGGCCACGGTGAACTCCAGGTCAGCCATCCGCGGAAGTACATCGCGAAAGTCAAGGAAAAGGACATGCGTACCGACGGCATGTTCACGCACTTCGTCCGGCACCTCAAAGCGAACCACGTCGGCATGAAGCATCAGGGCGCCGGGAGCAGGCGTTCGTCCGTTCCGGGGCAGAAGGTCCCCATGGACTCGTCGCTGGGCGTGTCCTCGGCGACGCTGGAAATGCTGGCGTACGGGGTCCCGAACGATCACTACTCCGCCCGAAGCCTGAACGCGACGCGGAAGAAGGTGAGAACCTACCTTCGCGCTGTCGCCGAGACCGAACGCTCGCGTGAATCCTTCGTGCCGTGGGATCTCGTCAACGACACGACCTATCCGCAGTGGATCGAGTTCATGCACGGAGGATTCAGGATGCTGCTCTCGAACGAGAAAATGTGGGCCTGACGGTCAGGCCGAACGGGGAAACGGCTCGTAGGAGCCGCTGGTCGCGTCGAAGGTGAACGCCGTCCACCGCCCGTGTTCCGGCGAGGCCAGCCGGGCACCGAGCGCGACCGCGATCGCGACCGGCCCGCTGAGGAAGATCGCGTGCCCGCCGGTCCGGGCGCCGGCGGTCAGCGGCGCTTCGCGCCAGGCGCGGCAGATCTGCTCCACCGCCCCGGTGAACGTGGCGGTGTCCTCGGTCAACACCGGTGACCCGGTCCGGATCCGCAGGAGGTAGCCGAAACCATGGCGACGGCAGGATGCCAGCACCTGGTCGAAGAACTGGTCGCCGCGGCCCTGCAGATCCACCGCGAGGGCGACCTTGTCCGGGTCTCCGTCGTCGACGGCCTCCAGCCGGTCGACGTCCAGCGGTTCGACGTCGGAGTCGATCGCGCGCAAGGAGGTCGCGGGGAAGTACGCCGGTGCGCCGTCAGCCTGCCGGATGGCGTGCACCACCACCTCGCGGGCGTGGGTGTAGCCCAGCCGGGCGCCGAACCAGAACGCGACATGCAGCGGCATGGTGGGGATCAGGTTGATCCGGACGGCATCGGGGGTCAGGCGTTCGGCCATCGCGGTGGCGGACAACGTTCCGTCGGCGAGGGCGTCGACCAGCTCGCGGTCCCAGGCGCCGTCGCCGGGCAACTCGATGCCGGTCTTCAGCGTGATCGTGCAGGTGCCTTGGCTGAACTTCTCCGCCTGCTGCTCCAGTTGCCGGGCGCGGGCCCGCCCGCGCCTGCCGTCCGACGCGGTGACCACGATGCCGACCCGCACTCGACGGCGGAGACGGCTCCTCGCCCACAGGCCGAGCGCGACCAGGGCGAGCCCGGCGGCGAAGGCCAGCACGAACCACCACCGTCCGGCCGGCTCACCTGCCAGGAACGACTTCGCGGCCTCGACCCCGAACCCGCCGGCCGCCATCCCGCCGACCGTGAGCGGGGCCGTGCCATCGGTGACGGCCGCCCACCGTCCCGCGGAGCCGCCGGAAGTGTCACCGGAGCCGACGACCGTCAGCCGGGGCGATACCGGCCGTCCTGAATCTGTCACCACAACCATCCGTTCGGGGCCTGCGTTCGTGGTGTGCTCGAACCAGCGGATCGGACCACTCTATTCGGCAGGCCCCGCGAACTCGCTGTCGCGGTCGAGGGCGGGTGTCAGCGGCAGAACGGGCGACCCGGTCCTCCCACGCGATCACGGGGAGGACCGGACCGGGCGTCTACGGCTTGATGTAGAGGTCCCACGACCAGGCCGACGCGGAGCAGAAGTAGGCCGACCATCGGCCGTTCTGCTGGCCGAAGTAGCCATTGAGCCGGCAGTCGCCCTCTTCCGGCCAGCTGGACTCGTAGTAGTACCTCGGGTCGACGCCCGCGCTGGCAGGTTGCGCGAACGCGATCATCGACGCCAGCGCGCCCATGACGGCAGCGGCTGCCGCGATCTTCTTCTTCACTTGTGTAGCCCCAGTTCTGTCTTGTGACACGTGCGCGCACAAATAATCATGAAACGGGCTCGCCTGTCCGCGGAACGGGCACAGTGAACATCGAAAAGTGCCGCGCCGGGCCCCTCGGCACCGGCGCGGCACGTCAGACCGGGCTCACTTGTCGTAGAACTTCATCCCGGCGCCCCCGACCTGCTGGGCAGGCTCCGGCGCCACGCCGAGTGGCAGCGCGGCGACCGCGATCCCGGCCGCTACAACACCTTTGTGCTCAGGTGAAAGGGCAGCCGGAGTCGACCGTGATCTCGCCGGTCAGCGACGTCCCGGGGCCGACGGTTCCTCGGTCTTCAGGGGTGCCGGTCGCGGGTCCCGGCCGCCGAAGTCGGCCACCCGGTCCCAGATCCAGTCGGCCATCGAGTCGGCGACGGGCTCGTCGGGCTGTCCCGGCCGGCGCCGGACCAGGGCCCCGAACGCGACGACGACCAGGTAGGTCCCGGCGTCGTCGGTCATCACCTGTTCCCAGAGTCCGCTCTCGGGCCAGTCGGGGTGCGCCGCCGGGTCGGCCTCGATCTCGGCGTCCATGGCGATGATCTCGTCCGCCGACATCAGGCGGAAGGGCTCGGCTGAACCCCAGGCGGCACCGGAGCCGGGCTGCTGGCCGTCGTGCCAGGTCACCAGCCGCTTCGCGACCATCGAGCCGACCTTTTTATCGGCCAGATCCTCGGCGCCTGGCCGCAGGGTGGCGCGCAGGTCTGCGGGCAGCACCGCGTCCAGCGCCGCCAGCGCGGAAGGCAGGTCGATGCCGAGCCGATGGTCGCGCATCTGCTGCCACGCCATCTCGAGCGCGCCAGTGCCTTGGATGTCCGTCAGGGTGATGTCGTCGCCGCGCGCTTTCTCGACGATTTGCAGCATGGCCCGAGCGGTCCCCACCAGGCTCCGCAACAGGTCGTCGGTCGGATCCTCGCGCAGCAGTCGCAGACCGAGTTGTTCGGCGTCGTCGAACCGGTACTGCGCCAGGTAGGCGTAGCCGAGCAGCATCGCGACCCAGGAGTCCGCCGCGTTGGTCCGGATGGCCTCCTCGGCTGCGGGAGCGAACCGTTCGGGTGGTGCGAGGCTCTCCAGCAGGTACTGTGCGCGTTTCCGCAGCGCTTTGGGGAGGTCGTCCGCCGCCGTCCTCGCGCACAGGGCCACCGCCTCGTCGAGTTGCCGCCACCCGGCCTCGTACTCCCCGGAGCGTGCCTGGGCGTGGCCCAGTTGCATCCAGTCGTCCCAGTCCTCCTGGTTCTCGCCCAGCACGGTGTGCGCCCATCGCAGCGCCTCGTCATGGTTGTTCTCCGCTGATTCCAGATGCCGAAGCGCACGAGCCGCCATCGTGAACCAGCTGTTGCGGAGAGCGGCGACCTGGAGGAACAGCCGCCGCGCCTCGTCGGCTTCGCCGCACGCTTCACGGTGATCACCGAGCACCATCAACGCGCTGCTCCGCTGCGGCTGGCTCGCGAGCACCCGCAGCGCCAGCTCGGCGATCTTGGGATGCGTCGGCTGTGCTCCGATGAGTTCCCAGGCGAGGTCGAGGTCGCGCTCCACGTCGGCGCTCATCGCATGCCTCGCTTGACCCGGTATGCCCGGAGCTGGTCGAAGGTTCCGTCGTCGACGCCGTATTCCAGAACCGGCGCCACCTGGTCGAACCAGGACGTCGTGGACGGGGTGATGCCGCCGACCGCGGCCAGCAGCGCGTCGGTGGTGACCGGCACCAGCTCACCCTTGCCCAGCGACTCGACCATCGCCTGCTGCAGCACGGTTGTCGTCAGGTGGCCGAGGTCGGCACCGGAGAACCCCTCGGTCGCCGCCGCGACGGCGACGACGTCGACATCGTCGGCGGGTTTGCCGTCAAGGGCGCCCTGGACGATCGCCGCCCTGGCGACCGCGTCGGGTGGCAGCACCAGCACGGTCTTGTCGATCCGGCCAGGTCGGCGCAGCGCGGAGTCGATGTCCCACGGCCGGTTCGTCGCGGCGAGGAAGTACACCCCGTCGTTCGCTCCGGCCATGCCGTCGAGCTCCTCCAGAAGCTGAGTGACGAGCATCCGCATCGCGTGCGATCCGCCTCCACCGGAGGTACGTCGTCCGCCGAGCGCGTCGAACTCGTCGAAGAAGATCACGCACGGTGTCGCCGCGCGGGCATGGCGGAACACGCTCTGGATCGCCTTCTCGCTCTCCCCGATCCACTTGCTGAGCAGGTCCGCGAGGGTCACGTGGATGAAGGACGCGCCGAGATCGCCGGCGATCGCCCTGGCGATGAACGTCTTGCCGCAACCGGGTGGGCCGTACATCAGCAGCGACCCGCCCGGCTTCTGCCCGAACGCCGCCGCCAATTCAGGGTTGCGCAGCGGAGCGAGAAACGCGGTGTCCAGGTGCTGCTTGACCTCGGCGAGACCCGCGACGTCGGCCAGCGTCACCGCCGGGCGCTCGGCGTCCCACAGCGACGCCGGGACAGCGGCGCCGCTGTCCTGACGGTCCTCGTCGGCCGGGGCCGGGGCCGGGGTCGAAGTTCGCAACCGCGCCGCCATCAGCCGGGCCCGCAGCAGCCGGGCCCGCGCCGGATCGCCGCCGCGTGCCTCGAACGCGGCCAGCTCGGTGGCGGCGCGGTCCGGGTCCTGTTCCAACAGCAGCGTGACGAAGTCCTCGCGCAGCGCCAGATTGCCGGGGTCGGCCGCCACCTCACGCGCGATCACCTCGACGAAGCCGTTGTCCGGAGTGTCACTATTCACGGTGCGGTCCCTTCGATCCAGCCTTTGAGCAGCCCCAGATTCGCCAGTGGGATGTAGTGGCCGATCCGCGGATGGTCCAGCGTCACACCGAAGACGCCGGCCTCGCCGAACGAGGCGACGTAGTCGATCGCGGCAGGCATCGGCACGCCGAACAAGGGCACCGCGCCCCCGTCCGGATCGGCGAGGCCGAGGCCGAGGGCGGCTTCGTTCGCGCGCGCGGCGCTGCTGTAGAGGCAGATCATCGACCCCTGCCCGGCGGCCACGGCGTACGGACGGGGCCGGTCGGCCGGGCCGCGCGCGATGAAGAACCAGTGCTCCAGCGAAGTCGCCTGGCGCCACAGTGCGATCTGCGCCGTCGTGTCCCCGGCGGGAGCTGCTTTGACCGCCTGGTCGAGGCGATCCAGCTCCGCGACCATCTCGGGGCTGTTGTCTCTGGTCATTCGGTTCTCTCTCGTCCGGGCTGCGGTTGTGTCCGTTTCCAGAACCAGAGAAAACCATCCCGTCGATCGTGGCGGACAGGCGGCCGTCCTTGATCCCTGTCAGGGGTGATTGGGGGACGGTCCCTGATGTGCGGCGGTCTCACCGGATGGATCGTGGCTTCGTGACAGCAATGACAACGGAAACATCCCAGCCCGTACCGGCCGAAACCCTTGAACGAGCGATGTTCTTCGGTGGCAACGCGCCGATGGAAGGTGTGCTGAACTCGCTGGCCATGGAGCATTTCATCACCGGGGCGAAGCCCCATTCCCGGGCCGCCGAGATCACCGAGGTCTCACCGGACGCGACGTTGCTGCCCCCGGGAGTCAGCGCGGATCTGACGTATGAGCTGGACGGGCGGCGTTCACACCTCGCCCACGGTCCCGGATGGACACTCGTGGCGATGCGCAGGCTTGCCGGTGCCGCGACGGTGTGCGTATGTGCCACCTCCGGCGACCTGGCGGACGAGGTGCTCGCGGCCGCCGTCCGGACGGCGCGGACGGGTACGCCGGGGGAATCGGCCGTGCCTGTCGGATTCTGGCACGTCCAGGGGTGCGGTGGCGCGGGCGTGCGTGCGCCCAGGTCCATGGACTTGCCGCCGTGGCGGGCGATCCGCGGTAACTACCCGCGGTCGGCGGTGACCGCGCTCGACTCGCTCATGGCGGTGCGCCCGCGGGACGTCACGGGCAGGCTGGTCCTTCTCCATGGCCCCGCGGGTACCGGCAAGACGACCGCCGTGCGCGCGCTCGCGCAGGAATGGCGGGACTGGTGCCAGGTCGACAACGTCCTGGACCCCGAGGTCCTGTTCGCCGATCCGGGCTATCTGACCTCGGTGGTGCTCGGCGAGGAGCGAGCGGACAGGCGGAAATGGCGGCTGCTCGTCCTCGAGGATTGCGATGAACTGGTCGGGGCGGACGCGAAGCGCGACTCCGGGCAGGCCCTGTCCCGGCTGCTCAACCTGACCGACGGATTGCTCGGTCAGGGCCTGGACGTCCTGGTTTGCCTGACCACGAATGAGAACGTCGCACGGTTGCACCCCGCGGTGGTCCGGCCGGGTCGCTGTCTCGCGGAGATCGAGATCGGCAGGCTGCCGCACGACGAGGCGGCCACCTGGTTGGGCACAGGTGCGGAGATCGGCGCGGAGGGCGCCACACTGGCCGAGCTGTATCGCCTGCGAGCCGCGGTCTGATCACGGTCTCGCCGTAGCGGACCGAGCCGGCCCGGATTCGTCGTTCGCCGGATCCGCGGGTGGCGGGCTGTTAGGGTCCGGGCCATGCGAATGTGGTGGTGTGGCCTGGTCGTGGGCGCGGTTGCGCTGCTCGGCGCGTGCGCGGGGGGCGGGTCGGGGAGCGGCAGGGTGGCGCCCTCGACGACGGTGACGACCCCGACAGCGCTCCTGCCGAAGACCCCGGTGACCACCACGACGCATCCGACGCAGACGACGCCGGAGACGACCCGGACCACGACTCATCGCACCACGACGACTACGAAGCGTACGACCGCGAAGCGTACGACGGCCCCTCGTCACACTTACACTCGGAGACGCTGAGGGTTCACCTGCTGGATTTCTGTGCTCTGAACAGCGGAGCTGACGGCGGGAGCGGACTCGCCAAAGTGTCCCGTTCGAGCGCTTTGTACGGTCCCGAGGGGGATCTCGTGAGTGATAAAGCGGGTTATCGAGAAGACGGTCGAACGTGTCGTGTTCGTGGGTGAGGCCGGCCCTCGGCCCTGGTCTGGCGCGAGGGTGTCGCGAGTGGCTTGCCCTACCTTCACTAGAACCGCCCTTGCCACTCACGACCCCACGAGACACGTATGGGTACCAAATGGGCGCCTGGCCGCCGGTTCTCTGTGCGCTGAACGCTTATCCATCCCGCCAGTGCCGCAGAGTCCCCATCTTGTATTCGCGTATACCGTCCCACGCGAAGAAGATCAGTGTCTTGAATCCGACATATCCTTCAGGCCAATCGTGGCCACATACCTGTGTGGTTCCAGCGCCTGAATGGTTGTAGCACATCCAATGCCGTTCGGTCCCGTCGACCGTCATCTGCACCCGTGCCATGACCGGATTTCCGTCGTCGCAGTGGTCTCGCACCGTGACGTAGTCCCCATCGAGAGTGACCCACGCGTCACCCACGGACTTTCGCTCTCCCCAGCAGTCCATCGATGTGGCCATGCTGACGGGGCCGACATCGATGCTCCTGTAGTCGGACGCCGCGGCGACAGCGCCCGTGGCGAACATCTGCGACAAAAGAACCAGCGTTGTCGCCGCGACCAGCGCGGGAAGGTGCGAAAAACGAGGCATTGTGTTCCCTTCTGATTCGGGTATTTCCTTGACCTGCTGCCTGCACGACGGTAACGCGGGCCTCGTTTCGAGTGCATGGGTCATTCGAACCACAAATCAGGAGTTGAAAAGTAACGTGCCCACGGCCCGTTTCAGCGAGCGCGCCGGGGCATATCCAGCGGTACGGCGGCTGAGATCACAGATCGCTGAACTGTCCCCTCGTAAAGGGCGGAGTCGGTCGGGAGCTGGTTCGAGTTGGTCGTGACCGACGCGAACCGGCCGACGTCGTGGCCAGTGTGAGCGACGAGTGCCCGGTCGGCAGGAGACCGTCTTGCCCCCAGGTCACGCTGCCGCGGGACAGTCGGATGCTGAACTGCCCGAGGCCCGTAGCCGGCGGGCGCGTCAGGCGTCCACGGCACGGTTGGTGGCCGAGCCGCTCGACAGGGTCAACGCGCGACCGATACCGCGGCCGGGAGCAATGGCGAATTCAGGCCGTCAACGTCCAGCACGACGTACCAATCTCCGTTTTGTGGAATGGTCACCTTGAAGAGTGGCGTGACAGCTACTCCGCCAAGCATTCGATAGAATTGTTGTCGCTGGTAGGCGGCGAAATGATCCTTGGTCATCAAGCGCACGTTCGTCTTGGCCTTGAGCGCTACGGTGACCACCGCGTTGTACCGTACAGTTCCTAGGTTGTAAGATCGCCACCGCATTCTTCTCCTTGTGGCCTGAGAACAGATCGCGAGCGCTGCGCCTTTTCCTGACACGGCCCCGCCTGGTGAAATATTCAATGGGTAATTGATTCGCCATCGTCGCCGGCTCTGGCAGGTGCGGCGATGGCCGCCGAACGTGAGTCGTGGATGACCAGGTGTTCGTGGAGCCGGGTGATCTGCAGTGGCCGCCAGACGGCGCGCGTGGAGGCGACCAGCCGGAGGTCGGTGTGCGGGGTGGCTTGCCGGTGGGCGGCCAGCAGGACTTCCAGCCCGGTGGAGTTCAGGAACCGGACGAGACTCAGGTCCACGATCAACCGTCGTGGCCGATGGTTCAACGCCGACTCGATCGCTTGGCGTGCCGTGGGTGCGGTGTTCAGGTCCAGGTCACCGTCCACGACGAGCACCGTTGTGCGGCCGAGCCGCTCCATGGTCACGGCCAACGGGGGAGAACGGTGCGCCGTGCCGTCCGTTCGGGGACGAGGGGAACGGCGAGGATCGAGCGTTACGAGGTTCACGATCCGGGGCTCCAGACTGGCCGGCCACCGCTGAAGCTCGCCGCACGCGAGGACTTGCGCACGGCCAAGGGACAGATGCGACCGGTTGACGGGTGATCGTCGTGAGGGCGGTGTCTGGGCACTCCGGCGCTGTCTTGGCAGCCTACCTCGTGGAGAGAGGTAGAGAGGCGTTTCCGGATCGGCTTCTCGGCCGGAGGTATCGGTCTCGCCTCGGTGGGCGGGCACCGAGATCAAGGTCTACGCTGGTAGGTGTCACCCGATCGAGCGGCTGGAACCGGCGGAACGGATCGCGGTGTATCGGGTTTCGCCCCAGACCCTGGCGTTGCATGCTCTGCCCAGGAGCCGCCGTGGGCGTACTCGCCTGGATCGTGCCGGCCTCCCGGCAGCGACGGGTTTCGGTGTCCTGCGCCGTGCTGGGAGTCCTTGTGGACTGTTGCGACGGTGCCGTCGGCGATCCCGCGAACGGCGTGCTGATCGACACCCGGCCTCGACCGAATACCCGACTACGGCAAGGAGACGCTCCATGGCCACGACCACCCGAAAACTCGACCAGGCCCAGGTGGAGCTCATCGGCAAGGAGCTGGATGCGCTGCGGCAGCGGGTGGTGGCGGATCTCGGCGCGGACGACGCCGACTACATCCGCCGGGTCGTCGCGGTGCAACGGCTCAGTGAGCTGTCGGGCCGTCTGCTCCTGTTCGCGGGCTGGTTCCCGCCGGCGTGGATCGCCGGGGTCGGCGCGCTGTCGTTGTCGAAGATCTTGGACAACATGGAGATCGGGCATAACGTCCTGCACGGTCAGTACGACTGGATGAAGGACCCGACGCTGAATTCGCGGACCTTCGAATGGGACATGGTCTGCCCGAGTGACCAGTGGCGCCGCTCGCACAATTTCATGCACCACACCTATACCAACATCGTCGACAAGGATCGCGACGTCGGCTACGGCATCATCCGGATCACCGAAGATCAGAAATGGAATCCGTACTACCTCGGCAATCCGCTCTACGCGGCGGCGCAGGCGGTGTTCTTCGAGTACGGGATCATGCTGCACGACCTCGAAGCGGACCGGATCGTGCAAGGCCGCCGTTCGTGGGCGGACGTCCGCCCGTTGCTCGGCCCGATGCTGCGCAAGGTGGGCAGGCAAGCGGGCAAGGACTACCTGGTGTTCCCCGCGCTGACCGGCCCGCTGTTCCCCGTGACGCTGGCGGCGAACCTCAGCGCGAACCTGGTCCGCAACCTTTGGGCCTTCTCGATCATCTTCTGCGGCCACTTCCCCGACGGCGCCGAGGTGTTCACCGAAGAGGAGAGCGAGAACGAGAGCAAGGGACAGTGGTACCTGCGCCAGATGCTCGGGTCCGCGAACATCACCGGAAGCCCGCTGTTCCACCTGCTGTCCGGGAACCTCAGCCACCAGATCGAGCACCACCTGTTCCCGGACATCCCGTCCCGCCGCTATCCGCGGATCGCGGCCGAAGTGCGGGAGATCTGCGAGAAGCACGGCCTGCCCTACAACACCGGTTCCCTGTCGAAACAACTCGGCTCGGTCGTCCGCAAGATCCTCCGTCTCGCTCTGCCATGACCGAACGGCTTCTCGCACTTCTCGGTGACGCCGACGGTGACCTCGACGTGGTCCGGCGCATTTGCGAACTGTGCGTCACCGAACTGGCCGTCTCCGGGGCCGGGATGAGCGTGATGGCCAGCTCCTTGGCCGACGGCACCCAGATCCTGGCGCACTCCACCGGCGAGGCGGGGAAGCGACTGGAAGACCTGCAGCTGACGGTGGGTGAGGGGCCGAGCGTGGACGCGTTCGTTTCGGGCGGGGCCGTACTGGTACCGGATCTCGGCGCCGAGCACGACCGATGGCCCGCTTACGCGCCCGGAGCGGTGGATCTCGGTGTGGCGGCGGTGTTCTCGTTCCCGCTCCAAGTCGGCGCCGCGCGCATGGGCGTGCTGGACCTGTACCGCACCACACCGGGACCGCTCAGCGCGCCACACCTCTCCGGCGCCCTGGCCCTGGCAGAGGCGGGCACAGTGGCCCTGCTGGACGACGCCGAGACGGCGCGGGGCGCGATACTGCTGGGACAAGGCGACTTGCACAGCGCGGTACATCAGGCCACCGGCGTCGTAGCCGTTCAACTCGACGTGAGTCTCCAAGAAGCCCTCATCCGGATTCGCGCCTACGCCTATGTCCATCACCTGTCGCTGGACGAGGTGGGCAGGCGGATCGTGCGGCGCGAACTGGTCCTCGAGACGGGAGAATGAAAACATGACAGAAAAACCGCAAGAAATCGCGGTCGGCGAAACCTCGGCTGCCATGCGACGGGAACGTCTGCTCGCGCGCACTTTCGTCGAGCTGGCGGACACCCTCGTGGACGACTTCGACGTCGCGGACTTCTTGCGCACGCTCGTCGAACAGTGCGTGCGGCTGATGGAGGTCTCCGCCGCCGGTGTCGTACTGGCCGATGCCCAGGGCAGGCTCCGGATGGCCGCCGCCTCCTCCGAACGGGCCGGACTGCTGGAAACCTTGGCGGTACAGACCGAAGACGGGCCGTGTATCGACTGCCTCCGCGACGGCCGCCCGATGCGCAGCACCGATCTCCGGGAGGACGCCGCCCGGTGGCCCCAGTTCGCGACTGCGGCGGCCGCGGCCGGATTCCGCGCCGCGGAAGCAGTCCCGATGCGGCTGCGCGGGATGGTCGTCGGCAGCCTCACCCTGCTCCACACCGAACCCGTGCGGGAAGACGCGGATCGCACCGCGCTCAGCCAGGCGCTCGCCGACGTCGCCACGATCGGACTACTCCAACAACGCGCCATCGTCCGTGGTGGGGTCCTCACCGAGCAACTTCAGTCCGCGCTGAACAGCCGGGTGATCATCGAACAGGCGAAGGGCGTCTTGTCCGCACGCAGCCATGATCCGGATATGGAACACGCCTTCACCGCCCTGCGCGGCTACGCCCGCAGCCACAACCTGCGCTTGGCGGACCTGTCCCGTGAGGTCGCCGACGGCGCTGCCGACATCGACGCGATCCTCGCCCACGCCTCGCGGTCACGCTCCTGACGCGGTGGTCGGAGTGTGTCGCAGCGCGCGGTTGTGCCGCGGTTCGGTGCGGGTCTTCGCGTGGTCCACCTGGCGGATCATGTCGCCGCGGACCTCGTTGAGCGCGACCGGCAGATCCGGCGCCGAAGAACCGGCCACCAGGTGCAGGCCGGGAAAGCGATGGAGCCGGCATTCGAGAGTGAGCTGCTGCCCCGCGCCGTGCCGGTCCTTGACACTGATTTCGAGATCGACCTGGCCTTCGTCGAAGGAACGCAGCCTGGAACCGAGCGCGGCCAGTCGTTCGGCGACCCAATCGCGTTCGGAGGCGGAGAAACCGGCGCCGAGACGGAGTCGTTCGGCGATCAGGCTGAGGTCTTTCCGATCGGCGGTCATGGCGCCTTCTTCCCGTCGGCCCCAGATCGACTGTCCGGAATGGACGATGTCTCGTTCATTGTCGTGCAGCCGGCGGGGACAGGGCCCACTGTACGCCGATTTCGGTGCTGGAATCCGGAACGGGTGAGGCGGGTGGCGTTCCCGCCGTCGGCTGGGCGGTCACGGTCCGTGAGCTGATCTGGCAGGGCCTCCCGACGTCCCAGGGTATGTCGCGAGCGTGTCGCCGGCGCGTCGCAGTAGTGTGGAGGTGAATGGGGGGAGGAGGGTTCCATGGGTCTATGACGATCGACAGCAGCAGAAACCTTTGTCGCCGCCGGAACTGCGACGATGTCGAGTTCTGGCTGGGTTTGTGTGTCCAGGACTGGGTGCGGTGGCAGGACGGCTTGGCCACCCTTGACCTGCCGGACGACGAGAGACCGGCGCCGCCTCGCAGCGTGTTCGTCGCCCCGGTGCACGCGGACAGCGTGTCGCGGCGGGTGATGGCGACGGGTTGACGCTGTCTTGCCGCGTGAGGCGCCACCGAGAAGCGGCTTCGTTCAGTTCAGCTCGGGAGTACGGCTCGCGGTGCGGTGTAGCGCGAATATCTGTGACAGGCTCAGGTACATCGCGGGTCCGGGTAGTACGGCGCCGGTCGGCCCGGGGATGGTGACGACGGCGGTCGGTACTTCACCCTCCGCGCGGCCCAGCCTGCCAGGGCACCGAGCACCGTCGTCGCAGGCGAGCGGCCACCACCGGACGGGCGTCCCCATCAGGATCGCGTTGCCCAGCGAACCGACCAGCGCCGTCAACGGCACCAAGGCGAGAGGTAACGCCGCGAGCTGGACCCGGCCCGCCTCACCGAGGACGTCGAGGTCGTTGGCCACCGACACCACGACCATGACCCCGGTGACGATCGCGCCGAGCGCCCAGCCGACGCGGTCGGCGAGAACGAGCAACGCGGCCGCGCCCGGGCCCGCCGTGGCGAGTTTGCCGATCGCGCGTTCGGCTTCGTCAGGGGAGATCGCGCCGATACCGGCACGGACCGCGAGCGCCTTGACGGAACGTCTGCATCGCCACGTCGAGAGCGAACGCCAGCACACGCAGCGCCCGCGCTCGCTCGGAACTGTAAGGGCGCCGACCGGTCTGCAACGCGACCGCGAGCGGCACGGTCGCGCGGCTTGACCAGATCGGGTTCGTTCCCGGACGTGAACCTCGAAGCCGGAGACCGAGGTCTTCGTGGCGTCAGATTTTGCGTCCCACGCCGGCGTAGACGTCGTCCGGCTCGATGTCGCGAAGGCCCGGTTCTGGTCGCCACAGTGGTGCGCTCACCACACCGGGATCGATCAGGTCCAGTCCGTCGAAGAGGGCGACGACTTCGTCGTAGGGGCGGAAGTACATGGGGTCCCGGCTGTTCTTCATCGCGTCGGTGACCGCTGCCATTTCGCGGGGCGCGTGGTCGGCGGTCAGATGCGACAGCGCGACCAGGCTGCCGTCCGGCAGGGCGTCGCGGTAGTGGGTGACGATCTCGGCGGGATGCAGGCTGTCCGGGATGAAGTGGAACACGGCCACCATGAGCAGCCCGATCGGCCGGTCGAAGTCCAGCGAAGCCCGTACCGCCGCGGAGTCCAGGACCGTCTGGGGGCGGCAGAGGTCTGCGTCGACGACGGTGGCGTTCGGGTTGCCGTCGAGGATGAGGCGGCTGTGCGCGACGGCGACCTTGTCGTAGTCGACGTAGACCACCTGGCAGTCGGGGTCCGCGTCTTGCGCGATTTCGTGCACATTGCCGACGGTCGGTATTCCCGAGCCCAGATCGAGGAACTGGGTGATGCCCTGCCCGACCATGTACCGAACGGCGCGGCGAAGGAACGCACGGTTGGACGCGGCGACCTGACGGCCGGAGGGGAGGACCGCCATGACCTTTTCCCCGACGGCGCGGTCGGCGTCGAAGTTGTGGTTGCCGCCGAGCAGCCAGTCGTAGACCCGTGCCGCACTGGGCACTTGGACGTCGACACCCTCTGGAACCCGTTCGTCCGACACGGACATCCCGCACCTCGCAACGCCTTGATCGTGGGCCATCGTTGTCACCGGTACGGTACCGGCTTCGATGCCGGCTCGGTGATCAGTTCGAGTTCGGCGAAAGTCCTCGTACACCAGGACAGTGCCGCCTGTGGTCCGGCGCTGTCCCAGACGCCGGACCACGGGCGGCGAAGCATGGCGGGGTGTGCCACAGCGAAGAGGAGCCTGCACGAGGTGACCGCACGGATGGCCGCCGGCGGGGTGATCGACTGGGCAGCGCTGGCGGCGGACCTCGGCTACGCAGACCAGGGCCACTTCATCCGTGACTTCGAGAGCATGTTCGGTGAGCCACCGACGTGGTACGCGCAGCGGTATTAAGCACCGTTCCCACGGCGTCGATCGCGCGACGACATTCGTCCAAGACCGGTGGCCGGCGACCGTGCACCATCCACGCATGAGCGAGAACGGTGTTGAGCATTCGCAGGGGATACACGTGAGGCACGACGGTCCGCGGCAGGCGCCGCCGCTGTTGCTCGTCCACGGATCGGGGGCTTCGGGTGCCTCGTGGAGCCCGGTGGTCCCGGCCCTTGCCTGCCACCACCACGTCATCCGGGTCGACCTCCCGGGCTGTGGCCAGTCCCCGCAGGCACGGTCTTACGACGTGCCCGCGCAGGCGAGCGGAGTGGCGGCGGTGCTCGACGACCTCGGCCGCGGTCCGGTCACCGTTGTCGGGCACTCCAGCGGCGGCTACGTCGCCACCGCCCTCGCCGAACAGCGCCCCGATCTGGTGCGCTCGGTCGCGCTGATCAGCTGCGGCCCGCATCCCGGCGCGCTGCTTTCCCAGCCGTTGATCCTTCGGATCCTGCTGGGCCCGCCGTTCGGCCCGCTGATCTGGCCGAGGCGTTCGGACGCGATGATTCGCAAGGGGATCGGGGCAACGGCCGCTCGCCCGGTGGACGTACCCGACGATGCGGTCGCCGATCTCAAGCAGATCTCGTACCGCACGTTCAGGACGATATTGCGCCGCAACACCGAGTACATCGCCGAGCGTGGCGTGCCCGATCGTCTCGCCGCCCTCACCGTTCCGGTGCTGGCGGTCTTCGGTACCGCCGACCCTCGCTGGGACCCGGCGTCGGTGCACCAGTACGAGGTGGTGCCCGACGCTCGGATCGAACTGCTGCCCGGCGTCGGGCACCTCCCCATGTTCGAGGCGCCGGAGGCGATCAGCGAACTAGTGCTGAGCTGGACCTCGCGGGAACGGACCGTTGACACCCCGCCCGTGGTCCTCGATCCCTAGACTGGCCGTGTGCTGTCGACCGGAAGACCACCGGACTGGGAAACGGTGGACATCGCGGTTCCGCGCCGGTCGAACCGGCTGCCGGGGATCAGCATGGCCGGGTTCCGCCAGAGTCTCCCCGCCCCCGTGGACATCGCCATGGTCGCGCACCCATCCGTCACCCTTCTCATCGACCTGAGCGAGGGAGATGGCATCGTCTGCGACAGCCGCGGCCGGCGCGAGCGCGGCAGTGTCGTCATCGGACTCATGCCCGGCGATCTGCGGGCAGGTGGCCGCGTCGGCGAATGTCTCCAGATCCGGCTCGAGCCGGACGTGGCGGCCGCGGTGCTCGACGCAGCACCCGATCTCAGCGGGACGATGGCACCTCTCGCAGACGTCTGGGGCCGCGACGCCGAACGGATCGAAGACCGGTTGCGTGCCGCCGAGTCCTGGGATGAACGGTTCAGGATCGCGGCAGAGGTCGTGGGGCAACGGATGCGCGCCCGCACACCGGTCGAACCGGGAGTCGCCCACACGTGGCGGCGGACGCTCACGAGCCGAGGGCGGATACAGGTCGACAGCCTGGCAGGCGAGGTCGGCTGGGACCGCAAGCGCCTCTGGTCCCGCTTCCGGTCCCAGCTCGGAATCAGCCCCAAACGCGCCATCCGACTGGTGCGGTTCGACCACGCCGCCCACCTCCTCGCGACCGGTCACCCCGCCGCCGGCGTCGCCGCCGAGTGCGGCTACGCCGACCAATCCCACCTCCACCGCGAGGTCAAGGCGTTCACGGGGCTCACCCCCTCGGTCGTGGCCGCCGCGCCGTGGCTCGCCATCGACGACGTCGCGTGGCCCACATCATCACCGGTCCTGGCGCGGACCGGCCCGGCACCGGCGGAGGTCAGGCCGGTTCCGCCACGCAGGTTCGATCGTCCCTCGGCCGTTCGCCCGTGGTCAGGAACGCGGTGACCGTGTCGTTCGCGCACTTGTTCGCGCCGATCAGGTAGACGCCGTGGCCGCCCTGGTCCGCGGTGACCATCCGGGCCCGGTCACCGAAGGCGCGCCGCATGTGCCCGGCGCCGGCCAGTGGTGTCGCCGGGTCGCGGGTGTTCTGCGCGAGCAGCACGTTCGACGGGCCCCGGTCGCCGACCCGCACGGGTGGTTCGGCGGGCTCGGACCGCCAGAAGGCGCAAGGGCGGATGTTGGCCCCGGCCGCGCCGAACATCGGATAGCGCTTCCGGTCCACGGAGACGTCGTGGAGATAGCTGCCCACCGACCTCGGCCAGCGGGAGTCGTTGCAGAGCACGTAAAGGTGGCTCGCCACCGCGTTCTCCAGATTCTGCGGAGCCTTCGCCGCGGCCGCCGGTGGTGGCGGCTGGTTCGTGTCGAGCGCGTGCCAGATCGCGGCCAGTTCGGGCATCCGGCTGTCCCGGTACAGGGATGCGAAGGTCGCCAGCCGGAACAGGGTGCCGTCGAAACCTTGCACCGGTGCCTTGTCCAGGCGGGCGGCGAGGTCGAAGTACTTCGCGGTGACCTCTTCCGGAGTGGTGCCGAGGTCGTATTCAGGACGCGCGGCGGCGAACTCGGCGAAGTCCGGGAACCGCTTTTCCATTCCGGGGCCGAACAACCGGCTGGCCACCCGGTCCAGGCCGCTCGGGACGAGGTTGCTGTCGAGCACGATCCGGTCGCTCCGGTCGGGGAACAGCGTGGCGTAGACCGCCCCGAGATGGGTGCCGTAGGAATAGCCGAGGAAGGAGAGCTTGTCCTCGTGCAGTGCCTCGCGGATCCGGTCCATGTCGCGCGCGGTGGCCGCGGTCGACATGTAGGGGAGCAGGTTCGCCGTCTTGGACTCGGCGCACTGCTCGGCGACGGCCTTCGCGTTCTGCGCCTGCGTCAGCACGTCGGCGGCGTCGCGTGCGTAGGGCGGGATGTTGCCCCTGTTCTGCTGTTCCGGCGTCAGGTCGCAGGTGACCGGGGTGCTCCGGCCCACGCCACGCGGGTCGAAGCCGATGATGTCGTAGCTGTCCAGGATGCTTTGCGGCAGCCCGAGATCGACGAGCCCGCCCGGGAAGTCGAGGCCGCTGCCACCGGGGCCCCCGGGGTTGGTCAGCAGCACCCCCCGGCGCTTCTCGGGATTCTTGCTCGCCAGCCGGGAGACCGTGAGCTGGATCTGCTGTCCGTCCTGGCGCCGGTGGTCAAGGGCGACGTCGATGGTGGTGCACTGAAGGCCGGGTTCGGCGACGTCGGCCGGGCACTCGCCCCACCGCAACGCCTGGGCGGGCTCACCCGCCTGAGCGAGTCCTGGTGGTGCCAGCAAGGCCGCCGCGATGACGATGGTCAAGGCTCTCCGCATGGTTTCCCCTCGGGTGGTCGGTCGTGCGTCGTCCGGTTCGAGTAGAGACCGTGTCCTCGGGGCATGGTCAACGAAGACGTCCGCCTGCCGGTGACATTCCTTGACTGTGTCCCTGGGGCATGGTGTGCACTGCGGGGGATGGCCTGGAGTACACGTGAGCTGGCGGAGCTGGCCGGCACGACCCTGAAGACCGTCCGCTACTACCACCGGATCGGTCTGCTCGACGAGCCGGAACGAGGAGCGAACGGGTACAAGCGGTACCGCATCACGCACTTGATCCGGCTGCTGCGGATCCGGCGGCTCGTCGATCTGGGGGTGCCGCTGGCCGACATCGAGGGGATGGAGGAGTCGGACGGGAACGCGGAGCGGACGTTGCGTGCGCTGGACGCCGAGCTGAAGGCGAGCATCGAACGGCAGGAGCGGATGCGGAAGGAGCTGGCGTTGATCCTGGACCGCCGCAGCCTTGTCGACCTGCCACCGGGTTTCGACGGTAACGTCGCCGACCTGTCCGAAGTCGAACGTTCGATACTGATGGTCTTCTCGCGGGTGTTGGATACGAAGGCGATGGACGCGGTGCGGGAGTTGCACTCGGCGCCTCGTCCCCTTGCGCAAGCGGAGTTCGACGCCGACGCCGACGCCGACGAGGCCACGAGACAGCGACTGGCCGAGGCTCTCGCGCCGGTCGCGCGCCATCAGCTCGAAACCCAGCCGGCCTTGACGGAAGCGACGGCACGGGTGGCTCTTTCCGAACCGATGGTCCTTCGTGGTTTGGTGGAGCTCTACAACCCGGCCCAGCTGGACGTCTTGCGGCGGCTGAGCGCCCTCCTCGACCTCGCGCCCTGAGTCCATCGCGAAAGATTCGACCCGGCCCAAAGTCCGGCTGGAACCCCGATCCCTGCGGCGCGGCGTCGGAGAGGGTGGTCCTTGACGGCGGAGTCCGGTTCACCAGGGGATGACGTCCTCGAGGGAATCCGGGCCGCGGAAGACGCCGGACGGGCCGTCCGCGGGGATCGTCGCAAGCTGGACCGGAACGGCCGCACCCTCGGCCACGGTGCGGTGCCCGCGCGGGAAAGGGGCGCCGGCGTTCTGGTCGGTGGGCACCATGCCGGGGCTGACGGCGTTGACCTTGACGCCGTCGGCACGGAGGGTTTCGGCGTAGAGCAGGGTCAAGGCGTTGAGCGCGGCCTTGGATGAGCTGTAGGCGAGGAATCCTTCGGTGGGCAGGGAAATCTCCGGATCGCTCAGCAGGGTGAGGGACGCGAGCCCGCTCGACAGGTTGACCACGCGCGGATTGGGGGAGCGGCGCAGCAGGGGCAAACAGGCCGAGATCATCGTGACGACACCGAAAACGTTGACCTCGTACACCTCGCGCAAATGCGCGGCCGTGAAGTCGGTGGTGCGCAGGCCCCATTCGCTGGTGATGCCGGCGTTGTTGACCAGGACGTCCAGCCTGCCGGTCTCGGCCTCGATAGCTTCGATCGCCGCTGCCACGGACGCTTCGTCGGTGACGTCGAGTCGGATGGGCCGGATGCCCGGTCCGGCCGCGCCGCCCCCTTCCGGATCCCGCGCGCCGAGGTAGACGGTGAGTCCGCGGCCGGCCAGTCGCCGGACGATCTCCTTGCCGATGCCTTTGCCGCCGCCGGTGACGAGCGCGACTTCGTGGGGGTGCATGCCACCACCTCAGCCGACCGCACGCCGGAACAGAAGCACCGATCCGGTGTGCGGGCCCTACCCTGGCGGTATGCCGGATCCGGAGATCCGCGAACTGCGCTATTTCCGCGCCGTCGCCGAAGACCTGAACATCACCCGCGCGGCCGGTCGTCTCGGCATCGCGCAACCGCCGCTGTCACGGGCCATCCGTGGGCTCGAACGCCGGATCGGCGCGGAACTGTTCGACCGCACCGGGCGGCGGCTGGCGCTGACTCCCGCCGGGGAGACCCTGTTCGCCGAGTCGGCCAAGGTCCTCGCCGCACTGGACACAGCCGTCCGCCGGACGCGGCGGGACGGGAACGCGCTCGTGGTGACCGCCAAACCCGGAGTGGCCACCCGACTGCTGCACCGCGTCCGCGAACGCTTCCAGGAGGATCCGGCCGCGCCGGCGATCCGTGTAATGGTGAGCGGGTTCGGTGAACAGGCCGGGCTGGTCCGCGACGGAGGCGCCGATCTGGCGATCGCCGCCTGTGTGGACGGCGAAGGCCTCGAAACCGAACTCCTGACGACCGAGCCGCGCGTCGCCGCGCTCGCCGCCGATCACGAGCTCGCCGGGCACGAAGTGCTCAGCGTCGCCGATCTGCTCGCCGAGCCCGCTCCGCGATGGGCGGATTCGCGGATCGTCGAGCGCGGCCACTGGCTGGGCCATCCCGATCGCCGGTCCGACGGGCCGGTCGTGCGCGACACCGCCCAGCTGCTGGAGGTGGTCTCCCTCGGGCAAGCCGTGGCACTGGTGCCCGCCTCGCTGGCCGCCGTGAACGTCCGCCCGGACGTCGTCTACCTGCCGGTCGGTGATGCGACGCCGTACCAGACCCTGGCACTCTGGCGCTCAGGGAGCCGGTCATCTTCGATAGCGAGATTCCTCAGGATCGCCGCCGAGCACGGACCGAACTAGGAACGTTCGTCGAGCGCCGACACGACACGGTCGGGTCGGAGATCCCGGACGCGACCGCGCGGGAACACCCGCCGCCGGACACTCCCAACGCGATCGCGCCCGCTACCGCCTGAGTCCGATCAGCGGAAAACCCACACGGCGTCGTAGCCGTCCGGGGCGGCCAGTGTGATCAAGACACGGTCGGCACCGCCCGGCTTGTCCGCCGGGACAGGGACGTGGAACGGCCAGTTTCCGTCGCAGCGCGGAGTCGAACTCCCGCTGCCGAGGTAGTCGGAATCGTTGGGTCCCGCATAGGCGTCGCCGTAGATGACCCGGCCACATCCGACCGCGTGCAGGGTGCCGTCGAGGATCACCGACCGGTTGGTGAAGGTGGCGGTGCCGGAGGCGTAGCTGGCCCCGTAGTCGACGTAGAAGTCCCGGACGACGGACGCCGGCGCTGCCGTGGCGGCGGGGGCGCTTGCGAAAACAAGCCCGACAGCGGCTACGCCGGCCGCCGCGGCCGTGCGGCGGCGGCGGCGTCGGGTGCGGCTCGCGGTCGTCGGCGCGGGTCGCGGTGTGGAACTCAGTATCGAGAACAAGGAAATCCCCTCCGTGGTCAAATCTGCGCCCAGGAATTTCGGGCTTCTGCAGGGTGCCGCTTCGAGTCCCCGGTGGTCTGCGTCATCTGACACAGATCAGCGAGAATCAGGTTGCCGCTCGCGGGCTTTGTTGCCGAAGCAGAGCCTGATACGGCTTGGCGCAGTGCGACGTCCGATCCTGGACGGGCATTGTCTGACCTGCGTAAATCGGCAGAGTTCGACACCGGCTGCGGGGGTCACGGGTAGACCACCCGGCCGGGTCGCATAGCTGGAGCAGACGATGCGACTCCAGTTGGCGTGGCTGGGACGGCGTGCTCCAGCTATCAACAGTAGCTGGAGTTCGCCAGGTCAATTCTCAAAGTGAGGCCAACGAAAAAACCGCCCGACCTCGGCAAGCTTGCCAGGTGGGCGGTGTTTCGTCACTGTGGACCTTGGGGGAGCTTACTACAACACAAAACCCCAGGTAGAAGCCCTGAAGATGCTGCTTCAGAAGCTCCCCGACCCGTCCGCGCCCGCAGCGCCGCCCGTCGACCGGCCAAAAACGAGGCGGGCGCGGCAACTCGACGCCGTCCAGACCCAAGCGCTGATCGATGGCTACCTGAAGGGGGCCACGACCTACGAGCTGGGTGCCCGGTTCGGCGTCAATCGGCGAACGATCGGCAATATTCTCCGCCGCAACGGCGTACAGATGCGTCGACGAGGCTTGTCGCCTGAGCAGGTCGATGAGGCCATCCACCTTTACGAGCTCGGCTGGTCTCTCGCTCGAGTCGGTGAACACCTGAACGTCGACCACGTGACCGTCTTGATCAGGTTGCGGGAGCGTGGTGTCAGGACACGGGACACCCATGGGCGGCCAAGATCCTGAGCGGAGGGGGACGCCTGCCTTCAGGTCATCACTCGACCTAGCGGCACCCGGTCTTTGCTTGGCGGCCACTGGATCGTGCTGGCCTATCCGAACGTTTAGGCGCCGGACCGGTATACGGCGGGCATCACCGTCGAAACAGGCCGCCAGCGCGGCCCGATTGTGAGGGTGGGCGAATCGTTCGTGTTCCTGCAGTGGTTGTGCTCGGTCGCGCGGCTCCGTCGGCTCGCCGCGTGTTCGCGGGCACACAGTCCATCGAGCCGGCGTGCCGCGGCCGAGTCCGAACGACAAGATCCGTACCCCGCGCCACCGAGCGCGCCGCAACGCGCGCGAGTGCGACCACGACCACGACCGTGGGCAGGTTCACTGACGTGACTGTGTCGCGCCTGCAACGTCTTGACCGGTTTCCGCGATGGTTCAAGTCATGACCGACGACGCGCGCCCAGCGCTCAGCAGCCCCTCAGTATCCGCGCAGGGGAGACAGCTGCGAGGGCTGACGCTGGCCGCGATGTGGACGACCGCCGTCGTGATCGCGGTCCTCACCGCGGGGGCGGTGGTCGCACTGTGGTGGGCGGCAACCAAAGGGCTGAATGACGCGGACTTGGTGAAGGCTCGGCTGGACGCGCTGAAGATCGGACTGAGTGTCGGTGTGGGCAGTGGTGGTGTGGTCGCGCTGTACCTCGCTTGGCGCCGTCAATACTCCACCGAAGCCACGCTCGCTCACCAGCAGTCCGATGCTGCGGCCACCCGAGCGCACCAAGAGCGCGTCGCCGAGGATGCCCGTGCCGACGCGATCGAACGCCGGATCACCGAGCTGTATCTCAAAGCCGTCGAACAACTCGGTTCCGACAAGGCCCCGGTCCGCCTTGGTGGCCTCTATGCGCTCGAACGCCTCGCCCAGGACAACGAGACCCAACGCCAGACCATCGTCAACGTCTTCTGCGCCTACCTGCGCATGCCCTACGACCTCCCACTCGAGCAGGATCGCGAAGAGGGTGCCGGCGCGGAGCAATGCGAAATCTACCGAGGGAGAACCCAGGAACGCGAAGTCCGCCTCACAGCCCAACGCCTACTCGGCGACCACCTCAAGCCCGAACACAGCGCTACCTACTGGGGGCCGCTTGACCTTGACCTCACCGGCGCTCAACTCATCGACTTCACCCTAAACAACACCCGCATCGGAACAGGCGCGTTTCGCCAAGCCACCTTCACTGGCAAAGCAGTGTTCTACAGGGCGATCTTCAATGGCGGCGCCCTGTTCGACGGGGCAGTCTTCAGCGGCGTCACCACATTCTACAAGGCGATCTTCAGCGGCGGTGCCCAGTTCGACGAGGCGGTCTTCAGCGGTTTCACCGTATTCGACGAGACGGCCTTCGCCGACAACGCCTGGTTCCGCAAGTCGGTCTTCACCGAAAACGCTGTGTTCAACGAAGCGGTCTTCAAACGCAGTGCCATGTTCAACGAGGCGATCTTCACTGGCGGTGCCACGTTCGACGAAGCATCATTCGCCGGCAATGCAGTCTTCAACGATGCGGCCTTCACCGGAACCGTTAGATTCAACGGGACGAACTTCTGCGACAGAAGCTCGTTCGAACAAGCAACCTTGGATGGCGAGATTCTTGCCCCAAGTTTTGTCGCCAGCACACTTAAAGACCCAGACACCTAGCAGAGATGGAGTGCTGGAGTGCGGCGCAGACGCTCTTCGTCGAGATCCGCGCAAACGAAGTCGAGGGCGAACCTAAGAGCACGGTTGCCGTCGCTCGTGGACATGTAAGGTCCGGGGGTGGATGGTTACGACCTCGGCCGCTTGACGGACTTCGACTTCGAGGAGCTCTGCAAGGATCTTTTTGAGGTCGTCCTTGGCCGCCCGCTCGAAGTCTTCGCCCCTGGTCGTGATGGCGGGATCGACCTCCGCTACATCGCTCCGGCCTCGGGAGACACGACCGTCATCCAGTGCAAGCACTGGATGAAGTCGGGACGAGACGCCCTGGTCAGGCACCTCCGAAAGGTCGAGCTCCCCAAGGTCGAACGCCTCGCACCAAGTCGATACGTCGTTGCCACGACGGTGGAACTCACCGTCGGCGCGAAGGACGAGATCGCCGAGATCTTCTCTGGTTTCGTGCAATCGCCCGGTGATATCTACGGTGCGCACGAGATCGTCGCCCTGTTCCGGAAGCATCCGGAGATCGTGCGCCGCCACATTCGGCTCTGGCTCGCCAGCACCGCCGTTCTTGGTTCGCTGCTGAACCGGGACATCCTGCTCCGGTCCCGGGCGCTCGCGCTTGACATCGACGAGAGCCTGCGGCGCTTTGCTCCCCATCCTGGCCGGGACCGTGCCCGCCGGCTGCTCGATGAACAGCACAGCTGTCTGATCGTGGGCCCGCCCGGCGCCGGCAAGACCACGTTGGCTCACGTCCTCCTCGCGGACCACCAAGCTGAAGGCTTTACGATCATCGAAGCCACGAACCGGCTAGACGAGGTTCACCGCATGTGGGACGACGAGGAGAAGCAGATCTTCTTCGTCGATGACTTCGTTGGTCAGACGACGCTGGATGAAGGCGCAGCCCGGCTGGCGAATCAAGAGCTGCCGCGGTTGCTGCGTATGGTGAAGAGCTCTGCGGCCAAGCGCCTGGTCCTCACCTGCCGTAACTACCTCGTTCAGCAAGTACGGGAACTCCACGAGCGCTTGGACGCCCGCGGCCTCGACCCCTATGAGTGCACTATCGACGCGGCGGCCTTGACTGCCGACATCCGGGCGGAGATCTTCTACAACCACGTTTATTTCTCCGGCCTGGAACCGAAGCAGCGTGCTCAGTTGGCGGAGCCGACCACCTACCGGGCGATCATCCGCCACCGTAACTACAGCCCGCGGCTCTTGGAACACGCGATTGCTGAGGTCGTCGAGCTATCGCCAGGCGAATCGGGGAATGTCGCGACCGCCATTCTGCAGAACTTCGAAAACCCGGCCCACCTGTGGGAAAGGGTGATCGAAGAGGTACTTGACGCGGATGCGTTGGCCCTGGTGCTCACGCTCTACACGGCCAACCGCTCCGCAGATCATGACCGACTACGCGACGCCTGGCGAGCGCATGCTGGACTGAGCGTGACTTCCGCCGCTGACCGCCGGTTCCGCCGGTCACTGCGCCGTCTCGAACCTGTCATCGCGAAGTTCAGCGAAGGCCAGGGTGGCCGGGTCGAGTTCAGCAACCCTTCGGTCGTCGACTTTCTCCACGGTTACGTGGCCAGGCACCCGGAGCTCATCGGGACACTGTGCGATTCGGCGGTGTACCTCGACCAGCTCCTCACCGTTTGGATGGCAGCCACTCAGGGGAACCGGCCTGCTCTACGCACAGCGGTCGTTGACCGGGTCCGTCGGTTTCATGATGCGATCGTCCAGATTTCTGAACCAGGAGAACTTCTCGGCGAGTACCGCAGCGATCACGCGGCGGCCGAAGTGGCGTTCATCATCGAGCTCGGTAAAGCCGGTGCGTCGGTCGAGCTCGCGTCGCTCGGTGGCGTGTTCCTCGCGGAGCTTAGGCGCGCCTCGCACATCAGCGTCGGCACTCTCTATCAGCTGACGATCGATGTTGCGGCGTCATCCGTGCCGGAATGGCGCCACCACGCGAGGAGGCTCGCGGAAAGAACTTACTCGACGGCGATGGCCGAAATCTACGAGTGGGAGGATCTCCAGCGGCTGCTGGCGATCCTGGACTACCTCCTACCATTGAGCCCTGAGCTGATGGAGACGGCCGAGAGCGAGGTCGAGGACCGGAAGCACGAACTGGCTATCGAAGAACTGGAGAAGTGGTCCGATCCAGACCACGAAGCCGACGTCGACGAGGAGACACTCTACGAGATCCTGGACTATCTGGAGATGGAAAATCACGGTCTTGTGGAGGAGTACGACCGTGCCCGGAAGTACGTCGACCAGGACCCGGAACCCCTACGCGTCCCGCCCGCGCAGTTGACTTTGACTACAGCTCTTGTGGATCATCCTGAACGGACTGATTCGATGTTCTCGACGTTGCGGGAGGGCTGAGCGCGTCAACAGCGTTCTTTGGCTTCCCGACCTTGGCCGCCGACTGGTCATGGTGTCCGACACCACCTCGAAGCCCTACTCGGCATCGAACAGCGGACCGATGGCGTGGCAGGCACGGGGTTACTCGGAGCGGCGGGTGGTGACTTCCTCGATCACCAGTGCACGACGGTCCAAGTGGCGCGGGTGCAGCGGAGCCTCGTCGGGTGCGGTTTTGCCCTGCTGCCGAAGAAATCGAGCTAGCCGGTTGTAGTTGCCGGGGTTGTAGTCGGCCGATCTCGGATTTGCGTTGAAGACGGTGCGGAATCCGGGTTTCTGGCCTTGTTCGTCGGTGAGGCGTGGGTCGTTACAGGTCAGGTGGATCGAGGCGGTGTTCTGGTTGTACCAGACGTGGACTGGGTTGCGGGCGTCCCCCAACTGCACGTAGTTCCCGCCGCTGCTTCCTTCATGACTCTCGTTGCTCATCGTGGCCTCGTCTCGGACTTGGGTTGAGAATCATTCGCAGGCGCGTGTGGTGATCTCCTCTGCAACGGTCGGCCGCCGCAGCCATGGCGTTACAGCAGGTGGGCTGCGGATGCCCGACGTGTCTGAAAGTAGCGTCAGCTGACCTTGACGTCAGCGAACTACGAAGGGCGGGAGAGCGCGCGCATCGATCTGTTTCGCACGCAGAGTCCGGCGCTTTCGCCACGCCATTGGACGAAGGTCGCACGCATACCCAGCGCTGCAGAGATCCCACATCGGGTTGGGTCTCCAGCACGGTGGGCGATGAGAGAGCTGCAGCTTGGGTCCCCGAGTCGACACCGTGCGGGGCTAGAACACAACAACAGGCCCTGAACAGGTAAGCCCTCTTGCTCGTGTTGCAAGCAAGAGGGCTACTCTGCGAACAAACCGCAGGTCAGAGCAACAAAGTTGAATCATCGGTGGACCTTGGGGGAGCTTACTACAACACAAAACCCCAGGTAGAAGCCCTGGAGGCGTTGCTTCAGCAGCTTCCTGGCCGGTCGGACCTCGCTGCGCCGTCTGTCGGCCGGTCGAAACCGGGGCGGGCGCGGCAAATCGACGCGGGCCAGATGCAAGCGTTGATCGATGGTTATCTGGAGGGTGCCACGACCTACGAGCTGGGTGCCAGGTTCGGCATTAACCGGCGAACGGTTGGCAATATCCTTCGCCGCAATGGTGTGAAGATGCGTCGACGGGGGCTATCGCCTTCGCAGGTCGATGAAGCTGTCCATCTTTACAGTCTCGGCTGGTCGCTGGCACGAATTGGTGAACACCTGAAGGTCGATCACGTCACCGTCTTGACGAGGTTGCGGGAGCGTGGTGTCCAGACCCGGGACACCCATGGGCGGCCACGATCCTGAGCGGAGGGTGATTGCCTGCTTTTCAGGTCATCACGCGACCTATCGGCAGCCGTTCTTTTGTTGCGGCCACTGGATCGCGCTGGCCTATCCGAACGTGGTGTGCCGGACCATCATGCGGTGGGCATCGTCGTCGACACAGAGCCCGCCAGCGCGGTCCGATGGTGAGGGCGGCCGAACCGTCCGTGTTGCCGCTGTGGCTGTGCCCGCTCGCGCTACCGAGCGCGTAGGAAAGGTGCACGAGCGCGACCCCGACCGTAGACAGGTTCGCTGACGTGTATCTCGATACGTGGTGAGTGACATGTCGAGGTCGGTTGCGCCTCGTTACCGCAGCGTGGGCTTGAGGTTTCCCTGCCGGCTCTTGGCAAGTCTTTCGGGAGCGCGGCGGTCCTCTGCTCTCTAGGACGACATGTCTACACGCAAGGGGAGGTTCGGCTCCGCCGCGTCACGGATCAACCGTCAACTGCGCCGCTGCCGCATTTCACCCGTCTGGAGCGCTCTGGCCGCTCCCTGCCCCGGCGCTTGTCCCGGTTTTTGCCCCGTTTGAACGGTCATGCTCTGCGCTGTCACTCACCGATAGTGCGGAGGGAACCGCATGGATCCGCTGAACTTTCATTCACAGCCCTCTGAGGCGGACGGACCGCGTACGGGCTGTATCACGGCCACACGGGTCCTCCGCCGAGCACTGGCGAGAGGAGGTGTGCCGCGATGATCGAGTTCTTGAAAGTGGAGCGCGAGATGACGTTCAGCAAGACCGACGACAAAGAGAATTCCTGACAGTGGGGGTTTCCATGCTTCGCCCTAAGATCAAATCTGGACACCAGCCCTTCCGCTACGGCGAGAACCTGATTCGAATCGGTGGCATCGTGCGCGGTATCGCCGCAGACGTCCGGGACCCGGACGGGTGGGTGTGGGCGCTGCTGGAAACCCTCGATGGGACGCGGATGGTGGATCAGGTAGTCGCCGATCTGGTCCGCCGATTCCCGGCACACCCAGAGAGTGACGTACGCGAAGCGCTCGACGATTTCGTCAAGGCGGGGTATGTCGAGGACGCCTTCGATCCGCCTCCTCCTGAGCTGACGGCCGCCGAACGGGAGCGTTATGGGCGTAGCCGCGCGCTGTATCGGCAGATGGACCTCACCCCGCGGCGTCCTAGCTGGGACGCCCAGATGCTGCTGCGCCAATCCAGGGTTGTCGTGGTCGGCGTCGGCGGTATCGGCGGCACAGCCGCGCTTGCGCTGACGGCATCCGGAGTCGGTCACGTGCACTGTGTTGAACCCGATCTGGTCGAGCTGTCCAACCTCAACCGCCAGATCCTCTACACCGAGCAGGACGTCGGCGAGCCCAAGATCGACGCGGCGGTCCGGGAGCTGAGAGCCCGCAACTCCGACGTCACGATCACGGGTGAGCACCTGCTGATCACCGGGCCTGACCCGCTGCGCCGACTGGCTACGTGTTGCGATGTGCTGGTGCTCGCCGCGGACCGGCCTGCGGCGATCCGGTCGTGGGCCAACCAGGCATGCCACGCGACGGGAACGGCTTGGGTGCACGGCGGCTATCATGGGCCGCAGATCAACATCGGCCTGTACCGGCCAGGTGTGGGGCCGTGCTGGGACTGCGGACGCACTGCTCGCCTGGCCTACCGTGCCGAGCATCCGGTCGTGGCGATTAGGACACCGGAGGTCGCGGACACGGGCCCCCAAGCGGTGAACGCCATGACCGCCGGCATGGCGGGCAACTATGCGGCGCTCGCCGTCGTCAGCCTGATCACCGGAATCCCGGCCATGCGTACCAACTGCGAGACAGGTCTGAACTTGGTGACCTCAGAGGACAACTACTCAGTGGGCCTCGACACCCCGCGCCTCGACTGTCCCACCTGCGGCACCGAGAAGTAGGCGTTCCTTGACTGGCTGTCGTCGGCGGCCGGTCAAGGAGCCCGCCCGGCTCCGGACCCTCTTCCATGCCCAGTTTTCTAGTCGACCTTCTGGGCTGCTGCGGCTTCGATGTGACGGAGCCGCAGCAGCAAGGTTTCGGCTCGGGGGTCGTCAGCTTCGGTGAGGATCTCAATTGCGTGCCTCAGTGCCTGAGCCGCGCGTTCCCACTGGCCGGTGTGTTCCAGGGACTCGGCCATCATTTCGAGCGTGCGGGTGAGGTAGTGCTCGGAGAACCCGCGGGCGGTGTACAGGTCGGCCGCGCGTTGTCCAAGGTCGATCGCAGTGGTGTGCTCGCCCAGTTTCTGCCAGGCAACCGCCGCGCTGTGGAGCGCGGCGGCTTCTGCCGTCTTCTCTCCGGTTTCGCGCCGCAGCACCAGCTCACGGCCGGCATGGTCCAGCGCCTCGTGATACCGGCCGAGCTGAAGGGAGATCTTGCCGAGATTACGCTCCGCGATCGCCTCCGCGTTGGCATTCCCGGCCACCCGGGCCAGCCCGAGCACGTTTTGGTAGCACTCCCACGCCTGGTCGTACTGTTGCTGGGCCAGGTGGTTGTAGCCCAGCCCTCCCCACGCTTCGCGAAGCCGAACCGGATTACCCACGTCACTTGCCATGGCGAGAGCCTGCTCGAGGTCCGCGGCCGCCTCTGCCCACTGCTCCGACTCCTGGTAGGTATCCGATCGCCGGATCAGCAGGAATGTCTCCGACTCACGGTCTCCGCATGTACGTGCGGCGTTCAGCCCGTGGGTTTCGGCCTCCAACCGCGATGGCCACACCGTTCGTGGCAGATTGGTCAGGAACCGCAATGCACCGGCCAACAGCATCGTCGCGGAGTGCAGGCCGTGCTGCTGTGCGACGCGCTGGGCCGCGAGCAGAGTCGGGTACTCGAGGTTCAGCCATGCCGCTGCTTGGTCGCGATCGACCACTGGCACTGGAGCACTTACCGACCCAGGATCAACCCCAAGCTTGGAGCTACCTGGAAAGAGAAGCCGATCCGCTTCGTCGGCTGTCCGGGCGTACCAGATGACCAGAGCCGTCACTGCCTGCGAGTGTCCGTCGGATTCGGCTTTAGACCTCGCGTAGGCGTGGAGCAGGTCGTGGCATCGGTAGCGCCGGTGACCGGCAGGCTCGATCAGATGCATATCAGCGAGCACCTCAAGATGCCTATAGGCGGCAGCCAGGTCGAGTCCAGTCACAGCGGCGGCCGCGTGAACGCCGAGTTCGGGGCTGGGATGCAGGCCGATTCCGCAGAACATTCCGGCCTGTTCGGGCGACAGCCGCGCATAGGACCAGCCGAAGACGGTCTGCACGGTACTGACGGCGTCATCGGAACTGACCAACCCACCTGGCCCGTGCTGGTCCGCGGTGATGTCGTCCACGACGTCAGCGACACGGACCTGCGGCCGGGCCGCTATACGAGTGGCAGCGACCCGCAACGCCAGCGGCAACCGGGCACACACTTTGATCAGGTCGGCCACCGCGGCAGGTTCCGCCGCGATGCGATCGTCGCCGATGATGCCACGGACCAAACCCTCGGCCTCGGCCGACGTGAACAGATCGAGAACGACCGGGATAGCGCCATCAGTGACCGTCAGCCCGGTCAACGTAGATCGGCTGGTGACCACCACCACGCACCCGGAGGAACCGGGCACCAGCGGGCGGACCTGATCGGCGGTCACGGCGTTGTCCAGGACTACCAACACTCGCCGACTGGCGAGCAACGATCGGTACATGCCGATCTGGGAGTCGGTGTCCACAGGGATTCTTTCTGCCGGGACTCCTAGAACGTCCAAGAACGAGGCGAGCACCAACGCCGGGGCCAACGGTGCGCTGGGACCATGGCCACGAAGGTTGAAGAAGAGAGTGCCGTCCGGAAACCGATGCTCTGCCCTCTGCGCCCACTTCAGCGCCAAAGCCGTCTTCCCGACCCCGGCGGTGCCGCTGACCACCGCGATCACAGTGTTCCCGGCCGTGTCATCCGCGACCTGCGCCATGCGCGCGTCGAGAGCGCCCAGCTCGTCGTTGCGGCCGACAAAGTCCGGGGTGCCCGCAGGCAACTGGCGAGGCACCGGTCGTGCCAGCGTCGGTGCTGGAGGGGACAGCACGACCTGATGGATCGTGCCCGCCTGCACCACATTTCCCGTTATCTGGCCGCTTATCTCGTTGTGCACGCCTGCCACATCACCCATCGTTACAATCTCGTCTGAGTACTCCCACCGAGCCGCTCCTGCCTTGTCACCCGAGGCGGACTACCGAAGCGATGCTCGATCAGGCATCGCCCAGACTGGCCAGCAACCCGTACATCCTCTCGATCTGCAAACCTGTGCAGACATCGGTAGCAGCAAACCAGGCCAGCATGGTCAACGCCTCGCGTCACCCCTATCTCGCAGCCTCCGGTTGCTCTGAGCTGCGTTTACGTCGCCCACGCCACTCAACGCTTCTGCTGCGGCGTAGTCACCTTTGACGGCTTGGAGCAGAACCAGCGCCTGCCGAAAACATTTCCTGGACTGCTCGATCTTGTTCAATTCCTTATAAACGACGCCCAGACTGGCGAGAGTCAGGCCTTCGCCGTGTCGGTCGCCGACTTCTTCCAGAACCTGCACGTGGTGGCCAAGGCCCAGCTCCGCGTTGATCCGCAGCCGCAGGTCCCGTTCCAGAGTGTGCCCAAAGGGCCGCGCTGCTCGGCGACCCAGGCCTGGTCTGAGCACGCTCGTCGCGGATCTCCACCCGAAGCCCACGACACCCCCCTCGAATACCAGCAACTGATCACGCTAACAAGTGCGTCGGGAAAATGGATTGCTTGCATCCCCGCGTCACCGATGCAGTTAAAAAGCCATGACAGTGAGTCACGTGTGTTTCAACTGTCGGGGGTGTTACTAGGGCGTGCCCTGCGGACCTTGGTCATGATCACGTACAGACAATGGGTTGGTCGTGGAGCTGCCGGACAAGGCGTGGATGCGGATCGTGCCGTTGCTGCCTGGGGAGACGGGACGCCCACGCCCATCCCCGGTATCCGCACAGCGTTACGGTAACGACGGGTCAAGGGCCACCGTTCCTGAACTCGCTGATCAGATCGCCCGCCGCAAGGCCAAAGGTCGCGCCGGTGGCAGGCCATCGGCCTAGCCACAGGGGGGGTTAAATGGCACATCATTGCCGACGTAGTGCCGCCATTCTGA
This sequence comes from Amycolatopsis sp. WAC 01375, assembly GCF_003947325.1. Lineage (NCBI taxonomy): Bacteria > Bacillati > Actinomycetota > Actinomycetes > Pseudonocardiales > Pseudonocardiaceae > Amycolatopsis > Amycolatopsis sp. WAC 01375. The sequence continues at coordinate 104,793 of NZ_QHHW01000028.1, forward strand.
GGTAGTGAGGGTATTTCGGGTGGCGCCACAGATTTGCTTGATGTCATGCTCCACATTCATCATCCACAACCGGATCGACTGGTCGTAGCTGCCAGTGGCCAGGATGCGTCCATCCGGACTGAACGCCACCGACCTGACGGCCCCGGTGTGGCCGGTCAGGGGCTTCCCCAGCGGCGCAGGGCGAGCGGGGTCAGACACATTCCACAACCGCACCGACTGGCCGGTGCTACCGGTCGCCAGGGTGTGCCCGTCCGGGCTAAACGCCACAGACATGACCGCGCCGATGTAGCCGGTCAAGGGTTGGCCTAAGGGTGTGGGGCGCGTTGGGTCAGACACATCCCACAACCGCACCGATCCGTCGTGGCCTCCGGTGGCCAGGGTGTGCCCGTCCGGGCTAAACGCCACAGACACGATCGCGCCGATGTAGCCGGTCAAGGGTTGGCCTAAGGGTGTGGGGCGCGTTGGGTCAGACACATCCCACAACCGCACCGACCCATCGAGGACACCGGTAGCCAGGATGCGTCGCCGCCCGTCCGGGCTAGACGCCACAGACAGGACCGCGTCGGTCACGGGCTGGGTTAAAAGTGTGGGGCGCGTTGGGTCAGACACATCCCACAACCGCACCGACTCGTTGCTGCCGATGGCCAGGGTGTTCCCATCCTGGCTAAACGCCACCGATGGGGTGACACCGATGGGGCCGGTCAGGGGTTCCCCCCGTGGCGCCGGTCGAGCGGGGTCAGACACATCCCACAACCGCACCGACGCATCAAGGCCTCCGGTGGCCAGGGTGTGCCCGTCCGGGCTGAACGCCACCGACTGGATGGGTTG
>NZ_QHHW01000029.1:0-218009 GCF_003947325.1 Amycolatopsis sp. WAC 01375
ACAACCGCACCGACGCATCAAGGCCTCCGGTGGCCAGGGTGTGCCCGTCCGGGCTGAACGCCACCGACTGGATGGGTTGGGTGTGGCCGGTCAAGGGCTGTCCTAGCGGCGCAGGGTGGGCCGGGTCAGACATGCCCCACAACCGCACCGATTTGTCGCTGCTACCGGTGGCCAGGGTGTGCCCGTCCGGGCTAAACGCCACTGACTGGATGGGCTGAGTGTGGCCGGTAACCCGTGTGGACAGGGGGGAGCTAGCAGCGGTGACCAGCCGCGTGAAGGTCTTGTCGTTTGGTCGCATTTTGTGTGCGACGAGGTTGAGTTGAGCCGACAGAGACGAATCGGAGATTTGAAGCTGATCGGCTTCGGCGAGTACCCGGTTGTAGACGGCGAGGTCACGTTGATGTGTTGCCTCGTTCTGTTGTTGGAAAGCGACGACGGCTGCCACGGAGGAGACCATCGCCAATGCTGTAAGGGCGGCAATAATTATGGTGCGCAGCCGTGTAGCGCGGTGTCGCCCTTGAATGCTGGCAGTTAGAAAGCCCCTTGCTGCAGGGCTCAGAATTCCCGGGGAGGCGGTCGTGGTCCAGGCCTGAGCCTCCTCCAGGCGGTTTCCCCGGTATAGTAGAGATGGGTCGTGGTCGTCGCGCTCCCAAGCAGCCGCAGATTCTTCGAGGTTTTGGTGTGTCAACCGCCCATCACGATCGATGTCGATCCAGCGACGGAGCTGAGGCCAACTCTGCAACAGAGCTTCGTGCGTAATCTCCACGGTGTCCTGCTGCTGAGTGAGCAGTCTCGCCTGGGTGAACGCGTCCACCACTGCTGCGGTTCTCCAGGGATCGACGCTTGCGTTGGTCAGCTCGCCGCGGGTCAAGCGCCGCCGGGTGTCGTCGGCCCCATCCCCGATCCTTATCAGTCGCAGGAATAGTGACTGCGCCACGTGTCGCCCAGATTCGTCCAGGCTGACGTACACCTGGTCGGCGGTGGTGGCGATGGCGTGTTGGATGCCGCCGGTGTTCTGGTAGCCCTGCACGGTGATGGTGGAGCCGTGCCGCTGGTGCCAGCTGACCCGCAACGCGTGAGCCAGCAGTGGAAGGCGGCCGGCCCCGTGGCCCGCGATTCCATCCGCGGCGGTGGTGGCGCTCAGATCGCGAAGCAGTAGTTCCACAAGTCCCGGCTCCATGTCTAGTCCGGCATCACGGGCTGGGAAGAGGATGGCTTCGCGTAGTTCGGGGGTCGACATGGGACCGAGTACCAGAGGAGCGTTCTGTAGTGCGATACGCAGTTGGGGATAATCGGTGCAGGCCGCGTAGAAATCTGCCCGAATCCCCACTACGACGAGCCCTACCGGGTCTACTTCCACATTGGAGTTGGCTCGGGCACCAGCTATTTGGGCGAGAAGGTTGACGAACGTGTGTCGCTGGTGGTCGTCGGCGCACAGGGTGAATATTTCTTCGAATTGATCGACTACGATCATGACCCGGGCGTTAGAGTTTTTGCTGCGGATGTGCCCGCGCAGCGCGTGCACCAGTGCCGGGATGCAACGATTCGGTTCGGTCGCCAGATGTTCGGCCACCATGGCTGGGTTTGCACCGATTAGGGGCGCTATCCGCGTGGCAAGCGCGTTTAGAGGTTCGGCGGTGGGAGCGGCCATCAGTTTCGGCCACTGGTCCGAGCCTGGTAGCGCGGCCTGATCAAGCTTGGGCATCAAGCCAGCCCGTAACAGAGAGGTTTTTCCCGCTCCTGATGGCGCGACTACCATTTGCATTCCGCCGGCGTGTAAACGTCGGTCTAAGTGGGTGATGAGCTCGGCGATGAGCCGGTCCCGCCCGAAGAACCATCTCGCCTGAGAGGAGCTGAAGGCAGCTAGCCCAGGGTAAGGGCATTCCTGCACAGACGCCCCTGGCAGGACGCGGCGCTGGCCGCGCGCTCCGTCGGAGTAGTGAAAGTGTTGATCTCGGGCGGCTTGGTGAACGCGAGCTTCACCGGTGGCGTGCGCCTGCAGGTGAATTCTCTCGCTCGGGTCCGGCAGGCCTGAGTCCGAAGTCTGGTTTGTGTTCATGCCTCGGTGATGTGTTGATCACGTCCGGCTTGATACACACGACTGCTGTCGGATGCGGTCACAGTCATCGTGATTGCTGGACTGTTCAGCTGGGCCTCGGTCGTGGTCGAGGAAGCGTCATTGGTGTCGGATGTCGGAGTTTCAGGTGGTAGCGGATCGCGCAAAGTGGAGTTGTCACTGGTGAAGGTTGCGACGTCGGTGCGCATGCTAAACAACTCACTCACCGCGGCAGTGGGCCGTGACGACGGAGACCAGTGGGGGTTAGCTATCAGTTGGCTGATGTGATTTAGTGCTTCGTGTGCTGGATCAGCGCCGACGGTCTCATGCATCCGGCGGATCACCCGAGTTTTCCAGGCCTCGATGGCGGTGTGCCGCCCGCAGCCGGCTAGTCCTTGGGCACCGAGGACTAAGACTCGATCGGTGGGAATGTCGTGGTCGATCATTTCGGTGGTTGCTTGGATGACTTCGGCGTGCTTCCCTGCCGCGAGTTGGAGGTCGAGCAGGTCGAGATGGAGCTCCCGGCGTTCGGTTTCCAGGTCGTTACGGCGGTTGTCTGCCCATTGGTTCCTGATGTCGGCGAGGGCCTCTCCGTGCCACAGGGCCAAGGCCTGGCGAAAGGTCTCGGGGTCACGTTCCTGCCGGGCCGCGGCGGCAACGGCATGGAACTGGTGGTAGTCCACGCAGGACGGATCGATGTTCAACGTGCACGATCGTGCTCCGCGTTCGTAGCGCAGAGAATCGACGGCCCCGCCTCCTTTCTTGATCGCGGCCCGTACCTTCCTGATGTAGTCACCGACACTCCGGAGGGAATTGTCGGTCTGCTCAGACGGCTCCCATACCAGGTCGACCAGCGTCGTCAGTGCCACCGGTTTCCCCACGTTCAATGCTAAGGCCGCCAGGACACATTTCTCTCGCGACCTGTCCAGTCGCACCGTGTCAGTGCCGTTGTGGATCTCCACATTGCCCAGTAACTGAACCCGCATTCCCGCCCTCTCGATAAAAAGGCCCGCCCCGACCGCGCGCAGTCTCTCAGCCGCAGGGCGCACACTCTGATGGCCGCGAAATATTTCACCCATTTGGGTGCTCGCTGCTCGCTGCCAGTCTCAGTTCCCGTCCCACGTGACCGTACATGTTCGTGATCGTCGTCATTCACGGACGGCACGGAGAGAACCAGCATGAACCGGCCCGAGTTCCACCCAGCACTTCCCGGTGACGGGATGTCAAAATGCTTCCGCCTTCGGGGACGCCCATCGCCGACAAGGTGCGCCCGTCAAGTCTGGTGTGGCGTCCGTGAGAGGTGCGGCATCGTGTCAGGCGGCCAGTGAGCCCGGACACCAGAGCCAATAGAACAACCAACCCTGGACACCGCGAAGTTCGGCTGTACAGGAACATCGCCGCGCAGGAGAGTCTCATCTGCGTCTGCCACTTCACCCGAACGGACCATCGGCTGCGGACCGTGGGCCGCAGGCTGCTCCGCTACATCCGTGATCTTCGCGAGGAACGGATACTGACTTCGGTGACACCGACCAGTTGCTGGAGCTGTTCGGTGAGCTTGGCGTTCCCTATTGAGCGCAACATGGCGGCGCAGGTCAGTGCTCTCTGGTGCTCGTCGTTGACTTTGCACGCGGTTCTGGACATAGCTGGAGATGAGTAGACATAGCCGTGTCAACTATCGGTACTGTGGAACGGGCTAGCCCAAGTACGACTGAGGGAGTGAATGTGCCTGATCCGGTCCTCGTGTCCATCGCTGCGGCAGCCGCCGGCCGCGCCATCACGGGCTTGTACCAGCTGATCAAGAAGCAGTTCGAGGACGACTCGGTGGCAACCGCTGTGCTCGAAGCCGCGGAAGGTGCAGCCGAGGATTCGGCAGAAGTTCAAGACCTTAGCGTCGCGTTGGGGCAGGCGGAGGCGGCTGACCCGGACTTCGGTGAGCGCATCCGTGGTCTGTGGCAGACGGAAGTCGCCCAGCAGGCCGATAACGGCGGTGTGACAAACCAGGTTTCGGGAACCGTTCATGGGAACGTAGTGCAAGCACGCGATATCAGCGGAGGCATATCGTTCTGAGCCATCGAAGCCCTTGCGACGAATCGACGATGGGCTCGGAGAGGCGTTGGGTAAGGATAGTGTTGGTTACGCCACGCCGGCCGATACTGGCACGTCCCTGGTGGTTTCCCAGACGGCGTGGCGGCCGTCCAGGCTGGTGCATCGCACATGAGCCTCTCGGCTCGATACAGGGCGCGTCCAACTGCGGTGCATGAGTCGAGGTGACGTCGAGGGCGAGCCGCTGTTGGTCGCCTGGTGGCTGACTGGATCCGGCGTGGTCGATGACTGGATGCCGCGAGCGCGGCCGACAACAACGCTCACCGTGAGATACCTGCTCGTGTTCGTTGGCATACTGATGCGATGGCTGAGCGGTCCTCCACACGCAACGACATGAGTGGAACAGTTGTCGGCACTGTCATTCAAGCCAACCAAGTCACGCTGGGAGAACCACGAAGGTCACAGCAAGAGATCTGGATGGTGCCGGAACCAAGTCGTGTGCTGGTAGAGCGAGTGGAGCTCGCCGAAAAACTGGCCGAGGTGGTGTCGCCAGGAAGCGCTGATGCCGGTGTAGTAGGGCCAGGTGGTTTCGGTAAGACCACGTTGGTGGCCCAGGCCTGTCGTACGCTGCGGACCAATTTCCCTGGCGGAGTCCTGTGGGTGACACTGGGTGAACACGTACCGGACACGGTGCTCGCAGACAAGATCAACGATCTGTGCGAGATGCTCGACGGTGTACGACCAACGTTGACCGATCCGGCCATGGTCGGCCATCGGCTGGGCGAGTTGCTCGCGGAACGCGCCCCTACCCTTCTCGTGCTCGATGACGTGTGGTCGGCGAGCAGGCTGGCCCCGTTCCCTGCCGGCACCAACATCGCCAGGATTGTGACAACGCGATCACGCGGCACACTGCGTCCCCTCAGCAAGGTCGTACCGGTCGGCCGGATGAGCTTTCAGGAAAGTCGCGCTCTACTTGTCACTGGGGTGGCCGAGCCACTCCAGATTGAGCGCCTTACCCGGCTTACCGGCGGTTGGGCCCTTCTGCTGTCCCTGGTGAACAGCGCGATCTGCCGTGCCATCGACGATGGAACCACGCCGGAGGCGGCCGCGGAACTCATCGCAGACCAGCTCGGCGTCGATGGGCCGGACAGCCTGGACCTCGACAGCGCCGACCGTCGAGACCAGGCAGTCCAGGCAACGGTCGAAGCGAGCCTGAGGCGTCTCGGCAACACAGACCGAGGTCGTTTTCTTGAGCTGGGAATCTTTCCCGAAGACATGGACATCCCACTCGAAGTGGTCCACTTATTATGGTCCGCGAGCGGGCTTAGTGCCGCAGAAGCAAGGCGTTTGGGCAGGCGGCTCGCCGACCTTTCACTCATCACTCTGGCAAGAGAGGGTTTACGCCTGCACGATGTACTTCGGACGTACGTTCGGCACACTCTTGGCACTGACCGACTTGCCGAAGTCAACGCAACTCTGGTCGATGCGCTACGTGCGGAGGCACCTGAGGACTGGGTTGACGGCCGCCCGTATGCGCTTCGCCACTTGGCGGGGCACGCTGCCGACGCGGGACTCCTCGATCAGCTAGTGATAGACGCAGGGTTTCTCCTTGCTGCCTCCCAACCCGAACTTCTCGCTACCCTGGGCGTGGCACAGGGTGAAGCCGCACGCGCTGCCGCGCTGGTCTATCAGCGAGCCGCACACCACCTGCGAGATCAGCCCTTGTCCGATCGACCTGCGTACCTGGCACTTTCTGCCAGTCGTGCAGGGGCCACAGCCCTCGCTGATGCGGCTAAGAGGCGCGGGGCGCACGCAAAATGGCATTGCTCGTGGACACACTGGAATTCAGAGCCAGACCACAAGATTCTTGCCCGCCACCTAGAAGCGGTAGTCGAAGTCGCGGCTGTTTCCCTGCCGGACGGACGGCTGTGGTCGGTCAGTCGCTGCCTTGACGGTGATGTACGAATTGTCGATGTCGAGAGTAACGAGAGCATCGTGCCACCATGGCAAGCGCAGCACGTCACCGCGATCGCTTGTGTGCCACTCGCCGATGGGCGTCGCCTCGCTGTCTTGGGCACGTGGGACGACATGCAAGTGTGGGACCTTACATCGGATCACACCGTCAAGTGGGAAGTCCCTCACCTAGGGGAACCAGGAGTCAGGGAAATTGTGTGGACCGAATGGTCCGGTAGGCTGGTGGTGATCGCCTGCAGTTGGGATCATACAGTCCACGCATGGGACGTCTCCACCGGTAAACTGATCGGCAAGCCGATCTCTTTCGAATGTGGAACAGACGAGTCTTTTTGGGCTATCGCGGCAGGCCTATTGCCAGACGGGCGCTTAGGAGTCGCGGTGTCTGACGAGTACGCACCGGTGCGGTTGTGGGATTTGGAAACCGGTGAGCGAGTCGGCGCCGAACTCGCCGGACACCCACTCCGGACCATGGAAATGGCCTGGGGAACTCGTGCCCTATTCACATCGGGGAGTTCTACCGAGGTCAAGCAGTGGAATGTCCTGACCGGCGAGTCCGCAGGGCCTGGTCTCACCGGGCACTCGCATAACACCCATACTCTGCTCTGTACATGGATCCCGGATCTAGGTGAAGTGCTTATCAGCGGAGACGATGACGGGGCACTGCGTGTATGGAGTATCGACTCCGGAGATCTACTCGGCGGGCCCGTATACGCGCACGCATACTCCGTTCGCGCGTTGGCCTGCGGCCAACTTCGTGACGGTCGCACGGTTGTAATCACCGGCGGCAACGAGAACACAGTGCGGCTATGGCACTTACAGGAACTGATCAGCAGACGATCCGAACCCGGGTCTTTGGCGTCGCCTGCAACCGATCTAGCCTATGTTGGCCACCTCGTAGTCAGCAGGCACGAAGACAGCACGGTACAGGCCTGGGATGAAGAAACAGTCGCGCCCACGCCCTCGACACTTCCTTTGGCGACCAGCCTCTCAGTCAACGGAACCTGTGTGGTCAGTAGCCATGAGGACGGGACCCTACGTACCTGGGACCCCGTTGGCGAACAGTTGATCAACTGCTGGCACAGTGGGCTCGCCGCACACGCGATGGCATGCGCCGATCGTCCAAGCGGAAAAGCAATCGCAATCCTCGCTGGCCACGGCGCAGGGATAGAGGCGTGGGACCTAATCAACGGCCGACGACTCTGGCGGGTTCGTACACGAGTGCGCACGAAATGGAAGGCTGCCGGACTCTGCTGGCCCAGGAGTGTTACCGCCGTGGCCACCACGACCCTGCCGGACGATCGGCTAGTCGCACTCAGCGGCGGAAGTGACGGCACAGTCAGGATCTGGGATCTCTCGACGGGAGAGCAAGTCGGTACCAATATGAACTGCCGCGTGCGTGGCCAACCGAGCCCCGCCGCTGTCAGCGCGATCGCCTGTACTCGGCTACCCGATGGCCGGGTCGTGGCGATCGTAGGGAGCGAAAACACCACTCCGGCCACCGTGACTGCCTGGGACTTGAGCACCTGCCGACTCCTGGCGAGGTCCACAATTCGAACAGGGTGGGTCGACCACGCCGTGTGCGTGATGTTCCCAGACGGCATGCCGATGGCAGTCACCGGAGATACCGTTCTCCGGGTCTGGCCTCTCGTAGGCCTGGCCCCAGACGTCGAGTGGGAACCGAAATTCGAGATCGACCTAGATGCGCCGGTAACAGCGCTGGCCTCGGACGGAGCCGGTAAGTTGCTAGCGGGAACTATGCATGGCCTGGTGCAGCTGCACCTTCGATCCGATTCTGAGTCGTGCGGGGGAAGTTAACAAAGCTAAGTTAGACGCGCCCACGGTCGTCTGCGAGCCTTAGGTCCTGACCATCGCTGTGTCATCTGCCTCGATCTGGCAAGTGCTCGTGATGCAAGGTGAAGGCGAGCGCGCCCGTCCCTGCCTGGCGAGCGGCCAGCGTGCTTAGTTCGGTTGACAGGTTTGGCAGCGACGCCTGTTTGTTCCGCACAGCAGCCATGATTCTGCTTGCCCCCAGTTCAGCGGCAGGAGGTCATCTCGTCGTGTCGAGGTGGTTCGACTTCGCAAGTGTCGGCAGTCCCTGCGGTGCAGGATGGCCGATCCCGCACGAACGGTGAAGACGTACTCTCGTTTGTTGCACGGACGTGCCTGCGCTAGATGCTGCTGCAGCGCCGCGGTCCGACCCGCGATCTCGGTTTGTTCTCGCTCGAGGGCGTTGGTTCTCTTATTCAGACGAGCGATTTCTTCCGCGACAGCCTTGTGATCGACGTGATGGGTCTTCGGGACGGAGGCAAGTCCCGGCGGCTTCGCCGCGATGATGATGGTGGGGCGAGTCGCTCGACCTCGACGAGTACGTCCAAGGCGCGCTCCGGGCTGGCGCCCGAGGCTTTCTGCTCAAGGGCGCCGGGGCGGAGCTGCTTGACCATGCCGCCGCCGTCGGCGATGCCCTGATCGCGCCGAACATCACCCCGGCGGCTGCTGGCCACGCTCGCCGGCAGGGAACCGTCGAGCCGACGGACCCAACCGATCGAGCTGCTCACCGAACGCGAGGAGGAGGTACTGACGCTGGTCGCCCGCGGCCGCACGAACGCAGAGATCGCCGCCGAGCTATTCATAGGCTTGACGACCGCGAAGTCCACGTCGCCAGCGTGCTGACCAAAAATCGGCGCCCGAAAGAGAGTCGAGATCGCGATGTGGGCATACGACACCGGCCGGGTGAGGGACTGAGCCGAACATGACGTACATGCACGACGACTGGTCCCCGGCCGAGTGGCTGCAGGGCGGGGCCTGCGCTCGACCGTTGTCCTTGGTGTCGGCAGTGAGCAAAGGCGACTCACCTGAAGTCGACCAGCCAACGACTGGCCGTCGCCAGTACGGCCCGTCCACGCCATCCATCCCAGTCGTCAAATCGGCCCGACATCATTCCGGAGTCCGGTCGGACCCAGCGATGGCAGCGGACGTGAATCGGCCGTGACTGCGCCGCCGCGTTGCGGAACGCGGTTCCGCTCAAACGGGAGGCGGAACACAAGCACAGAACATGGGTGGCGTACGTCCATTATGGACTGTGAGCCAGTGCTCCGGTGCTCACCGCGCCAGCCCGAACCCGCGGCACTGCTGATCGTCAACGCTGCTGTGCGCGTTCCGTCGCTTGCCGTCGCGCGTTCGCCAGCACGCGGTCGAGGTCGTCCTGGGTGGGGTCCACCTCGTGGTTGAGCGTCCGCAGCGCAGAAGGGATGTCCAGTCCGGGAAGGTCATCACCTACCAGGCTCCAGACGTCCTCCAGCGTGGTGACTTCGTCGTCTCCGTTGGCGTCCACCACCAGGTCGGTCAACGCTCGTTCGGTGCTCCCGGCCTGCCAATAACTCGTCGCATCGGCGACGAGGGCGGCAAGCACGTGGTGCGCGAAGGCGCGCTTCCCACCTCCGATCGCAGACATGCGATGACCCAGGTTCATGTGGGCGTTGATGATGCCGCTCAAGGTTCGCGCGGCGTACTGGTGCCGTAGTGCCGCCTGGTTGAATTCGACCGCGGCCTGAGGACGACCGAGTTCGTCCTCGATCTCACCGAGAGCGGAGTACGTCGCCGCGAGTGCGGGGGTGTCGGAGGCCTCGGTGAAGATACTGCGGCACCACTTCAACCGCATCGCTGCCTCTTCCAGATTGCCCAGACGCATCAAAGGAAAACAGGTTCGGTAGGTGGCTCTTGCGATCTGGGACTGGTCGGCGTCACGTGCTCGTTTCTGGCGGATCGTTTCCTCCGCGGTGTCCAGACACGTTCGGTAGTCCCGCATCGAAAGCGCCGCCGTGTAGATGGTGTCGAGCACCAGTTCCTTCACCCAGTACGGTCGCACGGTGTCGTTGTCCTCCGCAGTCGGAGGCAACTGTTTTATGCGTTCGCGCAGTGCCTGGATCTGTTCCGCCAGCTCGTCCGCACGACCCATCGTGACGAGGATGTTGATTCGTTCGTTCTCGTGCAGCAGCTGCGTCCAGGCGCCGACCTCGACCTGCTTGCCGAGTTCGATCTGCTCCTCGGCGAGTGCAAGAGCCTCGTCTAGGCGCTGGGCCTGACGGTAACGGCCGATCAGGTCGGTGCTCAGAACGGTGGCCATCTCCAGCTCACCCGCGGCGATCGCGCGCGCCCGCAGGTTCTCGGTCATGTTGTCCGAGACCGGGTGGCCGATCAGGGCCATGAGGTTCGCCAGCAGCCTGTGCGCCCGCAGGCGGTTCCCGGCATCGGCCGCCGCGGCCCCCAGCTGAATGATCTGAGGGGTCAGCGAACCGAGCTCGACGGGGGAGCGCTCCCGGCGCAGCACCAGGTCGGCGGCATCGGTGGCCATGCGAACGTCGCCTGCGCGCAGCAGGTAGCCGATCGCGGACCTGGCGCTGCGCGCCACCGCTGCCACGCTTCCCCCTGCCCGTTCGTCCGCGACCGCGTCCTTGACCACCGAGGTCCAGAAGCCGGCGATCTCGGCCACCAAGTGGTCGAGTTCGGTTTCCGTGAGCAGCTCGCGGCCGGTGGCGGCCACCGCCGGATGCACCCGGTAGTCGTCGTTGCGCATCTCGGCCAGGCCGGTCGAGGTGATCGCGGAGGGCGTGTGCGGATCGGCCTCGAGGAGACCTGTGAGGACGACGGCCGTGCGGTCCCGTTCGTCCAGGACGCAGAGCAGGTCGAACGCGCGGCGGTCCGGCGGTGCCAACGCGGCGACAGCACGCGCGGTCCACGAGTCCAGCGGGGCGGAGACATCAGCGGCGGAGGGACCGGTGTTGAGCAGCGCTGACAGCCTGCCGGCGTCCCCGGCCTGACCGTCGGCGAGTTCGAGGAGTTTCGGGTGGCCGTCAGCCGCCTCGATCACCCTGCGGGCGAGCGATCTGGCCTTGTCCGCGGCCATTCCGGCCACCTCACCCCGGACGAACCGTGCGAGCCGGCTCAGCTCGCCGGCCAGCAGCACGGCCTCGTCACGGCTCAGCGAACCGATTCGCTCGACCGCGGCCGGCAGGTCAACCGGTTCCTGGCGGGTGGTGATCACCGCACGCGACGCCCCGTCATGCTGGCACAACGCGGTGAGCAGCGCCGACCAGCCCAGATCGGTGCTCCAGGTGTCCACGTTGTCGAGGACGACGAGCACGCGGCTCCTCGTCAGGGCCTCGGACACCGCGATCACGGCCTCGGCCAGGTCCGCCGGCTCGTGGACGAGGTGCACCAGTCGCACGCCCGGCAGGGAGTCCTCCAGCCGCACGATGACCTCGGTCAACGCGGTGGGACCGTCGGCTCCGTCCGGAACGCCGCACCAGATCACGTCGTCGAAACGATCGCCGACCACGTGCACGAGCTCAGTGGCGACCGCCGACTTGCCGATGCCGGGCATGCCGAGCAGAACGAGGGCTCGGGAGCCGGTGTCGTTCAGCAGGATTCGCACACAACGGCTCATCGTCGCGACCCGGCCCACGAACCTTTCCGGCGCGGAAGGAAGCTCGTGCGTAACAGCCGAGGGCTTCTTGTCGCCGTTCGGCGCTCGCACCGTCACCCAGGCGCCGCGCTCACCTAGCAGGACGGGCGTGACCATCTCCATCGGCGTGACGTCCTGGATCGCCATGAGCGCCCGGCCGAGCGCTTTCGCCGGCGTGAGCCCTTCGACCAGCAGGCCTCGGTACAACGCGCTGGTCAGCGCGATTCCGAACTTGTCGCGCACCGCGAAACGCATGGCCAGTACAGAACACGCGAGTTCGGCCGCGACTGCGTCGGCCAGGTTGCCTTGGCGTGCGGACAGTGCAGTCTGCCGGAGTCCCAGGTGGACGAGGTCGTCGTCTGCGGCCTGACCTGCGGATGAGCACGAGCTTATGCACACGAATAGGGGGCGGATCGGCGACAAGAGTTTCAAGAGCTCGTCGATCGTGACCGTGTCAGGTTCGGAGTCATCGGACTCGAACGTGAACGAGGTCGATGTGCCGTGCCCCGACAGGTGCACGACGTCCCAGCCACGTGGATCGGCCGCGACATGGCTCAGCTCGGCCCTGGTGACTCCGTACTGGAGGATCACGAGCTCGACTGCCCGGCCGTCCTTTTCGGTCAGTTCGCGGACGACCTGCGTCAGGTGTGTCCGTTCCTCGCGGAGGTTCAGCGCGTCGAGTTCGTGGGGCTGGCTAAACACCGCCAGCATCCGGACAGGAGAACGAGGGTCCGGCTCTGGCCGGCGCGACGCCGGCTCATCGGTTGCCACCACGACGACGAGCCCTCGCTCCGCCAGCGTGCGGCCGTCGATCTCCGCGAGGCCCCAGGGCCCGTCGCGCAACGCGCTGTTGCCGCGGACCACGACGACCGGTGCGTGACCCGCGAGCACTTCGGCAACGGGCCCGAGCACGGAGAGCGCGAGCCATCGGCCGAGGCGCTGTGCAAGGCCACTGGGTGCTCCGTCGGCCACTCGCCCGTGCTCGATGTGAGCTTCGATGGCGACGAACGCGGCGTACTCCTCCGACGCCAGGTCGAGAGGCGTGGTGTGTTCTGCGACGACCTCGTCGTTCCGGGAAAGAACAATTCGACATCCACCGGAATATTCGATGACATCGAGCGTGAAGACATCGGTGGACATGGGCAATGGCTCCTCGGTGGCCGGTCTCACGTCAACGTCGCCAACGCGGTGAATTGTCGCAGGCGAATTCTTCTGGTCATAGCCTGGGCATCGAAGAGATGTGGGACAAAGCGCGTTGACTCTCGTGACGCTATCCTCTGACATCCGCGTCATCGGCTCGGAGATGTGCGCGGACCGGGGCGACGTAAGCGGCGGGAGTGCGGGTGGGTTGGGACGATGGCGTTTCCGGACTGTTCAGAGCCGTGCCGAGTCACCACGAATTCATGTCGGACTGGGTTCACGCCAACAGCGTTCACTTGATTGACGGCGACTGGCGTGCCAGTGGAGGCACGACGGCGTTGCTGGCGGCGGTGTACGTGAGGAAGGGCGACTTTCACGGCAAGGCGATCTTGAAATATCTCCGTGAAGGGCGTCGGAACAGCGGGGAGTCGTCTCGGCACCGAAAGGTGTGGGACAGCTCTCCGAAGGATTTCCGGGAACGGCATCTCGTCAAGCCGCTGTGGGACGCTCTGCCGCTGGCGGACGGCGGCATCGTGCAGTTCCAGGCGATCGCGCGCGATGATCTTCACGCCTGCACGACGCTGGAAGAGATGATCACCCGTGGGGTACCACTCCGAGAGATCATCCGCTCAGCCGTGTCTGTGGTGACCGGTATCCTCACCCGCTGGAACAAAGGCCAGGAGGGACTGGATTTCAAGCGCGTCCGGATTGCTTCGCACCTGCGTGAAGAGCTCGGCGGCAGGCTGGCCTCCGACGGGCGCATCACGAAATGGGCGGTGCGGGCGGGCCTTCTCGATCAGGACGGATCAGTGGTCCTGCACGAGGACGATGACCGGCTCAACCCGATGGCGCTCGTGCTGGACGCCGTGCCGAAGGCGACCTGGTCCGCGGTGGTGCACTGCGGCTTCGGGCACCGTGATCTTCATCCCGGCAATGCGCTCATCGCCACCGACCGTGGCGACTTCGTGCTCGTGGATCTGTCCAGGTCGGGAGAGAACGAACCCCTTGCGGCGGACCCGGTCAACCTCCTGCTCACAGTTCTCGTCCGCTATCTGCCCGACGTCGAGTCTCCTCTGGTGAGGGCGAATCTGGCCGACCTGGTCGTCAGGCGGACCCCGCACTCGAACGTGCCGCGTACGTTGAGGGACCTCGTCCTGAAGATCTACGGCGCCGCGCAGGCCAGGTTGGGGGCCGACGGCATGAGGGCGGAGTGGAACACCGAGTACCACCTCGCTCTGGTGGCCGCGGCGCTGAGGAGGGCCAGCCGTGCGCCAGACGTGGAGACCCAGCAGTGGTTCGGTGACGTGGCGGCGCGCGCCGCGAAGGAGATCACACGGTCGAAGGTGGTGGTGGAGTTTTCTGCCGATGCGCGGACGGCGGATGCCACCACGGCGGATGTCGCGAGGAGCGCTGCGGTCCGCAGTGGCCCCAGGTCCGAGGTCCCTGGCGACGGCCGGCCGTCATCTTCGCTACGGTCCGTGCCGCCGCTGCCTCGTCACGCCGTCGAACGGGGGTCCGTTCCGTTTGAGTTCCGTGAGCTGACCCCGTCGGAGCAGGGTTGGGTCGTGGCCCTGTACGGGCCTCCGGGCACGGGCAAGACCCACCTGGCGGCAACCTACGTACAGCGGACGGCTGGTGCCTACTCCGGTGTGCTATGGCTTGCGGCGGACGGCACGAACCCGCTCGGTTCTCAGGTGGCCGACTACGCCGACGGGCTGAGTCTGCCCGAGGCCGCCAACGGTGACCTGCTGCGGCAAGAATTGTTCGCATACCTGTCCGCGAACGGGCCCTGGCTCGTCGTCCTGGACGGGGCGACCGACGTCGCGACGATCGAGGAGTACCTGCCCAGAGCACCCCACGTCGACGTGCTGATCACCTCCCGGCACGCGGGGTGGTCGGAGATCGCCGCGTTGTGTCCGGTGGGGGCCTTCACAGAGGAGGAAGCGACCGAGCTGTGCACCATGATCCTCGGCGAGCAGCCCGGGCTGCTCGAGCTCGCGAGCACGCTCGACCTGCTGCCGGGCGCCGTCGTTCCAGCGGCTCACTACCTCTCCACCTCGACGATCACGCCCGCGCAGCTTCGGCAGTTGCTGGTCGACCGTGCCGCCACCACGCTCGCGGAGATACCGAAGTCGTGCGGCGCGGTCTGGTCCGTCATTCTCGACGCGATGGGGCGGGAAGACCGACGAGTGCTCCACCTGCTGGAGTTCGCGGCTTTCCTGGGACAAGGGCCCGTTCCGGTCGCGCTGCTGGCCGCCGCTCCTGAAACGACGTGCCCGG
Source organism: Amycolatopsis sp. WAC 01375 (assembly GCF_003947325.1). Classification (NCBI taxonomy): domain Bacteria; kingdom Bacillati; phylum Actinomycetota; class Actinomycetes; order Pseudonocardiales; family Pseudonocardiaceae; genus Amycolatopsis; species Amycolatopsis sp. WAC 01375. The sequence continues at coordinate 14,955 of NZ_QHHW01000029.1, forward strand.
ATCTGGCTCGGCTGGGCGCGGACCGGCTGGAGCTGGAGAAGGTGATTCGTCAAGGCGTGGCGGTGGGCCTGCTGGGACCAGGTCCGGGCACGATCGAGCTGCAGCCGCTGTTCCGGCTGTTCCTGCGCGAACGGGCGGCTGGGCGCGAACTCACCGACGCGGTCCGGTCGGCGTTGGTGCAGTGCGCGTCCGGCCTCGACGCGGGAGATCCCAGGGCACGGCCGGAACTCCAGGAGCTGCTGCCACATCTCCTTGCCGTCCGCCTGTACGAGGGGGACCCGGACAGCCAGTCCCTGTTGCTGACCACGATCCGGTACCTCGTGGTACAGCGGGACCTGGACTCCGCGATGCGAGAGGCGCGGACTGCCGTACAGCGGTGGACGGAGAGGTTAGGACCGTATGCAAAGGCGACCTTGACGGCGATGGGCCACCTCTCCCACGCGCATTTTCAGAACGGGGATGAGGAACAGGCTTTGGCGCTCGACCGAGAGGTCGCTGAGGCCGCGCGCCGATCGCACGGGCCGGACTCGCTCGTCACGCTCGCCGCCGAACGCGACGCCGCCGCCACGGCGCTGGCGCTCCAGCGGTCTTCCGGCGACGCGTTTCGCGATCTCCTCGCGCGGTTCGAGCAGCGCTTCGGACCTGACGATCCGGCCACGTTGGTCGTCGCGCACAATCGGGCTCGCGAGCTGCGCGGCTCCCTCCGCCTGGAAGAGGCTTTCGAGCTGGAGAACAGCGTCCGGTTCCGGATGGAGGCCGTCCTCGGCGAAGGGCACGCCGACACCCTCCGCGCCGGGCACTTGCTGGCCCGTTGTCTGCGGGATCTTGGCCGTCATCCCGAGGCGCGGGAGGTCAACGAGCGTGTACATCGCCTGCGCCTGCAGTCGTTGGGGGAGCTGCATCCCGACACCGCTCAGTCGGCGGTGAGTCTTGCGGAGGATCTTCGCAGGGCGGGTGAGCTCGAAGGCGCGCGAACTCTGCTGGACGTCGCCCGGCCCGTCCTGGTCGACGCGCTCGGGGTCGACCACCCGCTGACGCTGCTGGCCGCGCACGAGCTTTGCACGGTGTTGTCGCGGCTCGGCGAACCTGCGAGCGATCTCGCGGCGGACACTCTGGCGCGGCGGGTGAGGGTGCTCGGCGAGGACGCCCTGGACACGATCCGTACTCGCAAGGTTCTCGTGGACCTGCTCGCGGCGGACGGGGAGGCCGTACGCTCCGAAGTGGAGAGACGAGCGGTGGCCGTCGCCCTGAGCCGCATCACCAGACGGTGACCTCAGCTGTGGTCGCCGGACTCCGAGGCGTCTGTTGACTGCCCGTGATCGTGGAGCACGATCAGCTTCTTGGGGTCGTTGCGGATGACGTCACGCGGATCCCACGGGGTGTCCAGAGGGATCGGGATCCAATCCGCTCCGTCCCACGTGACGAGATCCTGCTCGGCGTTGAACTTGACCTCGCCGACCTCGGGCTCGGATGTGTCCGTCATCGGTTCAGGATGCCAGGTTCCGGGAGCCGAGCGATCGTGCCCCGCCCGACGACCACGAAGGGGGCCCACTGAGAGGGCTCCGAGTACGGCTCGGGTTCGAGGGAATGGGCGTTCATGGCCAGGCTGATCACGGTCTTGGTCCGCGGGTCGCTGATGCGCGACCGCAGCCGACGGAGTGCGGTGCTCGCCTCGGTTCCGCTGAGGCCGGCGAGCCGCCGCCGGGCGGTGTGTACCGCTCTGGCGACATCTGCCGTATCGGTGGACGACGACGGACCGGACAGCTCCTCGACCAGGGCGGAGTAGAAAAAGTCGGTGAACAGGAGACCGGTGTCCTCCGGGATGGGCCACAGCGGTGCGACCACGGTCGTGACTCCCGACAGGCCGAGAGCGCCCGGCAGGCCGGACATCTCGTCGATCATCGCCGCCCCGCCCGCGCCGAAGCCAGCCTCACACGCGCTCAACACGGCCAAGCGGCACTGTCGCAGATCGCGCCGGAACGCGATCTCCCCGGCGGTCCACGCGTCGAAGGCCAGCGCGCCGGGGCCGCGCCGGTGCACGAGAACGGTCTGTCCCGCCGTGTGTTCAAGGCGGCGTTCGACGACGAGGTCGTCACCGCGTTCGAATCTCTCTTCCCGCAGCACACCGGCGGATGGGATGACGGCTTCCCTGACACCGGGGGAGACCTCGGTCCACTCCGTCAGCTCGGAGGCGAGGTCGGCGAGCCGGTCGTGGCCAAGACGCAACTGCTCGGTCGCTGCCGGGTGGTGCAAGCACAGCGCTGACCGGTGCGGGGTGAGCAGATCCGCCCGGCTGTGCCCGGCGAAGTGCAGCAGGACGCAGTCCTCGTGCTGGCGAACGGCGTCCCTGGTCGCGGAGGATCCGCGGTAGGTGTGTGTGGTCAGGCCCGCGTGCACGAGGTGTTTGGCGACCAGTTCTGGTTCGGCGGCGGCGAGAAGGAGGTCTTCGGAGGGGTCGCCGACCGCGACCGCCACACCGGAGGTCATGTCGTTGGGCCGGTCCAGGAAGTCCGCGAGGCTGGCCATGCTCGGCAGGTGCACGGTCGGCACGTCGCCGAGGACGGGCAGGGCGTGGAAGGGCACCGCGTGCGTGCCGAGGTGGGGAACCACCCACAACCGGCTGAGCGGCCTGGACCTGAGCGCGGCGGCGAGTGGGGGAACGACGACCGGTTCGAGTATCGCCAGGGCCTCGGCCAGGTCGGCCTTCTCGAAGGTGCGCTGCCACCGCGGCAGGGGCCACTCCGGTATCAGCGCGCGGATCGTTGGCCGGTCGGTGTCCGAGTCGGTCAGCAGGCAGACGATCGCGCCAAGCTGGGACAGCCCGATGACCAGCATGGCTTCGTCGGCCATCAACCGCCGTGCCACCTCGACCGGTTCTACCGTCGCGACCTCGACCTTGTCGGCGCCGCGTTCGGTGGCCATGTCGAGCTGCATCCGGGCCTTCGGGTCGACCCAGTACTCGGTGCGCACGTCACCCGCGTCCGGCGCCAAGTCGTGTCCGTGCAGGGAGGTGGTCACCACGCGGGCGCCGCGCGCCACGGCGAATGCCACCTGCTCGGACTTCAGCAGCGCCTCGGCCTCGGGCGAGCGCCGCAGCGCGAGGTCGTGGCGCAGCCGCAGACTCTTGGCTCGGTCGAGGTGGGACAGGCCGGCGAACCAGTCGCCGGACGCGCAGTCTAGGTACGCCAGGGTGCCGGAGGCCAGCGTCAGTTCCTGGCCGGAGTGCTGGACCCAGCCGTCGATCAGCTCGAGGGTGTAGGTCCTGCGCAGGTGTGGGATCGCCACGAGCAGAACGTGGCGGGCGCGGTTGGCTCGTCCCGCTCGCGCCCACAGCACACCGGCGCGGACCAGAGAACTCAGGTCGCCGCGGTCGGGCAGGTCGACGGACTCAGTGACCCGCGTGATCGCGGCACGCTCGGCCAGCACCGCCGCGGCTTCGAGCCGGCCGAGCACTTCGAAGGCGATCGACCGGATCCCGTCTCCGCTGGCTGCGACGGACGGCTCGTCCGGCCAGGTGGACTCGGCGATGCGCTGAGCATTTCTGGTCGAGGCGAGCGCGGTGAGCGCCCACCGGCGGCCGTGCTGGTCAGCGCGACTCGCCCTCATGGCGAAGTGGCCCGCTCGGCACGTCCAGAACCGCCAGGCCGAATACGGTGTGGCACGCCCGACGATCTCGACGGCTCTGTCGTCGAGATCGTCGGCCTCCTCGTCGTCGAGGTCGCCGTCCTTCAGCAGCTGCCCCAGCGTCTCCACCTCGCCGTCGGCGTCACGTTCGGCGCGGGACCGTGCGGCGCCCGCCCGCAGCACCGCGATCGCGACGGTGTCGTCGCGGAACGGATGGGTGGGCGGGAGGTCGAGGAGGGCTTGCACGGCGATCACTTCGGCTCGCTCGCCCTGCGGGTGGTCGCCGAGAAGGTCGAACGCGAACTGCGCCCGAAGCGCGCCTTCGTCGGGCCGGGTGGAGAGGTCCAGGCCGCGCAGCCAGTCGACAGCGAGCTGCCACGCCTCCGGAAGCATCGCGGCTCTCGGATCGCCCTCGTCCGCGAGGTCCTGCAGCCTGCTGATGAAGGCGAGGCCGCACGCGAGCAGGCCGCGTGCCAGCCGGGTCTCGTAGTCGTCGTCCCCGGCGTTCGCCGCCTCGTCGATCCAGTCGCCCACCGCGTCGACCAGGCCACCCGTGGCGGCTGACTCGGTCATGCCGACCGTGCCCGGAAACCTGGGAATGCGGCATCGCAGACCAATTCGCCACTGCTCCTAGGGCGGACCCGCGCTGGGCCGATTGGTTGTGTTCGTGGGTGATGCTACCGGAATGCCACTTTCGGCAGCTATAGAAGAGGGCGTGGCCGCAGATCCGTGAATTGGGGGTGTCCGTGAGCACGCCGGAGTTCGATTCGAGGAAAACGGTCGAAGTGAACGGCGGGATCGAAAGCGTTCGCAACCAGATCATGGGCACGGCCGGCGGGCAAGTGGTGCAGGCGGGTTCGGTGGAGGAAGTCCACTTCCACGCCGTCGACCGGTTCTCCGGCCGGACGGACCACGATCCACTGGTTCCCGCGCAGCTGCCGTTGAGGCTTAGGCGATTCGTCGGCCGCGACGGTGAGCTCGACGCGTTGCGCGGACTGCGAGCCGATAGCCCCGACTCACCGTTGCTGGTCGTGCTGAGCGGGCCGGGCGGTGTCGGCAAGACGACGCTCGCGGTGCGCTGGCTTCAGGAGATGAGCGGCGATTTCCCCGGCGGGTCCTTGTACGCCGAACTCGGCGGTGTCAATCCAGAGCCGGCCTCGCCAGGACGCACGCTGGGATGGTTTCTGGAATCTCTGGGCGTGCCTGGCCAACGGATACCCGCGGAGCCCGAGCACCGGGCGGCCCTCTTCCGGTCGATGACCGCGCGGTCGCGGCTGGTGGTGTGCCTGGACAACGCCGCATCCGCAGCGCAGGTGCGCGTGCTGCTGCCCTCCGGGTCCGCGAACGTGGTGGTGGTGACCAGCCGGCCACGCATGACCGGCCTCGCACTGGACGGCGCTGCCTTCCTCGACGTCGAGCCCCTGCCGGAGGACGATGGGTTGTCGGTGTTGGAAGGGTTCATCGGCCGTGAGAGAGTCGCTGGGGAAGTCGAGGCGTCACGCCGCCTCGTCAGGTTGTGCGGAGGTTTGCCCCTTGCCGTGTCGATTGTCGGAGCGAGACTGGCCGCGAGGCCTCGCCGCAAGCTTCGCGATGAGGCGCGTGACCTGGTCGACGATCAGCAGAGGCTGGCGTTGAGGGTGCCGGGCGAGGAACCGGTGGGTGCGGTGTTCAACGCGTCCTACGCTGGGTTAGGCCCGCAGGCCCAACGGATCTACCGCGTATGTTCCGGTCATCCGGGCAGGGAATTCGGCGTGGCCGTCGTAGCCGCGGCCGTCAGGTGGTCCGAGGCCGACACTGTGATGGTGCTCACCGAACTCGTCGAGGCGAGCCTTCTGATGGAGACCGGGGACGAGCGCTACGCCTTCCATGACCTCGTCCGTGCGCACGCCAGGGAGCGCGCCGAGGCTGAGGACGGCGTGGACGTCGCGGTCGAGGCCACCAGGAGGATGGTCTCGTGGTACGTGACGCGCGCCGTGGCGGCTGACCTCGTCGTGCATCCGCTGCGTACCCACGTCGGCCCCCTGTACGACGTCGGCGCCCCGCAGACCGGGATCTTCGAGAACGAACGCGTCGCGATGTCCTGGTTCGAACGCGAGCGGGGGAACCTGCTGGCTGTCGTCGACCACGCTTACAGCCGCGAGTGGGACGACGAGGCCTGGCAGATGTGCGAGGCGTTGTGGGGTTACTTCCTGCGCACCAGGAGGTATGGCGACTGGATCGCGATCCAGTCGACGGGAATCGCCAGTGCCGTCAGGTGTCGCAACCGGCGCGCTGAAGCACGTCTTCGCTCCCAGCTGGGTTTCGCGTATTCCAAGGTGGGACGCTTCGACGACGCCATCGCGGAGAACACCCGCGCGCTGTGGATCGGTGACGAGATCGGCGACCAGCAGGCGCGTGCCACCGCCCTCTCGCAGCTGGGTCGCGCGACTCGGGGCAAGGGAGACCTGGCCGGTGCGCTGGCCTACCATCGGCGCGCCCAGCAGGCGTGCGAGGGCATGGGGCGGCGAAGGGGCGTCGCGTTGAACCGCAGGAGGATCGGCAACATCCTGATGGAGATGGGGGAACTCGACGCCGCCGTCGCGGAGCTGCAGATGGCCGCCGAAGCCATGGCAGAGCTGCGGGACCGCATCCAGCATTCCCGGTGTCTTCAGTTCCTCGGTGCGGCGTACCAGCTGGCGGGCCGTCACGACCTCGCCATGGCCACACTCGGCGAAGCCCTCGCCGCGGTGTCGGACGCCGAATCCCCGTACTACCAGGCGGAAGTGCTCGCGCAGCTCGGTGAGGTCGCGGAACGCCACGGAGATCGTGCCGGCGCTGCCGACGCTTACCACCGTGCGGCCGCGCTATACGAGGTCGTGGAGGACCCAAAGGCGGCGGTCATGCGGTCGAGATCGGCTTCGCTCACGGAAACCTGATGCGACAGCGCGATTCAACGGCGGACTGGCACCGGTCGACGCTCGAACGCGATGTCACCCGTGCGGTTGATCTTCCGCACCTGCGGCACAGGGGATGCCTACCGTGGACGCGAGATGATGTTCCTGCAGGAGGCGATCGGTGAGGCTTGGCCTGAGTCAGTGGCAGGAACTGGTGCTGAGCGCTTCCGCTCGGTATGACGAATACGCGCGGGCCCCGGACCGCTTCGCGTTGCTGGATCAGGTGATCGTTGACCTCCGCCGGTGTCTGCTCGTGGTGCCGTCGAACGAGGCGGAGGGCTTGGCGATGGTGCTGTCGCGGCTCGGCGCGGCGATCTGCATGCGATGGCAAGCAGAAGGGGGTGAGCGCCTGGCCGAGGGCATCGACCTACTGACGCGGGCTTCTGAGGGACCGTTTAGCAACCCGGAGGAACGCAGGATCGCGCTGAGCAATCTCGGCGCCGTTTTGCTCGAGGCCAAGAGTCGAGCTCTGGGCACCGCCGCGGTCTGTGCCGCCATCGAGATCGGCGGAAGCGCCGTGAAAGACCCGGCCGCGGAGGAGAACCTCGGTCACAACCAGCTCGCGCTGTTCGAGGACAGCGGCGACACCACCGCGCTCCTCGAAAGCCTTCGCCGCTTCGAGAACGCCGTGAAGGGCACTCCGGCGGACGGGGCTGATCGCGCACGACGTCTGTGCGGACAGGCGACCGCGATCTCGCGGTGTCGGCAGGTCCTGGGGGAGAGGTACGACCGCGTGCATGCCGTGGCGCTCATGCGGAGTGCGCTGGCCATGACGCCGACCCGCCACCCGGATGAGCCGATGATGTTCGACAGGCTCTCATCGTTGCTGCTGGCAGAGTTCCGGGAGCGCCCGGAACTGGCCTCTATCGAGGAGGCGGCCGCTCTGTCGGCGCGAGCCGTGGACGAATCAACCGGGTTCGCCGAGCGGTCCGCATTCCAGATCAACCGCATCGGCGTACTCCTGGCGTGGGCAAAGCACATCGACAGTCCCGAGGTGCTCGACCTCGCGGACGAGGTCAGTGAGCACGTGCTCCAAGCACTGCCGCTTGACCACGCGCTCACATCGGACGCACTGCACGCCCGTGGAATCGTGGAGGTTCTGAAGCGCTGTCCCGAGCGCGCGGTCGACCACTTCAAGGCTGCCGCTCGTGTGCCAGCCTCTCCGCTCAGACGGATCGCGGTGGCCCGCAAGGCCGCGGCGATGGCGGGCGAGTCCGGCATGTGGCGACTGGCCGCGGACGTGCTCGCCCATGCAGTGGCGCTGCTGCCGGCGCTGGCGTCTCGGGGCCTGGTCAGATTCGACCAGGAGAGATTGCTGGCCAGCTACCACGGGTTGGCCCGGGAAGCGTGCGCGTACGCGGTTCAGACCGGGGACGTGATCGGCGGGCTTCTCGCGCTTGAACGTGGGCGCGGCGTGCTGTTCAAGCAAGTGCACGACGATCAGGTCGACATGGAACCGCTTCGCCGCGTTCGCCCGGACCTGGCGGCGCGGTACGACGACTGCCGCGCAGTGCTCGCGCTGCCACCGTCCGACGATTCGCTCGCCCGAGACAGGATCCACGCCGCCGCGGACGAGATGGATCGAATCCTGGACGAGGCACGGAGTGTCCCCGGCCTTGAAAGGGTGTTCGCACCGCTCGGAAGCGACGAACTGCGCGAAGCGGCGGTGGAGGGTCCCGTGGTCGTCGTCAACGTGGCGAGCCTGCGGACGGACGCCCTCATCATCACCGTGGACGGTGTCGAGGTGGTCCCGTTGCCGCAGGCGAGTGCGCCGATCGCGCAAGAACAGTTCCGCGCGTTCATCAGGGCCTCCGGCGATGGCGGGAGTTGTCCGTCCGAGAGCCTGGCATGGCTGTGGGACGCGATCGTGAAGCCTGTGCTGGAACGGCTGGGAATCGAACCTCACAGTGACGACGGTCCGTGGCGCCGGGTCTGGTGGTCGCCCACCGGTCCGTTGGTCTTCTTTCCCCTGCACGCCGCGGAGAAGAACGCCGATTCCGTGTTGGACCGAGTCATGTCGTCGTACACGGCAACGGTCGCGGACCTGGTGCGGACCCGAAGGCGATCAGCGGTCCCACCAGGAGAAGCCCGGCTCGTGGTCGTGGCGGCCCCGGAGGTGCCGGGTGCGAAAACGCTCAAGCGTGTTGCCGACGAACTCGCCGCGATTCGCGCACACGTCGGCAAGCCGCAGACAGAGCTCTACGGTGATCAGGCGACGAGAGCGGCGGTGCTCGAAGCCTTGACCGGGCACGAGAGGGCACACCTGGCATGTCACGCCGCCCAGAACGTGCGGATGCCGACAGCGGGCTGCTTGGTCCTGACGGACCACGAGGAGTCGCCGCTGACCGTGCGGGACATCGCCCGACTGAACCTGACCTCCGCCGAGTTCGCCTACCTCTCGGCCTGTGCGACGGGTCGGGGCGGAATTGCGCTCACGGAGGAGGCCGTGCACCTGGCGTCCGCGTTCCAGGTTGCCGGCTACCGCCACGTCGTCGCCACCCTGTGGCCGATCTGGGACGCGGTCGCGCCGGTGTTCGCCGAGGCGGTGTACAAGGCGATCGCCGAAGGAGGAGTCGATGCCGTGGCGCGTGCGGTGCACGAGACCGCGCGGTTGCTGCGAGGCAAGAAGCATCCGCCGATCGTGTGGGCGGCACATTTCCACATGGGCCCGTGAGAATGAAGTGGTCGGTGGTCGGCCGGAAGTCGTGACGTATAGGAGGTTGCGATGGCCAAGCACGGCTCAAGCGAGTGGCTGACTTATGTGGAACGACTGAAAGCGCTAGGCCCTGCCCATCTCGACACCTTTCAGGCGTTGTCTCAGCTGTTTAACAGCAGCCTGCGGGCCGGAAGACGGGGGACTGCGGTCCAGCCAGTCACCGACGACGAGCCCGACCTACCCGATGATCTCAGCCCGCGCCTGGAAGGCGACCACGCGGAGCTGCTCGCGGAGCTCGTCACCCGCGCCCTGGAACTGGAGGATCAGGAGTCCGTACCCGGCCCGGACGACCCGCGGGCCCTGAAGGCGAAAGTGTTGCTCGCACACGTTCTTGGGGCAGCTGACCAGTTGGATGGGCAGGTCGAAGTCGCCCGCGTGATCGCAGAGGACTCCAGAGACGGTCTCCTGGAGACCGCCGCACGCCGACCGGAGAGTGTGGAGCCGACTGACCTCGAAGCTGCCGAGATCGTTTGCGAATGGCTCATGGAGTTGATAGGCGAAGATCCTCGCTCATGAGTGCTGGTCGCCTACTTCCGATGACAAGCCGACATCCCAGGTCGGGCACGTCGTGGACGCTGAGTCCACCAACCCACCTTCCCTAACCAAGCTGCAGACACGACGTGAACACCGCTTCCCCACACCGGTCGATCGAGACGACAAGGACCACGCGGGAGCGGGACACCTTGGGGGAAATGGGCGAAAGCTGACGAAAAAGTCGACACCAGCGGAACTCCTGAATAGCCGCTGACCTGCGGTTTTGTGGTAGCTAGGGGATGCCGCTGGGGCTTCCTCTGTGGACCTTGGGGGAGCTTGCTGCAACACAAAACCCCAGGTAGATGCCCTGGAGACGCTGCTCCAGAAGCTACCCGACCCCACTGCACCGGCTCCAGCGCCCGCTGACCGACCCGAACCACGGCGGGTACGCCAGCTCGATGCCGACCAAGTTCAGGTACTCATCGCCGGTTACGAGGCAGGGGCGACGGTGTACGAGCTCGGTGATCGATGCGGCATCGAGCGGCAGACGGGTCAGCAACATCCTCCGCCGGAACAACGTGCCGATGCGGCGGCGCGGGCTATCGCCGGAGCAGGTCGACGACGCCGTACACCTCTACAAACTCGGCTGGTCACTAGTGCGAGTCGGCTAGCACCTGGACGTCGACCACACCACCGTGCTGACCAAACTCCGCGAACGCGGCGTCCCCACCCGCGACACCCACGGACGACCACGGTCATGATTGGCTCCGCAGTGATTACTCATGGACCAATCCTGGTTCGGAAATTTGCAGATCAACATGGGTGTTTCAGCGAATTCCAGAGTCGCCTTCAGCGTCTGCCGCCTCCTCGGGGTCCGTGCGAGCACGCCGTGACTGGTACAGGTACGCACCGATCAGCCGGATGAACTCATCGGTGCGCTCACTTTCGCCTGTTAGTGCCTGGGTCAGCTTCCCGAAGGCACCCTCGTTCAACACCGCAGCATCGGTAAGCGTCTCACGCAGGTCCGGAGAGATCAGGAACTGGTCGATGGCGTTGTTGTCGATTTGCTCGGCGATCCGGGGGGCCTCCTCGGCCATGCCAGCCGCGGCGGTGACGAAGCCGCCGATCTGCGGGTCGGCGAACTCCCCACCGAAGAGGTCGTTGATTTTCTCGATCACCTCTGAGAGCAGCACCTGCTGCGGGTCATCGCGGGTCACTCCCGATCCGACGCCCGTGATGCCCTTTAGCGCCAACGCCTCCTGGTCCCCAGACAGGCCGATGGCTGCCTTGCCCTGATCGATCTGGCGTACTCGCTTCAGGACGACACCGGACAGGTCCACGTCGGCCGTTGGGTTATCGACGGCAAGCAGCCGCACCAGTTGCCGCAGGAACTCGGCAAGCTTCTCCAGGTCGGTGGTGCCGTAGTCGACCACCTGTGACATGAAGTCGTACAAACGCACGTATGAGCCGCAGTCCTTGCGGAACTCTCGAAGCCTATTCAACGCCTCGCTGTCATAAGCTTCAGTCGCCTGGGCCCAGCGGCCGACGAACTCGTCGCGGGCTGGCGTGATCGCCGCCGCCAGCGCCGAGTGGGACTGCGAACCGCCCGAGCCCCACCAGGCCTCCGCGTATCGCTCGACGTCGCCTGGGGTGTAGATGCGTTCCTGGGCGATCTTCGTCGCCAACCGGTGGACTTGGTTCGGGTCCGTCTGCGTCTCGACGTGGGCCTCGGTGTAGTAGTGCAGGAACGCGTCCTGAACGTCCTTCGGGTTATTGACGAAGTCCAGGACGAAAGTCTTGTCCTTCTGTTCGCCAGACGGTGCCCGGTAGGTCCGGTTGAGCCGTGACAGGGCCTGAACAGCGTGCACGTCGGGCAGTTTCTTGTCGACGTACATCCCACACAGCAGCGGCTGGTCGAAACCGGTCTGGAACTTCTCCGCCACCAGCATCAGCCGGTAGTCGGGGTGCTTGAACTCCCGCGCCAGATCAGTCCCAAGGCCAGGGTTCATGGTCGCCTCAGTCGCCTTCTCCAGGCCGTAATCGGCATCGTCGATATCGCCGGAGTAGGCGACGATCGTCTTGATCCCGTAGCCCTTGGTGCGGATGTACTTGTCGGTTTCGACCTTGTACCGCACCGCGGCCTGGCGGGAGTCGGTGACGACCATCGCCTTGGCCTGGCCATCGAGCAGATGCGCGACGTTCGCACGGAAATGCTCGACAATGAGCTCGACTTTCTGGCCGATGTTGGACGGGTGCAGGTCCTTGAACCGCATGATCTTCCGAGTGGCGACCTTCGGGTCCACGAGGCTGTCTGCGTCCCCGTCATCGTCGCTGGTGATCGAGGTGACCACACCGTCCTTACCGCGCCGCTCGATCTCAAACGCGGTCTTGTACGTCTGGTAGCCGCGGAGCACGTCGAGGATGAACCCCTCCTCGATCGCCTGCCGCATCGTGTAGACATCGAAGGAGACCGGCTTTCGGTCCTCGCTGGGCCGCCCGAACAGTGTCTTGGTCTTTGCCTTCGGTGTCGCGGTGAATGCGAGAAACGAGATATTCTTCGCGCCGGCACGAGCCGCGGTCTCCGCGCTGATCCGCTGCTCGCGCTCTTCGTCGGACGTCAGCAGGTCGTTGACCACGTCCTGTGTGTCCACCGTCTCGTCTTCAGCGATCTGCTCGCCGCCCTCTGTGAGGACCTTCTTCAGCTCGGCGGCGGTCTTGCCCGATTGCGACGTGTGGGCCTCATCGATGATCACGGCGAAGTTCTTGTCGCCGAGCGTTGTCTCGAGCAGGCTCTTGACGTAGGGGAATGTCTGGATCGTCACGACGACGATCAGCGCCGGCCCTGTGAGTGCATCCAGCAGAGCCCTGGACTTCGAGCCGCCGGAACGGCGTACCGCAGCGGAGTCAATCATTGCAAGGGAACTCGAACTGTCGTCGACCTGGTCCACAGCATCCTGGAGTTGGCGGTCTAGGACCTTGCGGTCGGAGATGATCAGCACCTTGTCGAACACCTTGTTGTTTGCGGTGTCGTGCAGGCGGGCGAGCCGATGTGCGGACCACGCGATCGTGTTCGTCTTGCCCGAGCCCGCTGAATGCTCGATCAGATACCTGCGGCCGGGCCCTCTTCCCGCACGGCCAGACTGTCCGCTGACGCCCGATTGAGACCGTCAACCTAGCCAATGCGTCGCACGCTAAGACAACACCCAGCAACGTGCGGAGGTCGTCATGGCGTGGCCAGAGCAAACCGGAACTCACTCCTGGTGCGTCCGCTACCGCCGCGGCGGCGGCACCGAATCCATCCCCGGATTCCCTTCAGAGGATGCCGCCCGCGACTACATCAGCGACATGGCAACCGACCGACGACGCGGCACATGGATCGACCCCGCCGACAGCAACACCACCCTCGCCACCTGGATCCAACGCTGGTTCCCTAGCCTCGACCTCGACCTCGACCCACGCACCCTCGAGCACTACCGCAGCTACCTGCGCTGCCACATACTTCCCCGCTTCGGTGACGTCGCACTCGGCGCGATCACCGCCCTCGACGTCACCAGCTGGGTCAAATGCAACGTCGACGCCGGCTACTCGCCGGACACCGTCGCCGGCTGGGTCAAGCTGCTGTCGATGGTCCTCACTGACGCCGTCGACCAACGCCTCATCCCCACTAACCCCGTCCGACAACGACGGCGCCGCGGTCGCCGATCCCGCCGGATCACGCCCGAGAAGATCTGGGCCGCTCCGGAGCAGGTTCTGAGAATCGCGAATCAGGCCGCCGCGCTTGGCGGGCGCATTGCGTGGCTTCTGACTATCACCGCCGCCTGGACCGGCTGCCGCTGGGCGAACTCGCCGGACTGCACCGCGACAACGTCAACCTCGACACCGGCCACCTCACTATCCACCCCGAACACGGCGCGCTGCACGAATGCAACGGCACACGCTGGCTCGGCCCACCGAAAACCGCCGCATCCGCCCGGACGATCGCGCTGCCACCGTTCCTGACCGCGCTGCTGCGACAGCACCTGGCGAGGCATCCGTTCGAGTTCGTGTTCACCACGCCCAGCGGCACCTGGCTCTGGCGCTCGACGTTCATCCGCCGCGTCTTGCGACCGGCGATCGACGGCAACCTCACCGACCCGAAACCCGGCGTGCGGGCCTACCCAATCCGGCCAGGGTTGACGTTCCACGGGTTGCGGCATAGTCAGAAAACCTGGCTCATCGCCGGCGGTGCCCCGGAGATCGCCCAAGCCCGCCGGCTTGGCCACCACCTCCATGACCGCGTCGCGGAGACCTACTCCCATGTTGCCCGCGAAGTCGAAACCCGGCTATTGGCTGATCTGCAGCGACGCTGGAATAAGGCGACCCGCGATCGGACGCCGCCACCGTCATCCGGGCCAGCAGCTCATTCGACACGGCCTGCCCCGACCACCGCTGGTAAGGGGGTCACCACCCGGAAACCCCGGAACCAACACCGAAAAGCCACCGCTGAGCAGCTCTCCACCCGCACCACACGGCTCCAGAAACGCTCCAGCAGGGGCACACAGAACCCCCGAGAAACGATCACGCAAGATCGGAAGCGCGATGCAGAAAACCCCTCCGACCAGCCAAAACGGCTCAACCGAAGGGGTTCTTTGCGATGTGGAGCTAAGGGGACTCGAACCCCTGACCCCCTCACTGCCAGTCAAGCAGGGCGCTGACCTGTGGTTATCGAGAACCCCCTAGTCGATTGGAGCGGTTTCGCCCTGCTCGATGCGGTTCGACGCCGTTGAGCGCAGCTGTAGCCGACGTCGTGCTCCAGTATTGCTCCAGGAAATTGGTGTGAGAGGCGGTTGATCGTGCACGCCGCAGGACCGGCCAGCGCGGGCCGAACCCTGTAGGAGACCAACGGGAACAGGGGCGACCTGGGAATGGGCGTTTCTGCCGCTATGTCAGCCTTACGGGAGGAACAGGGCTGACCTACGGAAACGCTTGGCCAGGTGAGTGCCCGGCAGAAGCACCAAAGGATGGGAAGAGGACTGACCAGCGGTTTTCGTCAGGAACGTTGATTGCGGAGACCGGGTTCGCGGTAGCAGCCCCTGTCTGGTCGCGTTCTACGTGATGGTGCCTGGTGAATCGTCTTCGAGGTTGGTGGGTTGCTAAGCCTGGTGCCAGACCAGAATGTCCATGATCGCTGTGGTCTGTTGCCGGAAGAGATGAGCGGCATCGTCACGTTGACGATTGTGACCCATCGTCGTTCACTGAACTGATGAGCTGTTCACGCAGCCGGAAGCCCAGCCGTCGACCTATGCAAGGCCAGCCACCGGAAACAGCGGCCGCCACGAGTCACTGGTATGCCAGAGCAATGGAAGGCTGTTGTTGGGTACGGTATCGGAGAACACGATCAGGGCCGCCAAGTCCTGATAGCCCAGGCGGTACTTTCTCCTAATTTGACGAAGGCCGTTGCCGTCGGTACAGAAACTGGACAGCAAGGACCGGTGGTGCGGGTCAGTAATGATCGCGCTAGTCTCGGTGAAGCAGCGGTCGCGGTCGCCGAGCCGCCGGTAGGCGCCGACCTCCACTCGATCCCGGAATGCTGAAAGATCGGCGACGACGTCCTGCAGTGCGGCATCGAACGCGACGACGACGAGAATCCTCACCCTCGCGTTCGGGAACCGCCGGAGGAGCCGCTTTAGGGGCGCGTTCTCCCCTTCCGTGTAGTCGCGCAACGATCTGCCTGAACCCACGACGTCGTCGGTCATGACAAACCACTCCGGCGGCTTGCCGTCAAAATCCGGCCAACTCTCCGTTTTGTCCAGCAGGTTTAGCTGGGTGAGGCAGTGCCAGTTGGCCTGGTTCTTGAGGGCGTGCGCGATGCGCGGGCCGCTGGCGCCGAGTGACTGCCACTGGCAGAACGACACGCGGCCGTAGGCAGGAATTCCGGAGGTGTCGATGAGATGATCGAGCGCTCGGTAGAACTCGTCGGTCCCGATGTAGTACTTCTCTGCGACCGACCGGAAGAGCTGTAGTGCGACGGGCCGCAGGTTGCCGGGGAACTGATCCATCCAGAGCCGCAGAGCCTCTTCGGTGAGTTCGCGCCCGCGGTAGGGCACCCGGGCCAGCAACCACCTCATCTCGTGCGAGAGCACGTCGAGTACTGACGCCGTCCCTACAGGCCGGTTAGCGTCGTATTCGCAGGCTGTTTCGAGCACGCGGCGCAGCAGACTCAGGTGGTCACCCACGCTGGCTACTGAGTTCAGCACTGCGGGCAGGTCGTCGTCGTCGGTGAGCGTGGAGCGTCCTACCAACGATATGAGCATGCTGCTGGCGATGGTCATGACGCATGTCAGCTTGGACGGGACCGGGACGTCAATGCGCCGTTCGAACGCTGTCCAGAGCCAGTGGTCTGGGGGGATCTGGGAGTCGGCGACAATGCGTCGGGAACCGACGATCACGGTGTCCTCTGCGATCTGCCAGCTCGTTCCGAGTGCGTCGGTGTAGCGCCGTTCCGAGATGGCCGCCCGTAGCCGCTGTGCGAACTCCAGTGGAAGATCCTGCAGGCTGGACAGAAACAGGATGATCGCTTCCTCCTGCCCGAGTAGCCCAGGTGCGACGCCGTCGCTGCCTGCTCGCTGTGCGTCGGCCTCGGTGCCGAAGAGCATCGTGGACAAGGAATCGACCGAATCGCTGGTCGCGACTTCCGCGAAGTTCGCTCCCACGTCGTTCGCGAGGCATCTGGCAAGGGTCCGTTTCCCCGCCCCGGACGGTCCGGTGAGCAGCACGGCCGGAGACCGGCTGGCTGCAGCAACGGCGTTGTGGAGCAACTTCAGCAGATCCCGCTGTGAGTCGCTCAGTACCTGCGGTCCCACCGCTATGGGGTGGTCGGTGGAGTCGGCAGGCGGCGTGCCGCGGACGGCTCAACGAAACGGGGTGGCACGGCGAGGGGGCCGTTCGACTCGAACCGGATTGCACAGGTGACAATCTGACCACGTTCCGGCGGCGGCGAGAAGTGACGCGGCCGGAAAGGCACCGTTTGGTGCAGGTCGAGCAGATAGCCCTGCGCCCGCCACTCAGTGATCCGGCGGTCCACCCGCATCTGCGTCAGCCGGGGCTTCTCAGGCTCGGCAGGGTCCCGCCAGATGTCGTACATGCGGATTGCGGGGAGCTCCTCGCGGCGGAACTGCGCACGTAGCTGCCGGAAGCGCTCGGCCCCCTCGCGATAGTCGCCGGTCTGGTAGCAGAGCACGGCGTAGCGGAAGAGGTCCAGCGAGCGAGCCGTTTCGGAGAGTTCGGTGTCCAGTAACCCGTACAACTCTTTGAGCAGGCCGAAGTTGTGAAGCCCAACCGGCTGACGCTCAAGCAGGGAGATCCGCAGACGCACCGAGCGAGCTTGCGGCTCCACCCCGGCACGCTCCGCCTCGTCCAGGATGGCCAGCGCGCCTTCAATGCCCTGCATTCCCTCGTGCTTCAGTAGACAGAGCTGAGCCTTGCAGTAATACCCGAGTTCGGGATTGGTCGAGTTGATTAGCTCGTCGACGTAGGCCGCCCCGACTTCTTCGTTGATCTGGGAGAGCGCCTCGGCACGGTAAGTCGTGATCTGTCTGGTCCAGTCCGGGTCGGGTGCCACGTTGTTCGTCGCCACGTCGTCGGCTTCATCGAGTAGCTCCAGCGCCTGCATCACGTCGGACGCCTTTACCAACTTTTCATCGGCACGGGCTGCTTTCGCGTGGGAGAGTAGTCGGTGGCTGAAGGCGAGAAGGGCCTCCATGTTGACGCCGCCAGAGAGCTTGATCGCTTTCTCGAACGCGGCGCAGGCACTAGCCCACGCCCCTGCCCCGTCGGCAGCGCGGTCCGCTTCCTGCAGAGCAAGGGAGTAGCGGTAGTAGGCCGTGCCGAGGGTGTTGTAGAGGTGGCTGGGATGTTCGTCGCGCCCAGGACGGCGGGGCAGACCGGTGGACCTCTCCAGCTTCTCCACGGCACTGGCAAAGCGCTTAAGCCGCTGGTCGATCTCAAGCTGTGGCGTGCGTTGGTTGGCTGAGCGGTACAGCGATCGCGCCCAGTGATGCAGAATGGCCTTGCTCTGGTCACGGATTGCGGGCGGAATCAGGTCGAAGGTCCGTAGCCGCCAGTCCCACTCAGGGTCGCGCTCGTCAAACTTCGGCGCCAGGACGTCCTTTGCGAGCGACTCGGCAACCCAGATGTCCGCGGTGCTGCCTGGCGACAGCGCCCCGAGAACGGGCGCTAGCTGCTGCATACGCGCGGCGGCGGAGCGCGCGGCGGTGTGGTATTCCAAATAGGCTCGCGCGAGCGCGGGGTGAAGGAACCGGATAACGTCCTCCTCGAGACCCCTGACCGGCCCGCCCCAAGCAATGATGCCGTCAAGCTGTCGGATAGCTGCGGAGAGGTTTGACGGGTAGGTGCCGCCCACAGCGGGCCGGATGACGGTCCAGATCGGGCTTGGCAGGCGGAACGAGGACATTGCGGCCACGTAGGTCACGATCTCGCGTACCGAGGCGTCCTGGATGGCCTCGCTCCGCTGCATGATCCATCGGCCCAGAAAGCTCCCCGCCTGCTCGGCGTCGGGCAGTTCCATGCCCTCGGTGAGGAAGAACCGCAGCGCGACCCAGAACAGCGACGCCGTTGCTCCGTCGTCACCCAACGGCCACTGCGTGGCCTGGTCATACTGCCGCCATTGGTACACGGACGGGACTTCCGCCGGGAGATCCCACCGCTCTACCGTCTGAGACAGAGTGCGCCAGCACTGCTCGACTTCGTTTTCGACCAGCCCTGCGCTCAGCACCGGGAGCACCGCAGTCCGCCGCGTCCGCCGCTCGACATCGGCCTCCGCATTCTGTGCGGCGACCGCGTGTAGCACAACGATCGACCGGCCATGCCGAGCGAGTGCGCCAGCGATGCCCCGAGCGGCTATGCCGCGCTCATGGTGCTCGACGTCAATGACGATCAACAACGGCGGGATTTGCTCGACACCGAGGGCGAGCGCCCCTTCCGAGAGCACGGTGGCGAAGGCTAACAATTCCTCGTAATCGATGGCGATCTGATCAGGGCGCAGGACAAGGGTGGGGAACCCTTCTCGAGCCGCCGCATACGCTGCTGCCCGCAGCAGTGTGGTCGCCCCCGCACCAGGCTCGGCCGGAAGCCGCACGACGTACGTCGAGGCCGTCCCCGAGCCTCCCTGCACCTCCCGGAGCACCGTGAGGACATCTTCATGCAGCGGCTTGTCCTGTGTCCGGTAGTCGCGACCGACCGGAAGGCCGACGCTGTACGCCGACCAGTCCTCCAGACTGCCGTCCAGGAAGGCAAGCAAGTTCTCCATCGTGAACGTTGCCGTCGGAGCGATGTGCTGCTCGGTTAGGAGCGAGAACCGGGCAAGAATCCGGTCGACGTCGCGGATCCCCAAACTCAGAGTGTGGTTTCCGATGCGCACGGTGTGCTGCGAGACGTCCGCGACGTGCGGAGCGCCGGCTGCGGCCATGGCTGTTAGGAGGTCGTCCTCGGTCCCGCGCCAGACGTGGACAACGATCGCCGGGCTCGCCGGCAGGACGGGTTCCGGCGCGTCCAGAGGCCAGACGAGAAGAATCTCCAGGTCGACGATCGGGCAGTCCTCGAGGACTTCGGACAGCATCTCAAGATCATCATTTTCTCGGGCTCCGAGAACGATCAGGACGCGTTCCCGGTACTGGCCCAGCCGCTCGGCGAAGGCCCACGCGGTCCGCTCCCGCACGCGTCCGCGAACCGCGCCGTAGCGGGACGCGGCGGGTGCGTCCGGATCAAGTACGCCGGGCAGGACACAGACCGGCAAGAACTCACGCGAGGAGAGTTGCGCCGAGGCATCGTGGTCTGCCGCGAGCAGCACAATCTGCCGAAGATCCGGCTCCGCAGTCTGCGCCGCATCCTTGAGCGCCGGTAGCAGCGGGCTTGCCGCACCCTCGAGCCACACCGCCTCCCAGTAGTAGGAGGAGACGCCCAAATCGAGAGAGTCCGGCTGGACCCGATACCGCACGGCCGCCTCAGCCGCCGCGACGGAGTAGTTGTGCGGCTGTTCGCCCGGCCGGAGGTCGTGGGCCTGGCACGCCCACAGAAGGCCCCGCCGGTCACGAAGGCCCATCGCGACAGACATGGGCAGGGGTTCGGGCACTCTGCTCGTCACACGCTTTCGTGGGTCGGGCGGTCGATTCTCGTCAATCTAGCATCGTCCACGACGTTCCCAGCCGCTCCCGGCGCCGGTTAGTTCATACGTGTCGACAGTCCGCATTCCGCGCCGAGCAGCGCCCTGAGGACGAGTCGGGGGTGCTACCTCCGCTCGCGACAAACGTGCTGCTCGCGCAGTGCGAGCAAGTTCAGGAGTGGCCAGCGCAGGCAGTACCCCCGTAGGACCAACGGGAACAGGGCCGACCTGGGAATGGGCGTTTCTGTCGCTATGTCAGCCTCGCGCGAGAAACATCAGTGATGCCGCCACCGTATGCGAGACGAGGTGAGGGCCGAGCCCGCGATAACGCGAACTCGACGGCGTATTTCTGCAGCGCGGTCGGGTAGCGGCGTTCGTCGCCAGGGGGCAAGCCCAGAGGCCCATGCGGGTTCATTTTCGCGCACTCGATACTGCATTGAGGTAGAGTTCGGACTCGTGACTGAGCAGGCGAGGGTTTTGGGGATGTTGCGCAGCTCTGGCGTGCTGGACGGCATCGCCTGGGCGCACCGGTCGGCCTACCAGCAGGTGCGTCAGGACTACAACCCCGCAGGTGGCCACAAGCAGTCCTGGATCGGCTACAACGCCTACATCTACCTGCTGGATCGTCTCGACCGGGTCTTTCAGTGCGGGGACTTCGCGGCACAGCCGGGGGAGGAGTCGGTGGGGCGCGACGTTCTGGCGGATGGCATCGCCGGCCGGGACTTCCAGTCATTACCGTTGCTGCCGGCGGGCACCGTGGTCCGACATGACCTCAACGGATCTCCTGGCTGGGCGGTCGATGGCTGGCGGTGGCTGCTGGCCTCGTACAAGTTCGGGCAGGTCAGGAAGATTCGCTGGCCGGAGAAGAGCGACACGAAGCAGACAGTTGCACGTCAGCCTCACTCCGAGGACGACGGTGGCCTGTTCCCAGTCACGGCGATCCCCGGCTTGCCGCCGTTGGAAGGTCTTCCGGACGACGAGCGTGATCTCCGGAAGACCTTGGTTCTCGCGCATGCGATGGACCCGGTGACCGTCGACTTCGAGCTGTTCTTCGGTCGCATCCGGTGGAACTCTGACCGGGGCGATGCCTGGGTATGGCGGGAGAATCTGCTGGACCTGCCGCCTGGGCCCCAGAAGAGCGGGACGCGGCCCCAGCAGGTCGACCCGATTCTCCCGCCGGCCGGAGATGCCGCCGACGCGGACGTGCGCGTCCGGAGGTCGGCGCGCGGTGACGGCGGACCACGTGCTATTGGTGACGCATGACTGAACGGCTGGGCGATATCGCCGCCTTCTTCGACGGCGGTCGCCTGACCCTGGCTCGACAACTGGCGGGCTTGCGGAAGAACGCTCTAGCGGCGTTGATCCAGAAGACGCCTACAGCGGTCGCGGCATACGAGAGCGGGATGAAGCGACCGGCGCCGGCCACGGTGGGCGCTCTGGCGATGGCATTGGAGGTCGACCCGGGATTCTTTCTGGCCCGGAAGCAGTCGTTCCCGATCGCCGCCACCGCCCCGCACTTCCGGTCATTGAGATCGACCAGCCAGATCGCGCGGGATCAGGCCTACTCCTACGGATGCCTCGCCGTCGACATCGCGACCACGATCGAGCGACATGTCGAGTTCCCGAAACGCGATCTGCCCAGCTACCCAGTATCAACCGAAGAAACCGGTGGCCGCGCACCGGAGGAGGCGGCGTTACTGCTGCGGAAGCAATGGGAAATGCCGTCAGGGCCAGTTGGACATCTTGTCAGGCTGGCGGAGAGTCACGGCAGCCTTGTCGTGTTCAGTCCCCTGGACAACGCGACGGTCGACGCTTACTCCTTCGACACGCCCGAGTGGCCGATTATCCTGCTCAATCCGTTGAAGGACGACTACTACCGCCAACGCTTCGACGTGGCACACGAGCTCGGGCACTTGGTGATGCATGTGGATGCCGAACCAGGGGGCCGGATCGTCGAGGATCAAGCGCACCGTTTTGCCGCGGAGTTGTTGATGCCGGCGGATGAGATCGCCGAACAGCTGCCAAGTAGGGCGGACTGGCGGCGACTCGGCCAACTCAAGCAGCACTGGAACGTCAGCCTGCAAGCCCTCTTGTTCCGGGCGCGAACGCTCGGTGTCATGAGCGACGTCACCTATCGCAACGCGATGGTCACGGTGTCTTCCAAAGGATGGCGGCGCCGCGAGCCTGGCCCGATGCCCTTGCTGGAGCGGCCGTCTCTGTTGCCTCGCGCCATCGAACTCATTCGCACCGAAACCCAGGTAGACGAACTTGCACTCGCATCGGAGTGTCAGGCGCCGCTTGAGCTATTCAGGACCATCACATCGCGTTCTCCGGCGGTTGGCTAGCGCCAGAATCCGCCGAACTGTGCTGTCGGAGACATCTGAGGCTCGATCTACACGTCTGGTAGCGCCGTAGCGATCTTCGTGCAGCCAACGATTACTCTGGGACGAAGTCGGTGGCGAAGCGTCGGCTGGGGAGGTCGTATGGGCAGGCTTGGACGCCGCTTCTGGTGGCTCGGAGGCATGGCTGCTGTCGGCCTGGTGCTCTGGGGAGCGTGGCAGCTTGGCGCATTGAACTGGCTGTGGAAGGAAAACCATCCATATCGGCCGGTGGTCGAAGCACTGAGCTGGGTTGCAGGCATCGCAGGACTGATTCTCGGGGCAATCGCTCTGATCGTCTCGCTACGCCAGCTGCAGCGCGAACACAGAACCGAGGGTGGGGCTGCAACGCGACCAGCAACCGAGGTGGCCGGAAAGTATACGGTCGAAGTTCGAGATGGTCGTGGGGTCCAGATCGGTGACCACAACACACAGACCAACCACTTCGACCGGTAGCTAACAGTGTTCTCCCGAGATCGACAGGACCGCAGTCCGACCCCGTCGGAGCTGGCGCGGCGTGTAGACGTCAGCCAAAGCGAAGGCGTGCAGGTTGGCGATCACAACACGCAAAACAACACGCAAAACAACACCTACGTGGTTATTCGCCCCGAGGGTAACGGCGTCGTTGCGCCAGCACGGGACGATGAGGCGATCAGCGATACCGTGGACAGGAACTACCGGCGGAACCGGATCACGCGGCCGCCGGTCATGGCTGCCCATCCTGGAGCGTCACTTCTGGCCGACCGATTGACTGCAGATGATGGCCGTCCAGTTGTTGTGATGCACGGTCGTGCCGGTTCAGGCAAGAGCACGGTCGCGGCCGAGGCTGTGAAACAGCTGACCGAGGCCGGCTGGACGGCCGCGGTAGTGCGCATGGACGCGATCGACAGTGTCTGCCGAAACGCCGCGGCACTAGGGAAGGCAGCAGACCTGCGGTCATCCCCTGTGGACGTCCTGGCTGCGGCAGTCGGCGGTGGATCGGCCGTACTCGTCATCGATCAGCTCGATGCGGTGAGTACGTACAGCGGCCGCATCCCCGACAGCTA
The DNA here is from genome assembly GCF_003947325.1 of Amycolatopsis sp. WAC 01375. NCBI lineage: Bacteria > Bacillati > Actinomycetota > Actinomycetes > Pseudonocardiales > Pseudonocardiaceae > Amycolatopsis > Amycolatopsis sp. WAC 01375. The sequence goes on from NZ_QHHW01000029.1 coordinate 38,285, forward strand.
CCACGCCGTCGCCGAGGTGGTCGAACAGGCGAGTAGGTACGGCCGAATGAAGGTCGTCCTCGTCGTGCGTACAGCTGATCTTTTGGATGATCCGAGAATGAGGTTTCTGCTACTCGACGAGGACAAGGTCGAGCAGCTCGAGGTCGGTGACCTTGATGCCACGGCGGTACGTGCTGCTCTCGCTGAGTTTAACGTCGACGCGACCTCACTAGCGGCGGATACGTTCGACTTGTTGCGCGTCCCTCTGCACCTGGCGGTGTTCTTCTGGCTGGAAGCCAAGTCTCGTGAGCTGCCGTATCGGACACTTCCGGACCTGTATCGACAGTTCACAGGCCAGCTCCGTTCGCTGGTTGAAGGCGACCTTGGGGCGGCTGGCTGGCACGGAGCGATCGCACCTCTCGTGACCTACATGAGCGAACACGAGACCCTGCATGCACCAGCTGCGCTCCTCGATCGGCTTCCGCAACGCGCACGGCCAGCACTGGCTTCGGCGGGGATCGTCCGCGATGACGGCGACACCGTCCAGTTCTTTCATGAGACCTACTTCGACTTCTTGTTCGCACAAGAATTCGTCGCCCAGGGACAAGATCTGCACGACTTCGTGGTGAACTCGGGTCAACAACTGTTCCGGCGCGCCCAGCTGCGACAGGTCCTCGAACACCTCATCGGGGTCAATAGACGGCGGTTCCGGACAGACGCGGTCCGGCTCTTGACCAGCGACGCGATTCGTTCGAACCTTCTCGACGTCGTGATCGGGGTCCTCAGTTCCCTGCCGGCCGTGGCAGACGACTGGCTGGCGATGGAACCGTTCGCATTCGGCGGCTCACGTCGGAGCGGGCGGCTCCTCGCTCTGCTGATGGAGCCCGCTTGGTTCGATGCTGCCGACTCGGCCGGTCGTTGGGAGCCGCTGCTCGCGGAGACTGCGACGGCTACACCGACAGCCAACGTGCTGATCAGGGCGGCCAGGGAGCGTGGGAAACGCGTCGCTGAACTGGTCAAGCCGTTCATCGGCAGCTCTGACGAGTGGACGCTTCGACTGCGGTCCATGGTCGAGTGGTTTCTGTCGCCAGGCCTGGTCGACCTGACCGTTGAGCTGCTCCGCCGCGGCTTGTTGGACGGAGCTCGAGGGCCGATCGCGGTCAACAGCAACTTCTGGTCGATCATTGCCGGCCTGCATGACGAAGACCCCGCAGGAGCGGCGCGGGTTGTCGGTGCGTACTTAAACCGCGCCAGAGAACGAGCACAGGCCGACGACGTTGCTAACCCGTTTCCGGATTACATCGACCAGTCAGGAGGTGCCGGTGGCGACAAGACGATCGTCGAGATCGCCACAGCAGCGCCTCAGCAGTACCTGGAGCACGTGCTCCCCTTCGTACTTACTGTATTGGACGACACTGCCACGGACGCCGATGGCGAGCGAAAGGCCGGCGGTCCTTGGGCGTACAGGTTCTACCGATCTCATCTAGTCACCGACGCAGTCTTAGACGGCATCGATATCGCCCTACGCGCGACTGCACATGACCTTTGGAGCAGCTCGAGCTCCATTATCCCCACTTTGCGCAGCAGTGATCACGAGGTCGCGCGATTTCTCGCGTGCCGTGCCTACGCAGTCATCGCCGAGCCTGCAGCGGACGAGGCGATCGATTGGCTGCGATCGGACGACCGAAACCTGAAACTGGGCTGGCATGGCAGCAACGTCTGGGCATCACGGCTACTAATCGAGGCGGCAACACCGCACTGCGGCGATGCCCAACTCGAGGCTCTATGCACGAAGCTCCTTGCCTACTACCCCGCCTGGGAGAGGAAACCCGGTAGAAATGGAGCCTGGGGGTACACCCAGTACGTGCTGATGTCGGCGTTGCCTGAGAGCCGGCTGTCACCTGCTGTCAGACGCAGGCTAGGTGAACTCGAGCGCAAGTTCACTCGCGCCGTTATCCGGCCGCCCGAGCCTGTTGAAGCTCACTTCGTTGGCCCGCCGGTGCCCGAAAAGGCAGGCGAGCACATGACCAACGAAGACTGGTTGCGAGCTATCGCCAAGTACAGTTCGAGGGAGGAACTCGCTCGTCGGAACTTTGCAGTTGGAGGCTCGCGAGAACTCGCCCAACTGCTCGGTCGCCGTGCCACGATCGAACCGCAACGCTTCACCGAACTCGCCTTGACCTTTGACGAACAGATTCCGACATACAACATCATCGAAGTCGTCAACGCAGTCGCTGACAAGATCACCACCGCAGAGCTGACTGAACTGTGCGAACACGCAAGGCATATCGTAGGAGAAGCGGCTGGCCAAGCCGTGTGCCGCGCAATTGCGAACTCCGCTGAGGAAGCTACGGACGCACTGATCGACCTGGTCGAGCACTACGCTCGAGCAGCTGATCCTGCGGTGGAACGCGCGGGAGGACGACCCGATGACGACTTCGAGCTGGCAACGAAAGGGATGAACTCGACGCGTGGAGTTGCCGCTGCGACGATCGGTCAGATTCTCGCCGCCGAGGCGACGTACGGACCTCGGCTGCTCCCAGTTGTGGCGGGACTCGCGCAGGATCCAATCCTGTCTGTACGCGCAGAGGCCGCTCGTCCTAGTTTGGCGCTATTCGCAAGCCACTTGGAGCAGGCCCTCGATATCGCTGACGCTCTGTTCTCCACAAGTGCGATCGAGATACACTATTCAAACCCCGCTAACGAGCTGCTGTTGCAGGCCATCTTCGATGCAGGTCCGCGTTTCGCACGGCACCTCAATCGTGCGCTCGAAACAGACAGCCCCATCGCGGTGAGGGCTGGCCACATCTGGGCCAACGCCTTATTGAACGACCGGCTACCGGAGGCATGCCCCTCCGACGTCACCGACTTGCCGACCCTGGCGCGGCAGGGGGCCGCGCAAACCATGGCCACTGCACCGCACCTCGCTGCCACCGAGCTCGTCAGGCTATTTGACGACGGCGACCCAGATGTCCGCAAAGCCGCCTCTGCGGCGATCCGAGTCCTCCACGAACCAGCCTCTGCCTCGATCAGTGAACGCGTCGTGGTGGCGTATGCGACCAGCCGAGCCTTCCCAGACAACTTCGGTGACCTCTTCCACGCGCTCGAGCAAAGCCTGAGGCTTCTGCCCTCCACCACGATCATCGCTTGCGAGCGCGCCGTCGAACACGCTGGTGTCGAACTCGGTGATCTAAGCAGGGCTACCGCGGCTATCAGCCGTGACATTGTCACCGTCGTTCTCCGGCTCTATCGACAAGGCGACGCGGCGATGCGCGATAGATGTCTCAACGTCGTGGACAAGCTGGCCGATGTCGGGGCATACGGGCTGCCAGAGGCGCTCCAACACGAGCGCTGACAGGCGGGCGCGCGGCCCGGGCAGCGCCTCTGGTTGTCTACCTGTTCAGAGGACGTTGCTGAGGCATTTCTTGTGATCCCATTTCGCCACCGTCGGCCAGTGCTCCAGCGTCACCTAGTGACCCTGCCGGGTAACCGGGGACTCGTTGATGGCAGGGATCCGCTGTAGAGCGGCGAGGCCGCGCTTACGCCGTCTCCGATTGGGCTCCGTTGCCGAAGTAGAGCCCGACACGGCCCGATACAGCCTGGCACTTGGATGGAACGCAAGACCTGTGCTGACCTGCACAGATGGCCGAAACTCGACCCTTTGCGTCACTGGCTGACCTTGCGGTGGAGGGGACTTGTAATCCGAAGGAATCTGCAGCTCATCGACGTGGCGTTGCGTTCCTTCCCTTCATCGCGTTTGCACTGGTAGTAGCCGAGTTGCGAACTGTCAAACGGTGGCGCATACCGGGTCTGTCCATTTTCGACGTTGGCGTCCGGGAGGTCAGTATGGCTTGGACAGAGAAGATCGGCCCGCGCTCGTGGCGTGTTCGCTATCCCACGGCTGACGGCAGGATCGGGTCGCGTTCTGGTTTTGATACCAAGAAGTTGGCTGATGACTATGCCAATCAGATTGAGGCCGATCAACGGCGTGGTATCTGGTTGGATCCGCAGGCGGCGAAGACCAGCGTGTCCGCCTGGGTGGCCTTGTGGACCGAAACTCTCGACGTGGAGGTCCGCACCGAGGAGAACTATCGCAGCCGGATCCGTAACCAGATCGAACCGAGGTGGGGAGTACCGCGGTCGGCGATATCACCGCCCTGGCGGTGACGTTGTGGATCAAGGAGTTGCGGCGCCGCTACGCCCGGTCGACGGTGGCCGGCATTGTCACGGTGTTCTCGATGATGCTTGACGACGCTGTCGACGAGCGGCTCATCGCCGTCAATCCCGTGCGCAGGAGAGCGCGGCGTGGTCGGCGCCGCGAGCGGTCACCCGTTCCCGCGGAACGGATCTGGGCAGCGCCCGAGCAAGTCGTCCGGATCTCGGACAACGCAGAGCTACTCGGCGACCGCTGTTACGGGCTGTTGGTCGTGACCGCGGGCTGGACCGGGGCACGCTGGGGCGAACTGACCGGTCTGCGCCGCGTCAACACACACCTCGACGACGGCTGCATCGTCATCGATCCGGACACCGGCTGCTTGCATGAAGGCAACCACCGGCTCTGGCTCGGGCCGCCCAAGACTCCAGCGTCGGCACGCACTATCACGCTGCCACCGTTCCTGATCGATCTGTTGCGGGACCACCTGGACGGTCACGATGGTGACTTCGTGTTCGCCAGTCCGCGCCGCTGCTGGTTGCGCCGCAGTGACTTCGATCGGCGGGTCTTCCGCCCCGCGGTGGACGGAAACCTTCAACGTCCCGACGCTGCTGTGCCGATCGAACCGGTCCGGCCGGGCCTGACGTTCCACGGACTACGGCACAGCCACAAGACATGGATGATCGCCGACGGTATCCCCGAGATCGCCCAAGCCCGACGGCTCGGGCACCGGCTCGACAACCGCATCGTCGAGACCTACAGCCACGTCGCCCCTGAAGTCGAGCGACGCTTGCTCCGCTGTCTCGAGCGCCGCTGGCGCAAAGCACGCACGGCCGTTGGCCTACCGAACGCGCTACAGCCAGCCGGATCTACGGGAACGCTGGTTGACCCCCACCGCGCCACGGTGGTGGGAAAGCAGCGGTGAAAATCGGAGTAGCTGAGACGTTCCCCTGCCTCGCTTCACTGCGAGCCCCGCGCGCCCTCGGCCTAGTGCCTGCTGCTGGTCATCGAGCAGGCAGAACAGCAAGATCGATCCTCCAGAAATCCTCCAGCAGAGGCTCCTGAATCGATCCGCCGTGGATCTTCCGCTGACCACCGAAGATCCACGGTCAAACGAGAAAACCCTCCCTGACCTGCGGAAATTCCGCTGATTTGGGAGGGTTTCGTCACTGTGGAGCTAAGGGGACTCGAACCCCTGACCCCCTCACTGCCAGTGAGGTGCGCTACCAGCTGCGCCATAGCCCCGGAGCGGGTTGTTCTCCGCATCTCGTGTGTCCATACATTACACCGCTCGCCGAGGCCGTTCACGCGGGGGTCACTCTGTGCTGCCTCGAACAGCCGGATAGGCGTCGACCTGCATCTTTGCGACTTATTTTTAGACGTGTATTGACTCCGCGTGTGACCGCCGTTACGTTTTCGTCCATCGTGACGCCGAGGTCCCCGCCCGCTACGCCGCGTCTCCACTGGGCTCCGCCTCAGCTCGTCCTGCCCGAATGACGCGGAGGAGGTCCTGATGAGGGCCAGAGCAGCACTGATAGCCCTGTTTTCCCTGGTCGGAGCGCTGATCGTGGTGGCTCCGGCGGCGCAGGCGGCCATCGTTCCCGATACCTGGTACACGGTGACGACCACCGGCGGGAAATGCGTGGACGCGCGTGCCGCCGGATCGGCGAACGGGACGGTCGTCCAGCAGTACGCCTGCAATCAGACCTTCTCCCAGCAGTGGCAGTTCCAGCCCACGTCGGGTGGCTACTACCGGGTCAACACGCGCAATGACCCGGCGCGGGTGTGGGACGTCGCCGAAGTGTCGACGGCCGACGGCGGGCTGATCCATCTGTGGGCCTACGGCGGCGGGAACAACCAGCAGTGGCAGCCGGTCGAGGAATCCGGTGGGGCGTATCACTTCGTGAGCCGCAACAGCGGCAAGTGCCTGGACATCCCGGGCCTCTCGACCCAGGACGGCATCCAGCTCCAGCAGTACGCCTGCAACGGCAGCGGCGCCCAGTCCTTCCGGCTCACCCCGGTCACCGGCACCGCGAACCCCGATCTCGGGCCGAACGTGCTCGTCTTCGACCCCGGTATGTCGCAGTCGGCGATCCAGTCCCAGGTCAACAGTGTGTTCTCGCGGCAGGAGACCAGTCAGTTCGGCTCGAACCGGACGGCGCTGCTGTTCAAACCGGGCTCGTACAACGTCGACGTCAACGTCGGGTTCTATACGCAGGTGCTCGGGCTCGGCCTCTCGCCCGACAACGTGACGATCAACGGCGCGGTGCACGCGGAGGCCGACTGGTTCCAGGGCAACGCGACGCAGAACTTCTGGCGTGGCGCGGAAAACCTGTCCGTGAACCCGGCAGGTGGCACGGATCGCTGGGCCGTTTCGCAGGCCGCGCCTTACCGCCGCATGCATATCCGCGGCAATCTGCAGCTCGACGACGGCGGCTGGTCCAGCGGCGGCTGGATGTCCGACGTGAAGGTCGACGGTCAGGTCCGGTCCGGCTCGCAGCAGCAATGGATCTCGCGCAACTCGCAGTTCGGGAGCTGGAGCGGCTCCAACTGGAACATGGTGTTCGCCGGCGTCGATGGCGCGCCGTCGACCAGTTTCCCCAATCCGCCGTACACGGCGGTGAACACGACGCCGGTCGTGCGGGAGAAGCCGTTCCTGTACGTCGACGCCGCGGGCGCGTATCAGGTCTTCGTGCCCGCCAAGCGCACCAACGCCTCCGGCATCACCTGGGGTGCCGGGCAGCCGGGGTCGTCGCTGCCGATCAGCCGGTTCTTCATCGCGAAGCCCGGCACGACGGCGTCGCAGATCAACGCCGCCCTCGCCGCGGGCAAGGACCTCCTGATCACGCCGGGTGTCTATCACCTCAACGAGACGCTCCGCGTCACCCGGCCGGACACCGTTGTGCTCGGCCTCGGCCTGGCGACACTGATCCCGGACAACGGCATCACCGCGATGACGGTGGCCGACGTCGACGGCGTCAAGGTCGCCGGCGTGCTGATCGACGCGGGCACGACGAACTCGAACACGTTGATGGAGGTCGGCCCGGCGAACTCCGCGCAGGATCACGCGGCCAACCCGACTTCGCTGCACGACGTGTTCTTCCGCGTCGGCGGGGCGGGCGTCGGCAAGGCCACGAACAGCCTGGTGGTCAACAGCGACGACGTCATCGGTGACCACCTGTGGATCTGGCGTGCCGACCACGGCAGCGGAGTCGGGTGGAACACCAACACCGCCGACACCGGGCTGATCGTCAACGGTGACGACGCCACGATGTACGGCCTGTTCGTCGAGCACTATCAGAAGTACCAGACGATCTGGACCGGCGAGCGCGGCCGGACGTACTTCTATCAGAACGAAATGCCTTACGACCCACCGAATCAGGCCGCCTGGATGAACGGCTCGACGCGGGGTTACGCGGCCTACAAGGTGGCGGACTCGGTGACGGCCCACGAGGCGTACGGGCTCGGCAGCTACTGCTACTTCAACGTCGATCCGAGCGTGGTGGCGGATCGCGCGATCGAAGCGCCGAACAACCCGAACGTCCGGTTCCGGAGCATGGTCGCCGTCTCCCTCGGCGGGAACGGGACCATCGCGCGGGTCGTCAACGACCGCGGCGGACCGGCCAACTCGGGATCGACGGTGGCCAATCTGGTCGCTTATCCCTGATACCCCGGTGCGCGCCGGGATGGCGGTCGCGGCGCGCACCGGCCCCACCCGCGGGGGAAGCGTGGTTGCGAAAGCCACTTTCGCGACGTTGAAGGTTGCGAAAGTGGCTTTCGCAACACCTGCCGGAGGGCGGGAAAGGGCCTCACCCCAACGGGTGGCGTGCCGCGCGCTCGCGCACCGGCGCTCCGATACTCGGGCAATGCCTCTCGTCGGTCTCACCGTCGTCGAACCCCGCCTGGCCTGGCCGCTCGCCGCCCTGCGCGGCGGTTTCGCCATCCTGTTCGGCATCCTCGCGTTGATCTGGCCGGGAGCCACGGTCCTCGCCCTCGCGATCATCTACGGCATCTACGCGATCATCGACGGCATCGGTGGCCTGATGCAGGCCTTCCGGCCGGGTGACGCCGCTCATCGCGCCGCCTACGGAGTCCTGGGCGCCTTCGGGATCATCGCCGGTGTCCTGGTCCTGATCTGGCCGGGGATCACGGTGCTCGTGCTGGCGCTGCTGGTCGGCTTCTGGGCGATCTTCACCGGCATCGTCGAGATCGTCGCGGCGATCCGGCTGCGCAAGCAGATCGAGGGTGAGGCGTTCCTCATCGCCGCGGGCGCGCTTTCGCTGATCGCGGGCATCGTGATCGTGTTCAACCCGATCGCCGGCGCCTACGGGATCGCGCTCCTGGTCGGGATCTACGCCCTGCTGTACGGCGTGATGCTGCTCGTGCTGGCCTTCCGCCTGCGGAAGCTCACCCAAGCCTGAAAGCTTGTCGGACATGGACCCGTGCTCCGGCACGGCGCAGGTTCGACAGGCTCGGCGACCCTTCCACCGCGGTCGCGACGGCGAAGCGGCGGCCTTCGCGGGCGGCCGCGCCCAGGCCGTGCAGGAGCAGCCGTGCCTGCGCGCCTTTACCGCGATGAGCCCGTGGCGTGGCCGATCCGCCGAGGACGACACCCGGTCCGTGCGTACTCAGGGCCGCGGCGGAGATCGGCACCCCGTCCTCGACAAGCAGCGACCGCCTGATTCGCGGGTCCGCGTGTTCGGCGGCCATGAACGCCGTCACGACACCGTTGCTTTCGTACCCATCGAGCAGGATACGGAGAAACGCGTCGAGGTCGGGCGAGTCGTCGATGTCCGCGTCCGACGCCGCGAAGGCGAGCGGAAGAGTCGCGATCGGACGGACACCGGCGGGCACGAGACCGGTGCCGTGGGGGATCAAGCCCGGTGGCAGCACCAGCGTCGGCGGGTCGCCGTCCCAGCACGACGCCCCGGCGAGCCGGACGGCCCGCGCCAGGTTCGCCTCGGTGATCCCGGTGATCGTGCGCAGGAACCGCAGTTCCGGTGTCGTGGTCATGACCGCGAGCAGCCCGTCCTCACGCCACGCGGAGAAGGTGCCGGGCAGCCCGGCCGCGGTGGCCGCCTCACCGGCGATGACGGCACGGGCGTGGATCACTTCTTCGGCTTCGGTCAGCACGGCTCCAACGTAATAGGCTGATCCGGTGAGCCAGCCGATCCTCTTGACCGTCGACGACGATCCCGCCGTGTCCCGTTCGGTCGCCCGCGACCTGCGCAGAAGGTACGGGAAGGACTATCGGATCATCCGGGCCGATTCCGGTGCCGACGCCCTCGAAGCGCTGCGCGAGCTCAAGCTGCGCGGCGACGCCGTGGCCGCGATCCTCGCCGACTACCGGATGCCGCAGATGGACGGCATCGTCTTCCTCGAGAAGGCGATGGACCTGTTCCCGCACGCCCGCCGCGCGCTGCTGACCGCCTACGCCGACACCGACGCCGCGATCCAGGCGATCAACGTCGTCGACGTCGACCATTACCTCCTCAAGCCGTGGGATCCGCCGGAGGAGAAGCTCTATCCGGTCATCGACGCGCTGGTGGAGACCTGGCGCGCGGTGGGGGAGCGGCCGGTCGACGAGATCAAGCTCATCGGCCACCGGTACTCGTCGCCGTCGTTCCACCTGCGCGATTTCCTGGCGCGCAACGCCGTGCCGTACCGCTGGTACTCGGTGGACGACGACGAGGGCCGCCGGATCCTCGACGCGGCGGACGCGGCGCCGCAGGACATCCCGGTGCTGGTCACGCCGGACGGCACGGTGCTGCGTCAGCCGTCCGGGCCCGAACTCGCCGACGCCGTCGGCCTGTCCACCCGGCCCGCGCAGGAGTTCTACGACCTGATCGTGATCGGCGGCGGACCGGCCGGGCTCGGGGCGGCCGTGTACGGCGCGTCGGAGGGGCTGCGCACGGTCATCGTCGAGCGCAAGGCGACCGGCGGACAGGCGGGCACCAGCTCCCGCATCGAGAACTATCTCGGCTTCCCGGACGGCGTCTCCGGCGCGCAGCTCACCGATCGCGCGCGGCGTCAGGCGCTCAAGTTCGGCGCCGAGGTGCTCACCGCCCGCGACGTCGTCGGCCTCGAAGCGCGTGGTTCGGCGCGCGTGGTCCTGTTCGGCGACGGGACCGAGATCGCCGCGCATTCCGTGGTGCTGGCCAGCGGAGTCACCTATCGGGCGCTGGAGGCTCCCGGGGTCGCCGAACTTGCCGGCCGAGGTGTCTACTACGGCTCCGCCGCCACCGAAGCGCCCGAATGCAAGGGCGAGCACGTCTACATCGTGGGCGGCGCGAATTCGGCGGGCCAGGCGGCGGTGTTCTTCTCCAAACACGCCGCCGACGTCACCATCCTCGTCCGCGGCCAGTCGCTCGAAGCGTCGATGTCGCACTACCTGATCGAGCAGATCGCCGGGATCGAGAACATCCACGTCCGCACCCGGACCACCGTGGTCGAGGCGCACGGCGACGATCACCTCGAACGGCTGACCTTGTGCGAGAACGGCTCCACCACCGAGACCGTGCCCACCGGTCACCTCTTCATCTTCATCGGCGCGGCGCCGCGCACCGACTGGCTCGGCACGGAGATCCAGCGTGACGACCACGGCTTCGTGCGGACCGGCCCCGATCTGCTCACCGACGGCGGTCCGCCGCCGGGCTGGCCGCTGGACCGCGACCCGCACTACCTGGAGTCGTCCATCCCCGGCGTGTTCGTGGCGGGCGACGTGCGGGCGGCGTCGGTGAAGCGTGTCGCGTCGGCCGTGGGTGAAGGCGCCATGGCGGTCACCCTGGTCCACCGATACCTGGAGGAGCAATGAGCGTTCTGCCAAGGGAGGAACTGCGCGGGCTCTTCCTTTTCGAGCACCTCAGCGACGAACAGCTGGACTGGATCGACGAGCACGCCAAGCTGGAGCAGTACAGCGGCGGCACCACGGTCATGCGCGAGGGTGAACCCGCCACCTGCTTCTACCTTCTGTTGTCGGGCGCGTTGCGAATGACACGGCTCGTCGGCGGCACCGAGGTCGAGACGATCCGGTCCGATCAGCGCGGCGCCTACTGCGGCGCGACGCAGTTCTTCGTGCACCAGGAGACCGAGCACACCTACGGCGCTTCGGTGCACGCGGTCAGCGACCTCACGTTCCTGACCTTGCCCGCGGCCGAGTTCGCCACCGAGTTCCGTCGCTGGTTCCCGATGGCGACGCATCTGCTGGAAGGCATGTACCTCGGCTGGCGCAACAGCGACACCGTGATCGGTTCGCGGCGGCGGCTGCTGGCGCTCGGCGAGCTTTCCGCCGGGCTGACCCACGAACTCAACAACCCGGCCGCGGCGGCCGTCCGCGCGACGGCGTCGCTGCGGGAGCGGGTCGCCGGGATGCGGCACAAACTCGCGATGCTGGCGAAGAAGAACGTCGACCCGGCGCTGCTGGAGCAGCTGCTCGAGATCCAGGAACAGCTGGTCAAACAGGTCGCCGCGGCGCCGAAGCTGTCGGCGATGCAGCAGGCCGACCGTGAGGACGAGATCGGCGACTGGTTCGACGGCCACGGCATCGACCAGGGCTGGGACCTCGCCGACATCTACGTCCGCGCCGGGCTGACCGTGCCCGATCTCGATCGCCTGCTGGACTCGGTGGGGGAGACCTTCCTCGACGGCGCCGTCCGCTGGCTGGCGTACGCGCTCGAGACCGAGATGCTGATGGGCGAGATCGAGGATTCGACCACCCGTATCTCGGTGCTGGTCGGCAAGGCCAAGCAGTACTCCCAGATGGACCGTGCGCCACACCAGTGGATCGACGTCCACGAAGGACTCGACTCCACCCTCGTCATGCTCGCCGGGAAGATCGGGCCGGGGATCCGGGTCGTGAAGGAGTACGACCACGCGGTGCCGAGGATCCCGGCGTACGCGGGCGAGCTGAACCAGGTGTGGACGAACATCATCGACAACGCGCTCGGCGCCATGGGGCCCGAGGGCACGCTGACCCTGCGGACGTCCCGGGTGGACGATCACGTGCACGTCGAGATCGGCGACACCGGACCCGGGATCCCGGCGGAGGTGCGGCAGCGGATCTTCGAACCGTTCTTCACCACGAAGCCGGTGGGGCAGGGGACCGGGCTCGGACTGGACATCTCCTGGCGCATCGTCGTCGAACGGCATCAGGGCGACCTCCGGGTCGATTCGGCGCCGGGTGACACGCGCTTCACCGTGTGCCTGCCGGTCTCGGAGCAGTCCGTGATCTGATTTTCCTTCTACCCCAACGGTTCGCCAGGAACTGACGACTTCTTTCGTTCATCGATCGTTCATTTCGAAATGGCTCACCCGCGCGTCAAAAGAGTCGAACGGGCTGAAAGATCGAGCTGGTGAACGAGGGGGTGGGCCGATGAAACGTCGTCTGTCGATCGGCCTGGCAGTGGTGCTGCTGCTGGCCGTGGTCGCCGTGATCGTCTGGGGCCGTGGCGGTGACGAGAACACCGCGCGAGGGACCGACCTGACCACGGTGCGTGGTGTCATCGGATCGGAGAAGCTCGCGTTCTTCTCCGACCAGCGGGTGGCGGAAGCGTTCGCCCGGCACGGGCTGAAGGTCGAGGCCGACACCGCCGGTTCGCGGCAGATCGCGAATATGGACCTCGGGAAGTACGAGTTCGCGTTCCCGTCCTCGTCGCCGGCCGCGCAGCGGATCCAGCGCGACCACAAGGTGACCGGCGTGCACACGCCGTTCCAGTCGCCGATGGCGGTCGCGACCTTCGAGCCGATCGTGAACCTCTTGAGCGCCAACGGGATCGTGCGCAAGGGCGCTGGGGACTACCAGGTGCTCGACATCGCGAAGTACCTCGAACTCGCGCAGCGGGGCACGCGCTGGGATCAGCTTCCCGGCAACACCGCCTTCCCGGCCCGCAAGAACGTGCTGGTCACGACCACGGACCCGCGCGAGTCGAACTCGGCGGCGATGTACCTGTCGATCGTTTCCTTCGTCGCCAACGGCAACAACGTGGTCAGCACGCCGGAAGCCGAGGCGAAGGTGCTGCCCGGCGTGTCGAAGCTGTTCATCGACCAGGGCTACACGCAGAACAGCACCGAGGGCCCGTTCGAGGACTACCTCGCCGCGGGGATGGGCAAGACGCCGCTGGCGCTGATCTACGAATCGCAGTTCGTCGACCGGCTGGTCCGCGCGGACGGCTCGATCCGGCCGGACATGCGCCTGCTCTACATGGCGCCGACGGTGTACTCCAAGCACACGCTGGTCCCGTTGAAGCCGAACGGCGATCAGGTCGGCAGGCTGCTGGCGACCGACCCGGAACTGGGGAAACTCGCCGCCACCTTCGGCTTCCGCACCGGAGACCCGCGGTTGTTCGCCGACGTCGTCGCCGCAGCCAAGGCGCCGGTGCCCGCGGATCTGGTGGACGCCGTCGAGCCGCCGTCGTTCGAAACGCTGGAGCGGCTGCTCGACGCCGTGAAGAAACAGTACTGATGGACGATTTCACGCTCACTCCACCCGAACCGGTGGAGGCGATCCCGGCCGAGCGGGCCGCGGGCCTGGTGACGCTCGCGCCGGAGGTACACGCCGAGGTCGCGAAGCGCGCCGAGAGTTTCGCCCGGCGTCTCGAAGCGCTCGACGTCCGGTCCCCGGAGTTCACCCGCGTGCTGGACGAACTGCTCGCGGTCGGCGAGTCCGACATGCGGGCGGCGGCGACCGTCGCGGGCGCGCTGCTGGACCGCTCGTCGCGGGCGCTGGCGGAAATCGGGTCACCGCAGCAGCAGGCGACGGTCAGCCTCGCCGGGCTCCGGCGGGCCGTGGCGGAGATCGACCCGGCGAAACTGCCGATCACCGGCCGCAAACTGATGGGGCTGATCCCGGTCGCGGGCAGCGCGAAGAAGGCGCTGGATCGCTACCGCGCGGCCAACGAGCCGGTGAACGCGCTGGTACTGGACCTGCGTGCGCGGCAGGACGTCCTGCGACGGGACAACGCCGCGCTCAAGGGCGAGCGCGAGCGGCTGTGGGCGACGCTCGGCAAGCTCTCGGAAGCGGCCGCGTTCGCCGAGGCCGTCGACACCGCCGTCGAACGTCAAGCCGGGATCTTCGACTTCACCGATCCCGCGCGGGCCAAGTCACTGCGGGCCGACGCACTGCATCCGATCCGGCAGCGGCACCAGGATCTGCTGACCCAGCTCGCGGTGAGCGCGCAGGGCTACCTGGCGCTGGATCTGGTGCGGCGCAACAACGACGAGCTGATCCGGGGGATCGAGCGGGCGGTGTCGACCACGGTCGCGGCGCTGCGGGTCGCACTGCTGGTGAGCGGCGCGCTCGCCGGACAGCGCGACGTCCTCGACGAGGTCCAGGCCGTGCAGGCCACCACCGACGGGCTGATCCGGGCCAACGCCGAAATGCTGGAACTGCGCAGCGCCGAGATCCAGCGCGCGGGCAGTGATCCGGCGGTGGCGGTGGCGACGATCCGCGAGTCGTTCGAGCGGATCTACCGCAGCATCGACGCGATCGACGAGTTCAAGGCGGGTGCCGTCTCGACGATGGCGGCGACCGTGGAGGCGCTGTCCGGCGAGATCCGGCGAGCCGAAGACCATCTGCGCCGCTCTCACGAGACGGCGACGGCCGAGGGGGCATCGTGAAACGCTGGACGGTGTTGGCGGTCAGCGCGGTTTGCGCGCTGTCACTGGTTTCCTGCGACTCGAGTGAAGGTGAGACGCGCGGCCTGGGGGAGGCCGAGCCGGGCACCTTGAGGGTGCTCGCGGGCAGTGAGCTGGCCGACATGCAGCCGCTGTTGGAGCAGGAAGCGGCGGCGACCGGGGTCAAGGTGAAGTTCCAGTTCACCGGGACGCTGGAAGGCGCCGAGACGCTCGGAGGAGGACAGGCGGACGGCCAGTACGACGCCGTCTGGTTCTCGTCGAACCGGTACCCCGCGGCGGTTCCGGAGGCCGCGAAACGGCTGGGCGAGCAGGTGAAGATCATGAGTTCGCCGGTGGTGCTCGGCGTGTCCGCTTCGGCGGCGCAACGGCTCGGCTGGACCGGACGGCCGGTGAGTTGGGGCGAGATCGCCGAGCCGGCCGGGAAGAAGGCCTTCACCTACGGCATGACCGATCCGTCGGCGTCGAACTCCGGCTTCTCCGCGCTCGTCGGGGTCGCGTCGGCGCTCGCGGGGGCGGGCAACGCGGTCGATGCGCAACAGATCACCGCCGTCACCCCGAAACTGACCGAGTTCTTCAGCGCGCAAGCGATGTCGGCGGGCTCGTCAGGCTGGCTTTCCGAGGCCTACCAACGACGGGCGAGCGGTCAGGATCCCGGCAAGAAGGTCGACGGGCTGATCAACTACGAGTCCGTCCTGCTGTCGATGAACGCGACCGGGAAGCTCCCCGAACCGCTGACGCTGGTGTACCCCTCCGACGGCGTCGTCACCGCCGATTACCCGCTGACCCTGTTGCAGAGCGCGACTCCCGACGCGAGGGACGCGCACCGCAAGCTGGCCGAACGGCTGCGCACGCCGGACACCCAGCGCAAGATCATGGAGACCACACAGCGCCGCCCCGTCGTGCCCGGTGTCCAGCTCGGGCAGCAGTTCGCGCGGAAGGACCTCGTCGAGCTGCCGTTCCCCGCGACGCAGCAGGCGGTCGACGCGTTGCTGGGCGCCTACTTCGACAAGATCCGGCGTCCGTCGCGCACGCTGTACGTGCTCGACACCTCCGGTTCCATGGCGGGTGACCGGATCGAGTCGCTGCGCACCGCGCTGATCGGGCTGACCGGCGCCGACGGTTCGCTGACCGGGCGGTACCGCCGGTTCCGCAGCCGTGAAGAGGTCACGATGCTGCCGTTCGACACCGTGCCCGGCCGCCCGGAGACCTTCGTCGTCCCGGAAGGCGATCCCCAGCCCACGTTGGACAAGATCAAGCGATTCGCCGAAGGCCTCGACGCGAACGGCGGCACGGCGATCTACGACAGCCTTCAGCGTGCGCACGACATCATGGGCCCTTTGGTCGCGCGCGACCCCGACCGGTTCACCTCGATCGTGCTGATGACCGACGGGCAGAACGCGAACGGCTCCAAGTTCTCGGACTTCCAGCGGAAGTTCCCCTCGCTGCCGGAGGCGGTGCGGCAGATCCCGGTGTTCACCGTGATCTTCGGGGAAGGCGACTCCGCCGAACTCGGCGAGGTCGCGAAACGCACCGGCGGCAACGTGTTCGACGCGCGCGGTGACGTCCTGCCCAAGGTGTTCCAGGAAATCCGCGGGTACCAGTGATCCGGTACCTCGGCTCCACGAAGAACCTCGCCGGTTGCGTCGGCGGGCTGATCGGGCTCGCGCTGTACCTGACCGGCGTCGTCGGCGCGCTGTGGCCGGTGGTGGTCGCCGGGCTGTACGCGGTGTTCGCCCTGCTCGCGCCGCCGGAACGGGTCCGGCTGGTCTCGCCTGCCGCCGAGGCCGAGGCCGGTCAGCTGCGCGCGGAGCTCGGCTCACTGGTGGACAAGGTGACCGCGCGGGCACAGCGGATGCCGGAGTCCTCTGTGGACGGTGTCCGGCGGATCGCCGAAGTGCTCGAAGACCTGCTTTCGCGACCGGAGCGATGGGCGGCCAACCCGGACGTCCAGCACGCCGTCACCCGGCTGGCACGGACGGACCTGCCGCTGTCGGTGGAGACCTACCTCAACCTGCCGTGGTGGTTCGCCGCCAAACGGCGCGCGAGCGGCGAGCCCAGCGCGTCCGAGGAACTCCTGGCACAACTGGAGCTGCTGGAAACCGAAGCGCATCGCATCGCGGAACGGTTCTACGCGGGGGATGTCCACCAGCAGGCCGATCACACGCGATATCTGCGGGAGCGTGGCGAGGCCTAGTCCCGGTGAGAGAAACCCTTGCGCGGCAGGAACTCCGGGTGTCCCGATCACCGGTCGTTCTCCGTGGGCAAGCCGGGATCCTTGTGGTGGACTGCGTACCGTCGGCCCCGTCATGGTCGGCATTCCGTCTTCCCAAGGGAGTTCAGGCGTGCAGAAGTACAGACAGTGGATGGCCGTGGTGGCCGCGGTGGTGGTGTGCCTCGCCGGCGGTACTCCGGCGAACGCCGAACAGCGCGACGATCACTGCGTCGCCGACACGGCGACCGGAGTGATCCGGTGCTTCGACAGCCTCGGCGAATCGCTCGCAGCGGCGTCGGCAGGCGAGGTCGGTGCCTCCGCGACGGTGATCAGCGTGCTGTACGAACACGCGAACTTCGGCGGCGCGAGCGTCGCCGTCACCGGGTCGCCGTGTGTCGAGGCGACCAACCAGACCGTCGGCTTCCTCGGAAACTGGAACGACAAGATCTCCTCGTTCCAGACATTCCACAACTGCTACATCACGATGTACGAGCACGCCGAATACCAGGGCGAACGCCAGGAGTGGTACGCCAACGACAGCGGCAACTACGGGTCGAACATGAACGACCGCGGCAGTTCGGTGGTGTACTCGCGCGGGCCGTCCCGCGCCGAACTGCTCAAGGACTGCGGCCACGCCACCAAGACCTGCAACGCCCACGTCGACCAGCGCGGACAGGATTTCGGCGGCAGCTGGGGCCGGGTGGACACGGTGTACAACTGCAGCGCCAACAAGATCACCCAGGTGATCGGCAAACGCGACACCCGCAGCGGGAAGAACACGGTGTCGAACGAGATCAGCGTGAGCGCGGGCTTCCAGTTCCTCGTCGACTGGTCGGTCGCGTACAAGCGCACGTGGGGCCAGGAATGGGGCTGGGAGACCAGCGAGAGCGTCGAAACCCGGATCGAGGTCAACCCGGGCTACTGGGCGGGTCTGGACCGGTCACCGGTGATGCGGGTGGCCAGCGGCTCGTACGACATGTGGTACGACAAGCGCAAATGGGGTCACCATCAGTGGTACGTCTGGAACTTCAGCGGTGAAGGACCGGCGCCCGGCGTCGTGGGCCAGACCAGGACGGTCGGCAAGAAGATGACGTCGGACGAGAAGAAGAGGGTGTGCGGGAAGTCGGCAGGGCTCGTGCGGTCGTCCGCCTCGCCGCGGTCGGAAAGCGCGCCCGCGCCCGCCGCGCCCGCCGCGCCCGCGGTGCGCGTCGCGCAGGGATCGCTGCACAGCTAGACGGGTGGTCCGGTTCGGCGGCCGCGGATGCCTCAGCGGCCGCCGAGCCTCGGCAGGGTCAGGGTGGTCACCGCCGTCGTCACCCAGCCCAGGAGGTCGCCGAGCGGGATGGTGGACAGCTTTTCCGGCCACTCCTCCGCCAGTGCGTGCAGGACGAGATGGCCGTCGTGCGCCTCGACCGCGGTGAGCCGGATCCCTTGCGGGAGTTCCGGCAGGGGCAGCACGATCGGCTTGAGGCGGGACGGCGGGCCGAACCGGCGGCGTCCGATGTGGACGGCCGTCGGCCGGAGGACGACGGCGCCGCTCTCCACAGTGGACTCCAGGGCGAGATGGCCCCAGCGGGGCCGCTTTTCCCAGCGGACGTGGAAATGCCCGTTGTCGCCGGGGGTCACGATGATGCCCGGCCGCGCCTCGGCCACCCGCTCCTGCAGTACTTCGGGCGAAACCCGGATCGCCATCCGCACCTGTTCGGGGATGGCGGCCGGGGACGGCAGCGAGCGGAGACGGACGTTCGACGCCAGCACGGTGATGCGTTCGAGCGGCGTCTCCGGCCAGTCGACGTCCTCCACGACGATGCGGACGTCGCCGACCCGGCCGGTGGCCGCCAGGCTGAGGCTGTCGGCCTGGTAGTCGAGTCCGGTCAACGTGAGGCCGACGTCGTGCCCGTCCACCTTGGTCGTCAGCCGTCGCCCGACCAGCTGTTCGGTGACGGTCTTCAGCACCGCGGCCGGGGTCACGGGCACGTTCGGCAACAGCGCCCGCCCGGCGGCGGCCAGGCCGAACAGCTCGGGAAGCGGGTTCAGGTCGAACCATCTGCCGTCGCTCATCCGACCAGTGTCGCCGAACGGGACGCCGATCGCCGCCGCAGGGGGTCAGCGGGCCGCGAAACGGGCGATGACACCCGCCAGGATCACCCAGAACGCGGCGGCCAGGCCGTAGTCGAGAATGACCGCGAGATTCGGGTCACTCACCGGGAAAAGGCCGGGCCAGAACAAGGCCAGCGGCTTGGCCAGCGCCTGGATGAAGATGAAGAAGCCGTTGCCCGCGTTGGCTCCCGCGAGCACCATCACCATGTACAGCAGCTCGATGAAAGCGAACACCGCACCGATGCCGGTGATGACCCGCACGGCGGTGTTGCTCCTACTGGTGGTTCGCCATCTGGACATACCGGAAAAGTTCCCTGATTCCGTCGTGACAAACGCTTCGGCGGCGAGATTGCGCCGATTGGCCGCACCTCGCCCACTGCCCGGAGGTGATCCGTGACGGAGTGCTCACCAAGTGATATCGATTATCATTACCAGCATGACTGTCGGCGACTGGAATGACGGCTGGGAACGCCTGATGGCGAGATATCAGCCAGGGCGCGCTCAAGCGATCGAGCGGATGATCGATCTGGTCGCGACGCGGTGCGAAGGCGCCGCGCCGCGCGTGCTGGACGTGGGAGGTGGCACGGGCACCCTTTGCTCCCGGCTGCTCGAACGCGTGCCTGGGGCAGAGGTCACTCTGCTCGATCTCGACCCGGTGATGCTGACGATCGCCGGCTCCTCCCTGCCGCCGTCGGTGCGGGTGGTCCGGGCGGATCTGCGGGAGCCGGACTGGACCGCCCTGCTGCCGGATACCGGCTACGACGCCGTTCTGGCGGTCATGGCGTTGCACTACCTGCCGCCTGGCCGGTTGACCGAGCTGTACGCCGAACTCGGCGGGCTCGTGCGGGCGGGCGGATTCGTGGCCAACGTGGACGACATGCCCGATGGGGAGGCGGTGGCGTCCACGGTCGAGGACGGCGAAGACCTCTGGGGCACTTGGTGGAGCCAGGTCGCGGAGGACCCGGTGCTCGGCCCGGCGATGGCCGAAAGGAACCGGCTGTTCGGAGAGTCACCTTCGGCCGAATGGCATCCGCCGGCCGAGTGGCATCTGCGGGCTCTGGAGGCCGGGCCGGTCGACGAGGCGGCCGTGGCGTGGCGGAACGGTGCCCAGGCCGCCGTAGTGGCCTTCAAGCCCCGCTGAACGGCGTTGTGCTCTCCCGTACGGCGTTGTGCTCTCCCGTGGCCTGCTCGGTCAGTCGTCCAGAGGCGCGCCGCGCCACTGCCAGCCGGCGCGGGAGGGACGTCCGGGGAGGTCCACCCTGTCCGTCGCCCACAGCAACGCCGTCCAGGGATCGACGTCGGCGGCGTCCACCTCCGGGAACATCCGCGCGAGCACTCGCGAACAGACGTCACGTGGCGGGTCGAGGGTGACGTCGAGGCCCCTGGCCATGTCCTCGCCGTGAACCAGGACCTCGACACAGCCCATTCCGGCGAAACCTTCGACGTCGGCGCGTCCGCTCGGGTGGTACGCGCGGACATCCGGGTCCGTCGTGCGGAGCGTGGCACCGAGGATGCCGCCGCCGACCGTGACGAACTCCAGCAGTTCCGACGGCGTCGCGGCCTGGTCGGCGACGGCTTCGAAGCAGACGAAACGCGGTGTGGACGGCCGGGCGATCAGCAGTCCCGCGTAGGAGATGAGGCAGTCGCCGAGATGCTCGGCCGTGCGCCAGGCGTTCAGTTCGCCGGTGCCCGGTGCCGCCGACCAGTCACGGCCCGATGCCTCGCGCAGGTTGCCCGTCACGCTCGTGATCGCCGCTTCGAGGTCGTCGGGGGTGACTGTCATCGTGGCATCAGCTCAAAGGTGTCGGAAACGCGACCGGACCGCGGCGGCCGTTCTTCCCGACCGCGCGCACACCGAAGAACACGTTGTCCTTCGACAGATCCACTTTAGCCTCGGTCGTGTCGCCGACCTTGATCGCGTGCGTCCAGTCGGGCGCCGTCGTCTCCCGCCACACGACCTCGTAACCGGCGAGATCCGGGTCTGTTCCGCGCCGCCACACCAGATCCGTGTCGTTCGTCAGCCGGTTCGTCCGGATCCGGACGTCTTCGGGGGTGCCCGGCGCGGTCGCCAGCGACCACATCGTCGCGGCGTTGACCCGTGCGACCCTGGCGATGAACGGGAAGTCGCAGAACTCCGGCAGATCGCCGAACCGCTTGCCGTCCTCCACCCGGATGTCTTGGTGCTGGTGCGCGTAATCCTCGTGCGGTTCGGTGAACCGCGCGGCCGGATAACCCTGCTCCAGGAACGGGATGTGGTCGCCACCCCGGAGGTAGCGGTCGCGCCGGTGGATCACCCGCACGGCCATGCCGGTCGCGTCGTTCTCCGCGACCGAACGCACGAACCGGGCCAGCTGACGGGACGGCGAGTCGTTTTCGCCACCGACCGCGCGCCGGATGTCCGCCTGCGCCGGGGTTTCCGACGTCGGCACACCTTCGGCGAACAACCGGATCGTGCGCGGGTCCCTCGTTCCGTCGTCCGCCCGGCTCGAGCCGACGATGTCGTTGGTGAACATCGCCTGCACATTCGTGCCCGCCGACTTGTACAGCGTGGCCATATGCCGCGCGCCGAACAGGCCCTGTTCCTCACCCGCGACCGCCGCGAACACGATGGTCGCGGCCGGACGGCGAGTGGCGAACACCCGCGCGAGCTCCATCGCGACGGCCACCCCGGAAGCGTCGTCGTCGGCGCCCGGAGCGTCCTTCGTCGCGTCGAGCGGATCGGAACACCGCGAGTCGTAGTGGCCCGACACGACATAGACCCGCTCGGGAGTGGAGGAGCCGCGCAAGGTGGCGACGACGTTGGTGATCGTGGTGGCCACAGGGATCCTGGGAGGAGCGGGCTGTTGCAGATACGACTGCGACTCGACCCTCATCCGGCCGCCCGACCGTTCCGCGGACTTCACCAGTTCCGCGAAGATCCAGTCGCGGGCGGCGCCGATGCCGCGGACGGGATCGGTCTGCGAGGACAACGTATGCCGCGTCCCGAAAGCCGCGAGCCTGCGTACGGTGGCCTCGATCCGGTGCTCGTCGATCTCCCGCAAGATCGCCCGGAGTTCGGCGTCGGGTCGTTGCGGGGAGAGACGTTCGCCGGGGCCTCGTTCGTCGAGCACTTCTGCGTCGGCCGGGACCTCGGCGCTGGCGGTTGATGACAGGGCAGTTGCGGACAGAGCGGTTGATGACAGAGCCGTTGAAGATAGAGCCGTTGAAGATAGAGCCGTTGAAGATAGAGCGGCCGCCGAGAGCGCGGCCGACGTGGACAGGAAAACTCGTCTGGACCTTTCCTCAGCCATTCTCCGTTCCTACGCGCCTTGTGTTCGGGCGTCTACCCGCGAAAAGGATGAGCGCGGCGGACGGGGGATGAGGGAGGATCACCGGGTGATCTTCGGGAGAAAGACGTCAGTGGCCGAGGCACTCCAGGAAACGTTGGAGAGCCGGGGGCGCTGTGTGGGCGTGCTCGTCGATGCGCTCGTGCTCGTAGACAAGTCCGGCGCTGCCGCTGAAATCGCGGCGGCCTTCGAGATGATCACTGAGACACCGGCGCTCATCGCGACTCTCGACGAGTACTGGCGGTACGAGCGGGCTCTGGATGAGGTCGCTCTGACACTCAGGGCCGGTAAGGCAGGACTGCTGACCACCGCGATCGCGGCTTCGTACCGCGACGGCCGGGTCCGGGAGCTGGCGGTCACGAGACTGCTGGCGAAACCGTGCCCGAAGACACTTCCGTTCCTGCTGTTGCGCATGACGGACTGGGCGTCTCCGGTCCGCGACGTCGCCCGCGCGGGTGTCATCCGGGTGCTGCACGATGATCCGGCGACTTACCTGCGGCCGGCTGCCGAAACGATGCTTCACCTGGGGCGCCGTCGCCGCGGCGGGTTCGGCGTGCGACAGCTGTACGCGGCCGCTTACGACGTCCCGGTGGCGGTACTCGAGCAACTGATGTGCTCGGTGAACCTCGCGGTGCCGCGGTTCGCGTTCGAGGTCCGGACCCGGCGGGGTGACCTCGAACTCGACGAGCTGATCCGGCTTGCTCTGACGAATTCCGACAAGGGCATCCGCGCACGAGCCGGTGAGGCCGTCGCACGCCAGGCCGTCTGGACCGGTCGCGTGGACGTCCTGCGCAAGCTGGCCGTCTGCCGCCACGGCGAGGTACGGATCAGCGCACTGACCGGACTCGCGCGCCTCGGCCATTGGGAGGAAATCGCCGGTCTGCTGGACGACCGTTCCACGCTGATCCGTGCGCTCGCACGGGATGCCGCCCGGCGTACGGGAGTCGACGCCGTCGATTGGTACCGGTCCGCTGTTTCCGGTGCGAACCCTTCGCTGGGGGCCATCGCGGGACTCGCGGAGTCGGGGCGGGAAGAGGACGGGCAACTGCTGTATCCGTTGCTGAGGCACCCCGTGGCCAGGGTGCGAGCTCAAGCCGTTGGGGCACTGCGGATTCTGGACGCTGTTCCGGTCGATTCGGTGATGTCGATGGTCGAGGATCCTTCGCGACGAGTGGTCAGGGCGGCTTTGAAGGCGTTGCGGACACGGGCCTGAGTTCGTTGCTCAGACCTCCTGAGGTTCGTCGTCTTCGGGACCTGTGCGTGGCTCGTGGAGCGGCTCTGGCGCCGTCTCGTAGGTATGGCCGCTCGGCGTGGTGATGATCATGCCGCCGTCGCCGGTGGGCACGGTCGACCAACCGGGTTCTTCTCGAAGCAGGTTGTGGGTTTTGCAGTGACTGTGGCAGTTGTACTGGTTGGTCTTGCCGTCGCGAGCCCAAGAGATGATGTGGTCGATCTCGGAGAACTCGGCAGGCTGGTGACAGCCCGGTTGCGTGCACTCGCGATCCCGCGCCTTGATCAACCGTGCCAAGGAGGCCGGTGACCGGTGTTTGCCGGCGCCGGCTTCGATCAGTTGGCCGGTGGCGGAGTCGGTGATCAGCCGCGACCAGGTCGAGTCGGGGTCGGAGGCGATCTCGCGGACCAGCCAATCGGGGATGGGCCCGTACCCGGCGAGTGTCGCGGGGTCGTTGCGCGCGCCGACGAGTGTCAAGAAATCGACATAGACATGGATGTGCGCACGCGGCTTGCCGTGACCGTCTTCGGCCAGCAGGCGTTCGCCGAAGATATCGGCGCGATGCTGGTCGAGGGTCCGGGATTTGTCCTTGTTACGCCGAGCTCGCGCGGCTCTGCTCATCGAGGCGTAGACAGAACTGGCGACTTCCGTGGGCAGATAGGCGGAAATCGTGGACATGGTCTCGTCATTGTGTTCCAGCGAGATATGCCGCAGAGCGCGTTTCTTGGTGGCTCGTTCTTGATATCCGCCGGGGTCGAACTTCTGCACGGCGTACCTCACCGAACGACGGATCGAGACAGGATCACGATCGGCGAGACGCTTCGCCAGCCAGGCGTCGACCTGCGCCGCGACCTCGTCCGACACTTCCCTGGTCAGTTGCATGACCTTGGAAGCCTTGTACAGGTCGATATCGCCACGCTCCAACGCCGCCAGTGTGTTTGGCAGGCGAGCGACGAGGGCGCAGGAGGTCTCGACGAGCAGGAACGCGTGATTGCGGGTGACCGAGAAGCGCAAGGCGACCTCCTCGGTCACAGATCTTCGTGATCCGCCGCGAGCGGCGAAATCGGCTAGCGCTCGTACCTGACGTCCCTGTGTCCGACGAAGCGAAAGCTCTTCGTCGAACGCGGTGTCAAGAAAGCGAGCGGCTTTCGGGTTATAAGGGAGAGTGGTGGTCATGCCCATGATCTTACCCGAACAGGCGTTCGAATGCGATCAAGTCTGTGATCGAATTTACGCGGAGAGTGAACGGGCGTCTCGTTCACCCAGACCGTGACCGACGGCCCGGCTTGCCTGCTTGAATGGGTGAATGAGCGAGGACTACCCGAGACTGCTGGAAGACCGAGAAGTGCTGCTGGCGCGAGGAGTTGAGCGACGACAAGCGCGGCTGCGAGGCTGGCTTGACGGCTACGACGGGCCGCGACCGCTCTATCGGATCGAACTGTTCCTCGGCCGTGACCGGTATACGGCCACCGCCATGGACATGTTCGAGTCACTTGTCCGGTTGCGTCTTCAGCTGGAACCCAGGGGCTGGACGATCGCCGTTCAAGGGGCCCGCCGCGACACCTATCCGAGCGGGATGTGCAGGGATATGGGTGGCGGTATGCGAATCTACGTAACGCGGACCGGCAGCAAGACTTCGGCGGCCGACCTCGTCGATACGCTGGCCGATGCGGAACTCGACCAGATCGTGACTGTTGCGGAGCAGAAGACCCGGCACGCCGAATGGTGCGAGTCGGCCACGGGTCGCCGAGTCTGAGCGCACGTCACGAGGCTGGTGGGCGAAGATGGTGTCTTCCTGGGAATCTGACGCGGAGGTGGCGATCCGTGCCGCGGGTGCCGCGTGCGAGGTGATCCGGCGATCCTACGGTCGAACGGGTCGACAAGAGTGACGGCGATTTCGCCACCGAGGCCGATCTCGCCGCGGAGCGCGTGATCCGGGGAGTTCTGCGGGAGGCGCGGCCGGACGACGGGATCGTCGGCGAGGAGTACGGCGCGGACGAGGGAGCCGGATGGCGGACCTGGCTGGTCGACCCCTTGTGCGGCACGATGAACTACGCGGTGCGGACCCAGTTGGTCGCGGTCGACATCGTCTTGCGTGTCGGCGACGACGTGACCGCGGCGGTGTCGGCGGACCCGTTTTCCGGAGAGGTGTTCTGGACCGGCGGGGCCGAGGCGTTCGTCCGTCGCGACCGCCGTGACGAGCCCTTGGTGCCTGGGCAGGGCGGCGATCTCGTGGATCTCAACCTCGACCCGCCGTTTCCCAACGCCGTGTCCTTCCGTGCGGCACGGATGCTGATGGACGACGCCTTCACCGGACGCTTTCGCCCCCGCGTGGTTCCACGACACTGGCGCTGGCCTGGGTCGCGGCCGGGCGGCGGGCCGCTTACGTCACCGATGGGCACCTGAAGGACAGTGTGCATTTCACCAGCGGAATCGCTTTGTGCCAGGCGGCCGGTTGCGTGGTGACCAACCTCGCCGGAGAAGCCGTCCACACCGGCGCTCAAGGACTTGTCGCGGCCTCCGATTCCGCGATCCACCGAGAGCTGATCGACCTCGTGACACGCCGGTCATGAGGAGTGAACGTCCACTCGGACCGATGGGCTCCGGCGGGTCCACAACGGAGACGACTGTCGCCACCGGACGCGTGGTGCAGGGTATTTCAAGTCCGCTATCTTGCGGAGGTGGAGATCCAAGTGCTGGAGGGTGCGCTGGTCGAGGTGCCCACGAACGCCGTCACGGGAATGGACCGGCGTGCGTTCGGCGAGTTCATCGGGCCGCAGGGTGAACTGGCCTCGTACGCGCTCGGCTGGACCACCGGGTCGGATCCGCACGTCGCCCGCCTGTCGGTCGGGATCGGCGCGGGTAACCCCGGCGGCGGAACATTTCACGCCGTCATCTTCGAAAACGAGGGCGGACACGCGTTCTCGCTGACCGACGACCCGTTCGAGCGCGTGCCGCAGGGCGGTCCGGATCTGACCGCGGACGAAGCACGCGCCCATGAGGATCTGCCGTTCGTCTGGTGGGTCACCGACCGGATCCTGGAGCGCGATCGGCGGGCCTGGTGGCTGCGGCACTGGCTGCTGCGGACCACCTGCGTCCAGACCTTGGAGGTCTTCGAACGCCGCGAGCCCATTCTGTTCGTCCGGCACGACGCGGATGACGGCGTCTGGCGGCTCATCGGTGCCTCCGACGCGGACGGCGGCACCGGAAAGACCGGGCACCTGCACCACGCCGTCGACGAGGATCAAAGCCTGATCGACATCCTCGACCTGCCGCCTGGCGGCAGCGCGACGCGAACGGGCGCCGGAAGTCCCTGGAACGGTCACTTCTAGAGCTGCAGCACGCTCACTCGCCGCGAGTCGAGCTGTCATGCCGATGTGCGGACACTGCTTGGCTGGTTCGTCTCGTCTGCATTCCGTCGGTATTGCGGTGGAATGGCGTCATGGTTGAACTTCCGATCTGTGATCGTGCCGGCAACGCCTTGATCGGGTTTCGCTTCGTCACGGAAGAGGAATTGGGGCGTCTGGTCAAGCGGGTGACCGTGCCCGCGTCGTTGGTTGTCGCTATCCACGCGGAAGCCGTCCTGATGATGTTCGATAGCCGGCGGAGGCAGTGGGAGCTTCCGGGAGGGATGCGGGAGACGGGTGAGAGCCCGCGCGAGGCCGCGGTCCGGGAGCTGGGTGAGGAGACCGGCATCCACGGCGTGGACCTGTCGTTCGCCGCCATGGCCGAGTTCGATCTCACGAAGCCGGAGCGTCGGGAACTCCTAGCCGTATATCGGGTTCGGCTCCAGGTCGTGCCTCGGATGACCGTCAACGATGAAGCGCTGGACTTTCGATGGTGGCCGCCATCGGAACCGGTGAGCGAGGATATGAGCCCGCTGGACGCGGAGATCGCCAGGCGCGTGGTCCAATCGTCTACCAGCTGAATTCGCCGGGTCGTGCTGTCGTGCCGCGAAGCGCGCAGACATGCCGATGAGCGGTCGTGCTCTAGCGGGTGCGTCGTGCTCGGCTGCCGAGGCAGGTTCGTCTCCGTGCCGGACGATCATCACGCGGCGACATCGAACAGGCCGAAGCCGGCGGTTCGTATCGTGCGTCTGACCGGCCCGTGTTCGACTCGCTCGCTCGCGGTGATCTGGCCGGAGTGACCGCGACCAGCCCGATACCGCTGACGACCTACCTGACCGGATCGGACCGGCGTGGGCTGTGGCAGAGGCGCAGCAGGCAGGTCGCGGCGGACCCCGGCAGCGCCGCCTGGGTTACCGGCATCATCTGGGACCAGCAACATCTACTGGCCGTCGGTACGGTCGGTTACCACGGGCCTCCCGACACATCGGGGATGGTGGAGATCGGCTACGCCGTCGACCCGGCACACCGGCGACGGGGTTACGCGCGGGCGGCGCTGGAGCCGTTGCCGGCGCGGGCCGCCCAGACGCCGCAGGTCCACACCGTCCGGGTCACAATCGGCCCCGGCAATACGGCTTCTTATCGGTTGGCGTCGCAGTACGGCTTCGTCAAGGTCGGTGAACAGTGGGACGACGAGGACGGGCTGGAGATCATCTACGAGATCCCGGCGGATCGCCTGTAGTCAGGTTTCGAATCTCCGCTCTTGCCGCCGTGCGTGCACTGAAGTCCACTCGATCTCGGAACAGTCCTTCACGGTCCGACGGCCGGGTCGTCGAGGTCGAGTGGCGGCATCGTCGCGGTGTCTCGGGCCCAGGTGTCGCGGAATCCCGGCTGGACCGCGAGATCGACCAGTTCGATCCTGGCCCCGATGCTGTCGAGCCGGTGGTAGGTGAAGGAGCGACCGTAGGGGCAGGAGTCGAACTCGATCGGCGCGCCTCGATCCGCCAGGCGCTGTTTGTCCGTCATGACGTCCTTGGACCAGTAGCCGAGGTGATCGAAGCGGGACCCGTCCGTCGCATCCCACGGACTGCCGGCGGGGCCTTGGATCACCTCGAAGAACGGTGGCCCGTCAATGGAGAACACGATGCTGTAGTCCCAGTCCCCGAGGGTGCCCGCACGGACTGGACTCCAGGTCACACCGAGAGTTCGTGTGAGGTCCTCGGTCGCCTGTCCGATATCTCGAACGACGAAGCACAAGTGGTAGAAGGCGTTCACCCGTCCTGTCTACCAACTCCGCGATGCACGAAAGTTCGTGACCGCCCGCGAGCCTGGGGACGAGGGAGGGACGGCGTTATCGTTGATCGATGTCGCGCGCAGTCGTTCTCGGCGGGACAGGGTCGATCGGTCGCGCCACCGCACGCCGGGTGGGAGGTGATCGTTGTCGGCCGAGACGCCTCGCGCATGCCCGAGGATGTCGCGGTCGCGGGTGGCCGGTTCGTCGCCGCGGACCGCTGCGAACCCGGCGGACTCGGGGTGGCGCTCGGTGCGGGGGCGGATTTGGTGGTCGACTGTCTGTGCTTCACCGCCGCGCACGCCCGTGATCTGCTGCTTCTGCTGGACGACGTGGGGTCCACGGTGATGATCTCCAGCAAGGCCGTGTACGTCGATGCGATGGGCAACCACGTGAACTCCGCCGCCGCACCGGAGTTCGACGGCCCGATCCGCGAGTCGCAGCCGACCATGGCCCCACGCGAGGATCTCGACTACCGCACTCGCGACGGCTACGGCGCCGACAAGGTCGCCGCGGAACGTGTCCTGCTCGACAGCGGACACCCGGTCACCGTTCTGCGACCATCCAAAGTCCATGGAGAGGGGGCGACCAAGCCCGGTGAATGGGTGTTCGTCAACCGCGTACTGGACCGGCGCGAGGTCCTTCTCCTGTCCCGCGGTGGCCGCGGCGTCGACCACCCGAGCGCGGCCGGGAACATCGCCGCTCTGATCGAAACCGCCGCGAACAACCCCGGCAGGCGTGTCCTCAACTGGGCCGACCCGGACGCACCCGACGCCCTCGACGTCTCGCGGACCATCGCGAGACACCGCGGCCATCGATGGGAGGAAGTGCTCCTCGACGACCACGCCCCTGACGGACTCGGCCTGCACCACTGGGACCGCACACCGGGTATCCGGCTGGACATGACCGCGCCGGGCGTTCGGCTACGCCGCAGAGGACGCCTACCTCGCGGAGCGGTAGCCGGGCCCGAACCCGTGTCAGCCCTCGCCCTCCGCAAGCAACTCCCGCAGCATGGCCAGCAGTTCCCGCCGGTCCCCGGCCCCGAGTTTCCCCCGGATCCGGGCCATGTGGTGCTCCACGGTCTTTCCCGAGATGAACAGTTTGCTCCCGGCCTGTTTGTACGTCAGCCCGTCGACGACCAGGCGGGCGACCTCCAGTTCGCGTTCGCTCAGCGTGCTCAACCCGGTGGTGGCGGCGGGTTCCGGAGCGCGTCCTTGGAACTGGCGGGCCGCTTCGAGCAGCTGGACCATCGCCTTGCGGTCCGAGGTCCGGATCGCCGCTTGGCCCGCCAGGCGGGAAGCGTCCCAGCAGAGGCCGAGTTCGTGCAGCTCCGAGGAGGACGCGGTGATCTCTTCGGGGTCGAAGGTACCGGTCAAGACCGCGAGCCAGCCGGTCGCGGCGGCGGCGAGTGCGGCCGGATAGCGTCCGCAGGCCGCGAAATCGTCGAGTGCGGCCAGATGGTCCGCGGCCGACGTGTGATCCTCGACGGTGATGGCGGCGTGCAGTTCGTGCCAGCGTAAGGTGGCTGTCCACAGTGGAGGGTTGCCGAGCGCGTCGAGCACGGTGTGCGCTCGCTCGAGTCGCCCGGCCAGTTTGGCGCTCGCACCGCCCCGTGCGGCCGCGATCGCGAGTTCGCCCAGCGGCAGCAACGAATACAGGTCCGGCTGCTGCCGCATCGAAGCCTGATACGCCCGGTCCCAGGAGCGTTGCAGGCCGGGAAGATCGCTCGCCCGCCGCGCCAGGCCGAGCTGCAGGGTGGCGGCGAAAAGTTCGTCGCGCGCTTCGAGACCGTCCGGTGGCATCAAGGACTCGGCTGCGGTTTTGAGGTCGCCCGCGGTCATCGCGACCCAGCCGAGCAGCAGCCGATGCCGTTTCGCGAGCAGGTCGCCGCCGATCCGACCGCTCACCGCGCGGCTCAACACCGACTCGGCCAGCGCGAGTTCGCCGGAATGCAGGCCCACCAACGCGGCGAGGGCAGCCGGGCTGTCCGGGAGCGGTGCCGGCGCCCCCGCCGATTCCAGCATCGAAGCCGCGCCCAGCAGGGCCGACAGGGTTTCGGCGCCACAGCCGGAGACCGAACCGGTGATCGCGCGCGCCATCCGTGAGGCGGCGCCCGCGAACAGGGTCGGGACTTCGGGGGTTTCCAGCACGCCGCGGGCGGCTTCGAGTTTTCCGGTGCCCAGCAACGCGATCGCGGCGAACGCCTTCGAGCCCGCCCGGCCGGACCATTGGTACAGCTCCGCGCTGTGCGCCAGTTCGCCGCGATGCGCGAGCACGGTCGCCGCCACTTCGGCGCCCGCGGCCCGGGCGTCGGTGTCGGAGGTGCTGCCGAGCATCCCGTCGCCGAGCCGGAGCGCGGTGTCGAGGTCCCCGGCCAGCGCCGCGGCGTGAGCCCAGCCGACGGTGAGCGCCGCGCCGCGCCCACCGGCCTCGGACGCGGCTTCGTAGAACCGCGCCGCGAGTTTCGTGTCGTCGGGCATCGCTTCACGCGCGGCCGCCTCGAAGGCCGCCGCCGCGCTCGCGCCCGAACTTCCCGTTCCCAGCAGGGATCGGGCGAGGTCCAGCACCGGAAGTCCGTCGCGCAGCTGGAGTTCCACCAGCCGCTGCAGCACGGTCAGCCGCCTTCCGGGCGACCCCCAGGTGCGGATGGCCTCGGCGGCGATCGGCAGCAGCACGTCGTCTTCGCCGAGGAGACCGGTCGCCCTGGCGCTGTCGAAGACTTCGGGCAGTCCTTCGCGATCGCGGTTGAGCAGGGCCGCCAGGAGATCGAGATTCCGGCCCGCGCCGGCCTCGGCCGCGATCAGGAACCGGTGGACGTCGTCGTCGAGCTGTTCCAGCTCACCGCGGAAGTCCGCGAGCCTGCCGGTGACCGCCCGCACCACCAGCCCCGGCACACCACCGGTCCTGGCGTGGACGTCCTCCGCCGTGGCCGGGTCGCCGCCGGCGTGCTCGACGAGCCGCCGGACGTCGTCGACGCCGAACGCGCCCAAGGTCACCGCTGTGCCGAAGGAATCGGCGAGTGCGCGCAAGGTGGTGGTCCGCGCGGCGGGCCGGAAGGCCAGGACGACGGGTGCCGTCGTTTCCTCCGCCAGAGCCTTGATCTTCGCGATCTCGTCGTCGCCGAGCTGGTCGGCGTCGTCGACGAGCACCGCCTCGACCCCGGCGTGGTCGAAGTGGCGTCCGAGCAGGCCGAGTAGATGGGTCTTCCCGTGCGCGCCGGGGGCGACGACGGTGACCCGCACCGGGAGTTCCGGGGCGGCGGTCACCTCGTCGAGCAGGCGCCGGGCACCCGGATGGATGATGCCGGGCTTGTCGAGCAGTGCGTTCAACAGCGACCTTCGGGGGAGGAAGTCACGCCGGGGGTGACCGGCGCGCACGAGCTCGAAGTGGTGGGAGGGGCTTCGGGACCCTTGTCTGCGGTGGCTTCTCGGGTGGTCAAGGTGAGCAGCAGCGTCGTCGCGGCCAGCACCACGACCGCGGCACCGGCGACGAGCGGCTTGCGTCGGCTGAGCAGTTTCGCCGCCCCGGTGCGTTCTGGCAAGGGGAACGGGGTGATGTCGACGGGTGGCCGTTCGGGCCGCTCGGTGAGCTCTTCCGGCACGTCGACCCGGGGAAGAAGGGTGGTTTCGACGGTCGCGACGGCGTTCGACGCCGGGCCCCCGGGTTGAGGAAGGTCACGTCGCGCGGCGATGTTGGCCGCACCGGTCGCCACCGTCAGCACCGGATCACTCGACGCGAAGAGGGGGCACGG
This sequence comes from Amycolatopsis sp. WAC 01375, assembly GCF_003947325.1. Classification (NCBI taxonomy): domain Bacteria; kingdom Bacillati; phylum Actinomycetota; class Actinomycetes; order Pseudonocardiales; family Pseudonocardiaceae; genus Amycolatopsis; species Amycolatopsis sp. WAC 01375. The sequence goes on from NZ_QHHW01000029.1 coordinate 70,805, forward strand.
TGTCCGGCCGGGAACCGGTGGGGCGTCGCCACAGAGCACGATGCCCGCCAGCGCCTGCGGCGGGATCCCCGCGCCGTGCGCGAGTTCGAAGACCTTGCCGACGGCCTCACCCGGCTCGACGCCTTCCACCGTTTTGACCGGCTGCCAGCCGTTGACGCCGGCCGCGGCGATCGTGACCACCGCGCCGTCGGGCCCGAATTCGCAGACACCGGCGGTGACGTCGCCTTGCGGGGCAAGGTACGCGTGCAGTGCGGCGATGGGCGCGGCGACCAGCGCGGCGCGGGGGAAGCCGGCTTCGGCCAGTGCCCGGCGCAGCAGCTCCCGGCGGAACGAACCCCAGTCGACGGGGTGGGTGAGCACGATGTGCTGCGGCTGCTCGCCGAAGCGTTCGGCCGCTTGATCCACCGCGGCGTCCACCAGGACCGCGCTGAGGGATTCGGCCGGGAACCGCTCGCCGCCGACGATCACGGGGACGTCGTCGCCGACCCTTTCGTGGAATCCGGTCAGCAGCCGGGCGGGCGCGGACCGGCCCGCTTCGACGGCGGCGTCCCCGGTGAGCAGGTAGCCGTCGTCGTCGAGGAACACCGCGGACGCCGCCGCCGGGCCGCGCGCGCCGAGCCACGACGGCTCGGGCACGCCCCAGCCGTCGCCGGTGTTCACGCAGGTGGCGGCGGTGGTGCGGGTCGAGGCGATATCGATGCCGAGGACGTAGGGCAACGAGCATCCTCCTTCGCTTGACCAGCCCCTAAGGACCAAATAGGGCCACTCACCCGAACGGCTTGACCCGTCTGGGTGAGGGTTGGCATTAAACCCAACCGAACGCGTCTCGGTTAAGCCCCTAACGCCCTAACGATGTCATACCGATCCCCTATTGGCTGAGTGAGCGACGACCAGGAGTGATCCCCGATGTGCCCAGTGGCGCCGGCTCACTAACTTCGGTGACCTGCGCTCAGCCGTGCCCTCCGGCCGCTGTGCCTGCCCCACCGACCTAGACCTCCAGGAGAGTCCTTTCATGGGTTCCGTCCAGACCCTGCACGACTTCACGCTGAACCTGCTGAACGACACCGCCGCCCGTGCGGCGTTCGCCAACGACCCGCAGCAGGTGCTGGCCGACGCCGGCCTCGGTGACATCAACGCCGCCGACGTGCACGAGGTTGTCCCGCTGGTGCTCGACTTCGTCCCGGTCGGCACCGCCACAGACCTCACCGGAACCACCGCGGCCACCGCCGACAACCTGGCCGGCTTCGGCGGCGTCACCAACGCCGTCAACGGCACCGACGGCGAGTGCGCCGACGGCGTCCAGGGCGCGATCGACCAGCTCACCGCGCTGACCGCCGGCCTGCCGGTCGCCGTCCCCGGTGCGGACGCCCTCCCCGGCGTGCCGAGCCTTCCGGGCCTGCCCGAGGCCGGTCTCCCCGCCGTTCCGGGACTGCCGGAGCTGGGCGGCCTGCCCGCCGTCCCCGCCGTGGGCGACCTGCCGGTCGCCGTCCCGGGCCTGCCCGCCGTCCCGGCCGTCTCCGACGTGACCGACGTGTCGAACGCCGCCGCCGGCGTGACCGCGCTCGCGCAGAACACCGTCGGCAGCTTCGGCCTGACCGACGACCTTTCGCGTGGCCTCGACGCCGCCCCCGCCGCCCAGGCCGGTGACGTCGCCACCGGTGCCGTCGACACCGCGACCGACCTGGTCCACGACGTCCCGGCCGTGGACACCGCCGGTCTCCCGGCCGTCGACTCGGTTCCGGCCGTCGGCGACCTGGCCGGCGACCTGCCGCGCGCCGACGGTGTCGCGGGCGGTGCCCCCGACTTCCTGTCGACGGTCGGTGACCTCACCAGCGTCATCGGTCAGGCGGGTGTCGCGGACGTCACCACCAAGGTGCACGACATCGCGAACAACTACGGCAACGGTGACATCGCCAACAATATCGCCCACAACAACGGTGACGTGACCGGCAACGTGGCCAACGAGGTCGCCAACGTCGCGAACCACGCGGGTGTCTCCGAGGTCCACGACACGGTTTCCGAGGTCGGCAACAACATCGGCCACACCATCGGCAACCTGAACGACGTGCACATCGGCACCGGCGACATCGGTTCGGGCAACGACATCAACATCGGCTGATCCGAATATTTTTCAGTTCTGTGCCAGGGCCCCGCGACCGCACCAGGTCGCGGGGCCCGCAGGGCATTGTTGGCCCATGCCACATTGATTCCGCGCTTGGTTAAGGGAACACTGCATCCCCGTGACAGCCCCAGCCTGGCTCGACGTGCTCAACGAGACCTTGGACGCCTGTGCCGCCCACGGTCGCGCCGACCTGGCCGAACGCCTCCGGCGCAGACGTGACCAGCAGGCGCCGGGCACCCGGATCGCGGTGGTCGGTTTTCCCAAGCAGGGCAAGGGTTACCTGCTCAACGCGCTGCTGAACGCGCCGGTCTGCGCGGTCGGGGACGCGAGCACGCCCGCCGTGCCCACCGAGATCGGTTACGCCGCGGACCCCGCCGCGACGCTGATCGGGCACGCCAGGGAAAGCGTGCCGGTCGGGAATCTCGCCAAGGAACTCGAGGTACGGCCGCCCGGTTCGCTGCGCCGGGTCGAAGTCGGCCTGCCGCGCGAACTGCTCGGCACGGGACTGGTGCTGGTGGACACCCCGGCGATCGGGGATCCCCGATCGCCGCGCACGGCCGCCACCCTCGACGTCCTCGCCGACGCGCACGCGGTGATCCTCGTCTCCGACGCGACGCAGGAACTCCAGCCGGCCGAACTGGCGCTGGCAAGGCATATCCGGACCTGGTGCCCCGCGTTGGTGCTGGCACTGACCAAGATCGACGTGAGCCCGGACTGGCGGGAACTCGCCGCCCGCAATCGTGCCGCGCTCTCCGAGACCGGTGTCGTCGCCGACGTCTTCCCCGTGTCCGCGACGGTGCGCCAGGCGGCCGCGAAGGCCGGTGACGCCGGCCTGAACGGACGGTCCGGTTTCCCGGAACTCCTGAACTGGGTGGGGGAACAAGCCGCGCGCCCGATCGAGCGCACCCGCGCGCTCGCCGCCGCGGTGAGTGTGCGGGCGGCGGCGGTCGAACTCGTCGAGACGCTGCAGGCGCGGCTCAACGCCGTCTCGCAGGACAACGGGGCCGATCAGATCACCCTGCTGCACCAGGCACAGCGGCGCACCGAGGAGCTGCGGCGGCAGAACGTCCGCTGGCAGAACCTGTTGTCGGACGAGATCACCGACCTGATCTCCGACGCCGAATACGATCTGCGCGAGCGGACCAGGGTGATCGTGCGCCATATCGACCGCACCTTCGACGAGGGCGATCCGGTGCAGATCTGGCCGGATTTCCAGACCTGGCTGGAAGAGAACCTCGCCGAAGCCGTCGAGACGAACTACAACTGGGTGTCCGACCGGGCGACGTGGATCGCGCACGCGGTCGCCACGAGTTTCGGGCCGCGCTACGGCCAGGCTCCGGAACTGCCGCTGACCGGGTCCGGAGTGGACTCGATCCCCGAGGTCGGCGCCCCCAAGATCGAGCGGTTCAAGATCGGGCAGAAACTCTTCACCGGCTTGCGCGGCTCCTACGGCGGCGTGCTGATGTTCGGCCTGGTCACCAGTCTCGCCGGGCTGCCCCTGATCAACCCGGTGTCGCTCGGCGCCGGTGTCGCGTTCGCGACCAAGAGTGTGCGCGACGAAGGCGGGATGCGGTTGCAGCGACGCCAGGCGCTGGCGAAGGCCGCGGCGCAGCGCCACGTCGACGACGTGTTCATCCGGTTCAGCAAGGAGATCAAGGACGAGGTCCGTCAGGTCCAGCGGCGGCTGCGCGATCATTTCGTCGCGTTGTCCGACGAACTCGCGGAAGAGCTGACCCGCCAACGGGAACTGATCATCGCGGGCTCCGCCGAACGGGACCGGCGCACCCAGCGGGTCAAGAAGGAGATCGATCGGTTGGCCGCTCTGCACCGGAAGGCGGGGGCGCTCGGCAGTGGCGCCGCGCCGCGCCGGGAGCTTTCGGCGTGACCGCCGACGTACTCTTTTCCGCGGAGGCGGCATGAACACCGCACTCGATGTCCGTGAACTCCTGAACGAGGCCGCGGCGCACTATCGTGGCCGCCCGCATGCGGTGGCGATGCTGCGGGAATGCCTGGAGCGACTGGAAGAACCGCTGCGGGTCGGCTTCGCGGGCACGCCGGGCACCGGGAAGTCCACTTTGGTCTCCGCGCTGGCGGAATGGCCGACCAGGGCCTTGCGTGAACTCGATCTGTTCGACACCCCGGCGCCGGCCGAACACGTCGACGCGACCGTGCGCCTGGTGCGTCATCTCGAACCCGACGAACTCGCCGGTACCCGGCCGGTGGGCGGTTCGCCGTTCGCGCGGCAGACGGCGGTGAATTCGGTGCTGGTGCTCGGCAGGGCCGACGAGGTCGGCGCGGGCCGGATCGACGCCTTGCTCACCGCGAAACAGCTGGCACGCCGGGCCTGGCGCGAGGACCCGGATTGCGCTGGATTCCAGGGGGTCATCGCGGTCGCCGGACAACTGGGGTACGCGGGACGCGCGCTGCGGGACGACGAATTCGAGGTACTGCGCGCGCTGGCGTCGGTCACCCGGCCGGAGCTGGAGCGGTATCTCCTGTCCGTGGATTCCTTTGTGGACGATCCGTTCCCGGTGGCGGTCCCGCCGGAGTCGAGGAAACACCTGGTGTCGCGGTTCGGCCTTTACGGAGTCCGGCTGGCGATCACCCTGATCCGCACCGGCTGCGAGAGCAGGCTGAAACTCTCGGCGGAACTCGTGCACCGCAGCGGCCTCGGCGACCTGCGGGACACGCTCGCGGGGTGCTTCGTCGCGAGGGCCGACGCGCTGAAGGCACGCACGGCGGTGGTGCGGCTGGAAGGGCTGCTCGCCGCCGAACCGCTTCCGCACGGTGACCGGCTGGCCGCCCGCGTGGAGCGCTTCGCCGCGGCCGCGCACGACTTCCGGGAACTGCGGCTCATCGCCGGCATCCGCGGTGGCCGCACGGCGTTGTCCGGGGAGATCGCCGAGGAGGCCGTCCGGTTGCTCGGCGCGCAGGGACTCGCGCCCACCGAGCGGCTCGGTCTCGAACCCGACGCGGATCCCGCCGAGATCCACGCGGCCGCGGAAGGCGCGCTCGTCCGCTGGCGGCAGGAGGCTGAACGGCCCGATGCCGCGCACGCCGAACGCGCCGCCGCACGGGTGATCGTGCGTTCGGTCGAGGGACTGCTCAGCCTGTTCGTGGCTTGACGCCTTCCGGTCCCGGAGTCACCATAGACCTCTCTATGGTGACTCTGACCAGGCGAAAGGGGTCCGGCATGCCCGACGACGTGCGTCCGGATGTGCGGCTTCTCGGTGAACTTTTCGCGCATTGGGCGAAGACGACTCCCGAGCGGGAAGCTCTCTCGTACCAGGGGCGGCGGCTCACCTGGGCCGAACTCGACGAGCGGGCGAGGCGGGTCACCGGCGCGCTCGCGGCCGCCGGGCTCGGCAGGGGGGACAGGGTCGCGTTCGTCGACAAGAACACGCCCGCCTGCCTGGAGGTGACCTTCGGCGCGTCCTCGCTCGGGGCGGCGAACGCGGTGGTCAACTGGCGCCTCGCACCGGAGGAACTGGCGTACGTCCTCGGCGACAGTGGCGCGCGGATCGTCTTCGCCGGTCCGGAATCGCTGGCCGCCGTCGAGGCGCTGCGTGATCGGCTGCCGTCGGTCGAGCGCGTGATCGTCGTCGGCGGAGAAGACGACCAGTACGAGGACTTCCTGGCCGGAGCGGCCCCCGCCGGGCTGTCACCCGAGGTCGGCGAACACGACGGCGCGCTGGTCATCTACACCAGCGGAACCACCGGTTTCCCCAAGGGCGCCGTGCTGACGCACCGGAACCTGCTGGCGCACAGCCGCAACGCCGGCGCGCAGTTCCCGATGGGGGAAGGCGACCGAAACCTGGTCGCGATGCCGCTGTTCCACGTCGGCGGGAGTTGTTACGCCATCATCGGTTTCCACTACGGGCAGCCGACGACGATGACCCGCGACCCCGACGGCGAGTCCCTGCTGGGCGCGCTGGCCGAAGGGGTCACGCACGCGTTCCTGGTACCCGCCGTGGTCGCCGGGATCGTGCAGGCGGGGGAGCAGGCCGTCGCCGCGTTCTCGCGGTTGAAGTACCTGGGTTACGGCGCGTCGCCGATGCCGCTCCCGTTGCTGCGGAAGTCGCTCGCCGCCTGGCCGGACACCAGGTTCGTGCAGGTCTACGGCATGACCGAACTGTCGGGAGTGGTGACGGCGCTCGATCCGGAGGCACATCGCGACCCGGCCGGGCCCGAGCGGCTGGCGTCGGCGGGCACGGTGCTGACCGGGGTCGAGATGCGGGTCGTCGACCCGGCGACGCTGGAGGACGCCGAGCCCGGGGCCCCTGGCGAACTGTGGTTCCGGACCGACCAGGCGATGGCGGGCTATCTGGGCAAACCCGAGGCGACCGCGGAGACGATCGTCGACGGCTGGGTCCGCAGCGGCGACGTCGGCAGGGTCGACGACGGCGGCTTCGTCTTCATCGAAGACAGGGTCAAGGACATGATCATCACCGGCGGCGAGAACGTCTACTCGCCCGAGGTCGAGCGGGTCATCGCCGAACATCCCGCGGTTGGCGAGGTCGCCGTCATCGGTGTCCCCGACGAGCGCTGGGGAGAACAGATCAAGGCGGTCGTCACCCCCGCCCCCGGGCAGCGGGTCGACGTCGACGAACTCGTCGGATACTGCCGGGAACGGCTGGCGCACTACAAATGCCCGCGTACGGTCGAAATCGTGGAGGCGTTGCCGCGCAACGCGACCGGCAAGATCCTCAAACGCACCCTGCGGCGTCCGTACTGGGAAGGGCGGGAGCGGGCCGTCTGATGCCGTCGATCGTCAGTCGCGAGAAGTACTTCGACGCGGCCTTGGACATCCTCGCCGAGTCCGGGTTCGCCGGCCTCAACGTCGGCACGCTCGGCAAACGCCTGGGCGTCACCAGCGGATCCTTCTACCACCATTTCGGCGGCTGGCCGGCTTTCGTCGGCGCGCTGCTCGAATTCTGGACGCAGCGGCAGGTGCGGATCCTGCGGGAACTGGACTTCGGTTCCGGCGGGCCCGAGGCGGACTTCGCCGCGCTGATGAGCCTGACGCGCGGCCTCAGACATCGTGCGGAGGCGGCCATCCGTGCCTGGGCGGCGAACGACGAAACCGTTCGCGTGGCGCAGAAACGCGTCGACGACACCCGGGTCAAGACGGTCGGGAAGGTGGTGGCCGAGCTGATCCCCGACCGGCGTCGCGCGGAGGTCGTGACCTCGCTCGGGCTGGCGATGCTGGTCGGGTATCAGCAGCTGGCCTCGGCGGGGGGATTCACCGACCTCGGCGAGATCCTCGACGAATACACCCGGCTGGTGCTCGCCTAGGCCGTGTCCGGTAAGTCATGTTCGCGGTCTTCGCGCCCAGGTGGTCCCTGACGGCACGGGCGGACGCGGCCGAGTACGACCTGGTACGAGGCCGATCCGCCCGCACCGCCAGGAACCACCTGGATCACGAAGCCCATCGAACAGACTTACCGGACACGGCCTAGGCGTTGCCGAGGACCCGGGTCACGGTGATCTCGATGACCACGCGTTCCGGATTCGGCTTGGGCTGCCGGTACCGCGCGGCGTAGCGGTTCTCGGCGTCGCGCACCGACTCCGGGTCTTCGCGCAGCACCGCGCGTCCCTCCAAAGTGGACCAGCGTGGTCCGTCGAGCTGGCAGGCGGCGACCGGAATGCCCTTTTCGCCCGCTTCCTTGACCATGCGGGCCTTTTTGGACGAGCGGAACGTGATCACGCGGGCGATCCCGGCATCGAAGTCCACTGTGACCCCGACCGCGACGACATGCGGGGTCCCGTCCGGTCGGACGGTGGTCAGGGTGGCGAGGTGCCGCTCGGTCCAGAAGTCCCGGAAGGTCTCGCCGCGCGCGCTCAGGTCGATCGTCATGCGGTCAACGCTAGGACACGGCCTCGGCCGCCGATCACGAAGGCGTCTTTTGAGGTAATAGTAAGGAAACTTTCTTAACTCTCTTGTTTTTGACCGACCCGGATGTCACTCTCGGAACGCGCCGCCGCCACCAACGACGTTTCCGGAGGAGCCATGAGAAAGACCGTTCGGACAGTGCTGGCCGCGGCCGCGCTGACCGCCGGGCTGGTCGCCACGACCGCCCCCGCCACCGCGGTGACCACTCAGGGAACCCCTTACCTGCCGGGAGTTCTGCGCCCGTCGGTGTCGCAGGCGACGCAGGACGCCGCCCTCGCCAAGTACTACGACTACTGGAAGAAGAACTTCCTCACCACGAAGTGCGGGACGGGCACCTACGCGGTCAAGGCGCCGGACGCCGACCACGCCTTCGTGGCCGAGGGTCAGGGCTACGGGATGACCATCGCGGCGATGATGGGGACCAAGGACTCGCAGGCCCGGACCGTTTTCGACGGCATCCTGAAGTTCGTGAAGGCGCATCCGTCGGTGATCGACAAGGATCTGCACGCCGCCGAGCAGGATCCGAACTGCAAGAGTGTCAACGGCAGCGACGCGGCGACGGACGGCGACCTTGAGATCGCCTACGGCCTGCTCCTCGCCGACAAGGTCTGGGGCAGCGGCGGTTCGGTGAACTACAAGGCCGAGGCGCTGCGGATCATCAAGGCGATCAAGCGCAGCGAGGTCAACCCCGACACCAAGTTCATGCGGCTGGCGGACTGGGCCGACAGCGGCAAGTACATCAACAGCTCCCGATCCTCCGACTGGATGCCGGGTCACCTCCGCGCGTTCGAGAAGGCCACCGGAGACTCGTTCTGGGGTCAGGTCCGGACCCGCCAGGAGAAGGCCGTCACCCAGCTTCAGCAGCAGTACGCGCCGAAGACCGGGTTGATCCCGGACTTCGTCGTCAACACCAACTCCACGCCGAAGCCCGCTCCGGACGGCTTCCTCGAGGACAACGACCCGCACTACGCCTACAACGCCTGCCGTGACCCGTGGCGACTCGGCGTCGACGGGATCACCGTCTCGGGAAGCCCCGCACAGGGACAGGTGCGGAAGATGAACACCTGGATCCGGCAGAACACCGGCGGCGACCCGGCCAAGATCACCACCGGCTACACGCTGTCCGGGTCCAAACTGCCGGGCGAGACGGGTCAGCACCCCTGCTTCACCGCGTCGTTCGCCATCGCGGCGATGAACGACCCGGGCAGCCAGGCCTGGCTGGACAAGCTGTGGACCTCGATCACGACGTGGTCGCCGAACGCCAAGGACTACTACGGCACCGGCATCACCGTGCAGGTCCTGCTCATCCTCTCGGGGAACTACATCGCGGTTTGATCCCACTCGCGTGAAGGCCCCTTCCCTCGGCTCAGCCGAGGGAAGGGGCCTTCACGCACGAAACGGACATCGACTGGACAGGATTTCAACTCCGAGTTGACCTCTTCAACAGCCAGTTGTAGCGTCGGCGACCATCCGAAGCTCGTGGAGGTCCTTCATGCCGTCGACGCCGCTCACCCTGACCCGAACCTGGCGCCTGGCCGTGCTCACCGGCCTGGCCGCGCTCGTCACCGCGGCCTGCGGAGGCGGGCCCGACGGAGCCGGCGGGGCAGGAACCCGCCGCCCCGGGCGCCCCCGCCGCCATCCCGGACACGACCGCGTTGATCGAGTCCGTCCAGAAGGACGCCGCCGTCGCCGGCACCCTGCCCGCGAAGTACGCGCAGGCCGGGATGCTGCACCTGGCCTCGAACCTGCAGTCCGCGCCCAACAACTTCTACGCCGCCGACGGCAAGACCCCGATCGGCTACGAGGTCGACCTCGCCAAGGCCATCGGCAAGAAGCTGGGCGTCACCGTGCACCACCAGGACATGGCGTTCGGTTCGCTGATCACGAGTCTCCAGTCCGGCCGCGTCGACCTCACGATGGCCGCGATGAACGACACCAAGACCCGTCAGGCGCAGATCGATTTCGTCGACTACTTCTCCTCCGGCATCACGATCATGGTCCGCAAGGGCAACCCGGACCAGATCACCGGCGCGGACACGTTGTGCGGCAAGAACGTCGCGGTCGTGCAGGGGACGAGCCACCAGAAGTTCGCCGAAGAGCAGAACGGCAAGTGCACGCAGGCGGGGAAGCCCGCGCTGACCGTGACCGCGACCGATTCCGACACCCAGAACCAGAACCAGCTCCGCACCGGCCGGGTCGCCGCCATCCTCAACGACCTGCCCAGTGCGGTCTACATCTCGCGGACCGCGGGCGATGGCAAGTTCTTCGAGGTCGTCCCCGGCGAGCCGATCAACGGCGGGCCGTACGGGATCGGCGTCAACAAGGAGAACAAGCCGCTGGCCGAGTCCGTCCAGAAGGCACTGCAGTCCCTGATCGCCGACGGCGGTTACGGCAAGATTCTCCAGGCATGGGGCGTCGAGCAGGGCGCGGTCAAGGAGGCGAAGCTCAATGCCGGAAGCTAGGGGGTCGACAGCCGAGCCGCTGCCGATCGTCCGGCTGAGGCACTGGGGTCGTTGGGTCAGTGCCGTCGTCATCCTCGCGCTGCTGATCCTGCTCGGGATCGCGCTCGGGAACGCCCAGATCCAGTGGGATTCCGTCCCGGAGTTCCTCTGGTACCGGGTGATGGCGGTCGGTCTGCTCAACACCGTGCTGCTCGCGGTGATCGCACAGGGTTCGGCGATCGTCATCGGGATCGTGATCGCGCTGATGCGCCGCTCGGCGAATCCGGTGGCGCGCTGGTTCGCGGCGGGTTACATCTGGTTGTTCCGCGGGCTTCCGGTGCTGCTGCAGATCCTGATCTGGTACAACCTGGCGCTGGTGTTCGAGTTCATCTCGATCCCGCTGCCGTTCGGCGGCCACCTGCTGCACGAGCAGACCAATGTGCTGATCACCGCGTTCACCGCCGCGCTGCTGGGCTTGGCGCTCAACGAAAGCGCGTACATGGCGGAGATCGTCCGCGCCGGGCTGAACAGTGTCGACAGTGGACAGACCGAGGCGGCGAAGTCCATCGGGATGTCGCCTGGCGCGACCCTGCGCCGCGTGGTGCTGCCGCAGGCGATGCGGGTGATCATCCCGCCGACCGGCAACGACTTCATCAACATGCTCAAAGGGACGTCGATGGCGTCGGTGATCGGCGTGACCGAACTGATCCACGCCGCCAACAACATCTCGTCCAACAACCTGCTGGTCATGGAGACGCTGCTGGCCGCCGCCGTCTGGTACATGGTCGTGGTGACTGTCGCCGGGGTCGGGCAGCACTACCTGGAGCGCGCCTTCGATTCCGAAGACCGGTCGCGGAGCGCGTTCTCCCGTGCGGCCAAGGCTTTGCGCACCGCGCCGCTGGTGAGGAGTGAACGTGTCTGAGCCGCTGCTCAAAGCCGTCGGCGTCCGCAAGAGCTACGGCCACACCGAGGTGCTCGGCGGGATCGACCTCGAAGTCCACAAAGGACAGGTGGTCTGCCTGCTCGGCCCGTCGGGCGCGGGGAAGAGCACCTTCCTGCGCTGTGTCAACCATCTGGAGACGATCGACGCCGGACAGGTCTGGGTCGACGGCGAGCCGATCGGTTTCCGGCTGCGCAACGGAAAACTGTACGAACTGAAGGAGCGTGAGGTCGCCCGGCAGCGGCGCGACATCGGCATGGTGTTCCAGCGGTTCAACCTGTTCGGCCACCGGACGGCGCTGCAGAACGTCATCGAGGGGCCGGTGCGGGTCCTCGGGCTGAACCCCGAGGAAGCGCGCGTCCAGGCGCTCGAACTGCTCGACAGGGTCGGCCTCGCACACCGTGCCGACGCCTATCCGGCGCAGCTGTCGGGCGGGCAGCAGCAGCGCGTCGCGATCGCCCGGTCGCTAGCGATGAAACCGAAGCTGATGCTGTTCGACGAGCCGACGTCGGCACTCGACCCGGAACTCGTGGGCGAGGTGCTGGCGGTGATGGGTACGTTGGCCGCGGAGGGGATGACGATGGTCGTGGTGACGCATGAGATGGGGTTCGCGGCCGAGGCCGCGGACGAGGTGGTGTTCATGGCCGACGGCATGGTCGTCGAGACCGGGCCGCCGGGGGAGCTTCTGAGCGCTCCGAAGCACGAGCGGACCAAGCAGTTCCTGGCACGGGTCCTCGCATGACGCGGATCTCCCCGCGGTACCTGCTGCAGTTCGACGAGCCTGCCGGGTACCTCGACTTCGCGCGGTTCGGCCCGCCGTCGCACGCCGTGCTCGACACGACGGCGAGCCTGCTCGACGCCTCCACCAAGGCCGGTCCGTCCACTGTGGACGACCTGATGCGGCAGGAGACCAGGGCCAAGGCCGCCGCCGCGCGGCTTTCCGGCAGCGACACCGACCACACGGTGTTGTTGCCGCACACCAGCCTCGGCCTGTTCCAGGCGGCGTTCAACGCTCCCGGCGGTGAGACGCTGGTGTCTTCGGCGGAGTTCCCGGCCAACACCTACCCATGGGCGCGGGCCGAACAGGCGGGACGGCTGACCGTGCGGCGGCTGCCGCTCGGGAACGTCACGGCGGACGCGGTCAAGTCGGCGCTGACGCCGGAGACGTCGCTGGTCAGCGTGAGCGCGGTCGACTTCCGTACCGGGTATCGCGCCGATCTGGCGGCGATCCGGGAGGTGGTCGGCGACCGGCTGCTCGTGGTCGACGGGATCCAGGGCTTCGGGGTGACCGAGGCACCGTGGGAAGTCGCGGACGTGCTCGTCGTCGGTGGGCAGAAGTGGTTGCGGGCGGGCTGGGGCACCGGTTTCGCGGTGCTTTCGGACCGGGCGCTGGAGCGGATGGAACCGATCCTGTCCGGCTGGACCGGCGCCCGTGACCCGGGCCTGTTCGACGACGAGATCCATCCTGCCGACGAGACCGCGGCCGCCTGGTCGATTTCGAACTTGAGCCCGATCACGTCGGGCGCGTTCGCCGCCGCTTTGGAACTGGTCGAAGAGGCGGGCGTCGAGGCCATCGCCGCGCGGATCACCGAACGCGTCGGTGAACTCGAAGAAGTCGTGAAATCCGCCGGGGGAGAGGTGGTTTCGGCCGTGGACCGGCGGGCCGGGATCCTCGCTTTCACTCTGCCAGGGCAGGCCGCCGAACAGGTCGGGGCCGCGCTGGCGGACGCCGGGATCGCCGCGACCGTGCGGCCGGAGCACGTCCGGCTGTCCCCGCACGCGTCCACTCCGGCGAGCGCGGCGGAACAGGTGCGGACGGCGTTGGAGCGGCTGAACAAACCGGTCACGGTGTTCTCCGGAGTTCCCGCGGTCGGAGTGGCGTCGAGTGACCTGCTCACCGCGCTCGTCCCGGCGGTGCACGCGCTCGCGGCGATGCTGGGGCCGGGCAACGAGGTCCTGCTGCACGATCTGAGCAGGCTGCCGGACTCGATCGTCGCCATCGCGGGCGACCTCACCGGCCGGACGGTCGGCGGGCCGATGACGGATCTGCTGCTGGGCCTCGTCCGTCGCGGCACCACGCAGGACCTGACGAACTACGAGACCCACGGCCCCGACGGCCGGGCGATCCGTTCCTCGACGCTGTTCCTGCGGGACGCCGACGGCGTCGCGATCGGCTGCCTGTGCGTCAACCGGCTGTCCGACGGTTCGCCGAAAGCCAACGGGCACGAACCCGAGACCTTCCCGCCGGACGTCGACAGCCTGCAGCGGTTCCTGGTCGGGCGCGCGGTGGCGAAGGCCGGGATCCCGGTGGACCTGATGAAGAAGCGGCACAAGGCGGCGGTGGTCCGCGAACTCGACGAGGCGGGGTTCTTCCTCATCAAGGACTCGGTGGACCACCTCGCCGGGGAACTCGACGTCACGCGGTACACGATCTACAACTACCTGAACGAGATCCGGGGCACCTGACGCTCTCGCGCGCGCGATGAAGGACGCTTTCATAGCAAATTTTGCAATGAAAGCGTCCTTCATCGCAGCGGGTGACCAGTCCTTTCATGGCGTGGATCCGGCTGCTGATCGGTGCCAGGCACGGTCCGTCAAGGCCTCCTTGAGGGACCAGTAGTCACAACAGCTGCGCGTGAAGGCCTCCGTCCCTCGGCTGAGCCGAGGGACGGAGGCCTCGGGCGGGCAAGGCCACCGGTACCGAGCCGGTCAAGGCTGTAAAGACGGTTAGAACCGTCCTTACCACTCATGAGGGCGCTAGTTCAGGAAGGACTCCACGGCATCGGCGGCCCGGTCGATGCCGCCGTTTCCGCGCGTCTCGGCCCGCACCTCGGCAAGCCGCGCTGCCACGGAAGGCGACCCGGCGACCCGCTCGACGGCGGCCCGCAACGTCGAGGCCGTCACCTCGTCGGCCGCGAGTTGCTCGCCGACGCCGAGTTCCGCGAGCTTCGCCGCGTTGCCGAAACCGTCGGTGGCCAGCGGGATCGCGACGGTCGGCACGCCGTACCACAGCGATTCCGTGCTGCCGCCCATGCCGGCGTGCGTGATGAACGCCGACGCGGCCTCGAGTACCGCGAGCTGCGGGACGAACGGGCGCACCTCGATGTGCTCGGGCAGCGGCCCGAGCGCGGCCGGATCGGTCTGGCCGATCGAGATGACCACGTGCCAGTCCGAGTCGCGGAACCCGTCCACGCAAGCGCGGAACAGGTCCAGCTGGTCGGTGAACGCGGTGCCGAGCGACATCAGCAGGACTTTCCTGCCGTTCGACGGCGGCGTCCAGCTCCGGTCGGCGAGGCGTTCCGGGTCCAGTGCCGGGCCGACGAAGCGGACCGACGACGGCACCCGTTCGACGTTGGGCTGCATCGCCCTCGGCAGCAGCGCGAGCACCTGGGACGGGTGGGAGATCCAGTCCCAGGCATCGGCCTCGATGCCGTTCTCGTTCAGCCACCGGGTGAAAGTGGTGAAATAGTCCTTTCCGGACGGTGAGGTCCGGATCGAGGTCAGGATCTCACCCATGTCCTCTTCGTAGCCTTCCCAGGCGACATAGGTCGGCGAAAGCTGCACCGCCGGAACGTCGTAGCGCCTGGCGAGCAGCGGAGCCGGAAGCCCGCCGATGTCGTACAGCAGCAGGTCCGGACGGTTCCGGTCGTAGAAATCGGTGAGCACCGGCATCGCCTGGATGCCCTCGTCGAGGAAGACCCGCATCTGCGACGCCGGATCCTCCGGCCACGCCGACTGGTCGCCGAGCGGGAGGATCGACGGATGCGGGACGATCTCGGCCCCGGTCGGTTCGATCAACCCGGTGAGCGGTTCGCCCACGGCGTAGCTGACCCGGTGCCCTCGGGCGACCAGCTCACGGATGACGGCCAGCGACGGGTAGATGTGGCTCGGCGCGGTGCTGCCGATCATGGCGATATGCGTGTTCTGCATGATGTCCTGTCTGAATTCGTGAAGGAGCGTCAGACGGCGCGCGGAAAAGGGGCCACCCGGTCGCGGGCGGCCCTGCGGTCACGCCGACTCAGGCGGTGCGCATGCGGACGTGGCAGATCATGATCGAGATCCTAGCGCGCCCCGCGCGGCCTCCCAACCGGTTAACGCGTTGCCCGGTTTGCCGCGATCGGGACCCGCCGTTTGCAGGGACCTTCGCCGGAAGGCTTTCGCGGGTCATGGACGTGGATAGGGTTTCCGGGCTTTCACCTTCGCAGGGAAGGGGAGAACCTTGAGACGTGTTCTCATCACCGCGCTGGCCGTGGCCACGCTCGCGTCGGTCGCGGTGACCGCGACCGCCGTCGCCGCGGAAGAGGCGCAGCCCGCCGGGACGATCACCTGGGGCGCTTGTACCGACCAGACCTTGATCAACGCCGGCGCGGAATGCGGCTATCTGCCGGTCCCGCTGGACTATTCGAGGCCGCGCGGTGAGCAGATCCAGCTCGCGCTCAGCCGCGTCAAGCACAAGGCGCCCGACGCGCGGTACCAAGGCGTCATGTTCACCATCCCCGGTGGGCCCGGCGGTTCCGGGTTGCTGCTCGCGACTCGCGGGCCGCGCGTGCCCAACCACGCCGGCGACGCCTACGACTGGGTCGGTTTCGACCCGCGCGGCGTCGGCGCCAGCAAGCCCGCGCTTTCCTGTGTCCCGGACTACATGGATTACCACCGGCCGAACTACGTGCCGACGACGCGGCAGCTGGAGAAGACCTGGTTGCTGCGCTCGAAGTCCTACGCCGACGCGTGCGCCGAGAAGAACAGCCTCGCGCTGCTCGAGAACATGAAGACGACCGACACGGTCAAGGACATGGAAAGCATCCGCGAGGCGCTCGGTGCGGAGCAGCTGAACTTCTACGGGTACTCCTACGGCACCTACCTCGGCCAGGTCTACGGGACACTGTTCCCGCGGCACGTCCGCCGCATGGTCCTCGATTCCACTGTGGACCCTCGCAATGTCTGGTATCAGGCCTTCCTGAACCAGGATCTCGCGTCCGACGTCAACCTCGGCATCTGGTTCGGCTGGGTCGCCTCGCACGACGACGTCTACCACCTCGGCAAGACCCAGGCCGCGGTGAAGCAGGTCTTCGACACGCAGCTGAAGAAGCTGGCCGCGGCGCCGGCGGGCGGCTACATCGGTCCCGCCGAGTTCCTCGACGTCTTCCTGCAGGCTTCGTACCGCCAGCTGAACTGGACGCTGCTCGGTGACGCGCTGACGAAGTTCGTCAAGGGCGACTGGCAGACGATGAAAGGCCTGTTCGAGAGCTTCGGCGGGCGCGGCGACGACAACGGTTACGCCGTCTACCTCGCCGTCGTGTGCACCGACGTGAAGTTGCCGCCGAGCTGGCAGCAGTGGAAGCGCGACAACTGGCGCACCCATGAGAAGGCGCCGTACTTCACATGGCAGAACGCTTGGTACAACGCTCCTTGCCGGTCCTGGCACGCGAAGCCGGGCAAGCCGGTGAAGGTCGACGGCTCGAAGGTGCCGAGTGTGCTGATGATCGGCGAGACGCTCGACGCGGCGACGCCGTACGAAGGCAGCCTCGAGGTGCGTAGCCGGTTCCCCGGCGCTCGCCTGATCGGTGAGCCGGGCGGCACTAGCCACGCCATCACCCCGCGCGGCAACGCGTGCGTCGACAGCCGAATCGCCGACTACCTGGCGACCGGGGCGCTCCCCGAACGCAAACCGGGGCGGATGGCCGACGTCGAGTGCGCGCCGCTGCCCCTCCCGGTGCCCGCCTAGCCCAAGTCCGTGAAGGCCTCCTTGAGGGACCCAGAGTCCCTCAAGGAGGCCTTCACGGACTTCTGAGGTTTCCGCGACAGGGCACTTTGTGTTACAAAGTGAAAGTGAGCTTTGTGATTCAGAGTGCTCGAAGGGGGAAAGTCATGGCGGACGCGTTCAGCCTCGAAGGGCTGGTGAAGCACTTCGGTGACGTCCTGGCCGTCGACGACGTCAGCGTGCGGGTCGCACCGGGGGAGGTGGTGGCGCTGCTCGGGCCGAACGGGGCGGGCAAGTCGACCACCATCGACATACTGCTGGGGCTGACCAGGCCGGATTCCGGCCGGGTGAGGGTCGCCGGACTCGGCGCGGCCGAGGCGATGGACCGGGGGATGGTCGGCGCGATGGCGCAGAACGGGACGCTGCTGAGGGACACGACGGTCGCCGAACTCGTCGGCCTGTTCGCCTCGCTGCATCGGAATTCGCTGTCCGTCCGCGAGGTCCTCGAGCGCGCCGGAGTCATCGAATACGCGAATCGCCGCTGCGGGAAGCTCTCCGGTGGGGAGCAACAGCGGGTGCGGTTCGCGCTCGCGCTGGTCGGCGATCCGGACCTGCTGGTGCTCGACGAGCCGACCGCGGCCATGGACGTCGACGGGCGGCGCCGCTTCTGGGCGTCGATGCGCGAGTACACCGGGACGGGCCGCACGGTCCTCTTCGCGACGCATTACCTCGCCGAAGCCGAGGACTACGCGGACCGCGTCGTGCTCATGCGGCACGGTCGCGTCGTCGCGGACGGCCCGGTCGGCGAGGTCCGGGCCGCGGTCGCCGGACGGGTGCTGCGCGCCGTCGTCCCGGATGCCACCGAAGCCGCGCTGGCCGCGTTACCCGGGGTGTCGCGCGCGGTACTCCGGGCAGGCCACGCGGAACTGGGGTGCGCCGATTCCGACGCCGCCATCCGCGGCCTGCTGCGGGAGTTCCCGCTCGCCTCGAACATCGAAATCACCGCTGTGGGACTGGAAGAAGCCTTCATCGCGCTGACCGCCGATGCGGCCGAAGGAGCTTTGAAATGAACATGAACTACTTGGCGCTGGAGATCAAGCGCATCGTCCGCAGCCCGCAGTTCGCGTTGTTCACCATCGGCATGCCACTGGCGATGTTCCTGCTGTTCGGTGGGATCTTCGGCGCCCAGGAGATCGCTCCCGGGATTTCGACCGCGACCGTGACCATGGTGAACATGGCCGCGTACGGCGCCATGACCGCCGCGCTGTTCACCGGCACCCGTGTCGCCACCGAGCGCACCGACGGCTGGCAGCGCACCTTGAGGCTGACGCCGCTGCGAGCGCCGGGCTATCTAGGGGTCAAGGTGTCGGCGGGGATGTTCGTCGCGTTGCCCGTGCTGCTGGTGATCTTCGCGGCCGGGATGATCCGCGGTATCCGGCTCGAAACCGGGCAGTGGCTGACGATCTTCGGCACGCTCTGGCTCGGGACGCTGCCCTTCGCGGTGCTGGGCCTGATGATCGGCCTGTTCGGCAAGGGCGACACCGTCCAGGCGGTGACCGGCGCGCTGATGCTGCCGCTCGGCATGTTCGGCGGATTGTGGATCCCGCTGCAGGTCCTGCCCGGCTGGATGAACACCGCCGGGCACCTCATGCCGACTTACTGGCTCGGTGAAATCGGCCGCGCGCCGGTGCTCGGCGGATCGGGCACGGTGACCGCCGTCGGGGTGCTCGCGGCGTGGCTGGTGGTGCCCGCGCTCGTGGTGATGGCGAGGTTCCGGCTCGACACGGCGAGACTGTGAACCCGTGTTAGTTTTCCGAAGTGGTGGAGGATGAACGGGACGACGACGCGCGGTCGATGACGCCCGAGGAGTCGCTCGCGCTCATCGCCGCGCAGTCGGAGAAGACCCGGCGTGAGATCGGGCCGAATCCCGCGGTGTTGCTGGCCATCTGGGGGCTGGTGTGGCTGTTCGGTTTCGGGCTCGTCTACGTCTCCGCCCCGCCCACCGCGCTGATGCCGATGTGGGCCGCCGCGGTGATCGCCGGCGCCGGTTTCGTCGGGGCCATGGCGTATTCGGCGGTCTACGGCATCCGTGCTGGCCGCGGCGTGCGCGGGCCGTCCCGGCTCGTCGGCGCGATGTACGGGTGGAGCTGGATGATCGCGTTCGGCGGGCTGACGGTGGTGAACACCGCGCTGATCCGCCTCGGCCTCGACACCGGGCTGATCCCGTTGCTGTGGTCGGGGACCGCGCTCATGCTGACCGGACTGATGTATCTCGCCGGCGGGATGCTGTGGCAGAGCAGACTGCAGTACGGCCTCGGCGTCTGGATCATCGCTTGCGGTGCGGCGAGTGTGCTGGCCGGGGGACCGTACAACTTCCTCGTGCTGAGCGTCGCGGGCGGCGGTGGCTTCCTGGTGGCGTCGCTGGTCTTCCTGGTGCGGGCGCGATGAGCGAAGACGGGCTGCCCCAGCTCGATCCGGTGATCCACGCGCAGGCGCGGCTGCGGGTCACCGTCGCGCTGTCGAGCCTCGAGCCGGGCGACAGCATCACTTTCCCGCGCCTGCAGCAACTGCTGGACATGACACCGGGCAACCTGTCGACGCATCTGCGCAAACTCGAGGACGCGGGCTACGTCGAGATCACAAAGGCTTTCGAACACCGCACACCGGTGACGCTGGTCCAGTTGACCACCCGGGGCCGGGCCGCGTTCGAGGAGTACACGAAGGCCCTGCACCGGCTTCTCGAGGTTCCGGGCGATGGGCGCGCATGACCGGTGGGTCATCCACCTCGACATGGACGCGTTCTACGCCTCCTGTGAACAGCTGACCCGGCCGACCCTGGTGCGGCGTGCCGTGCTGGTCGGCGGCGCGGGCCCGCGCGGCGTGGTCGCCGGCGCGAGTTACCAGGCGCGCGAACACGGGATCAAATCGGCGATGCCGATGTCGCAGGCCCGGCGGCTGCTGCCGCCGACCGGGGTCATCCTGCCGCCTCGGTTCAAACTCTACGAACTGCTGAGCACCCAGGTGTTCGACCTCGTCGCCCAGTACGCGCCGGTGCTGGAACGGATCTCCCTCGACGAGGCCTTCGCGGAACCGCCCGCACTCGCCGGGGCTTCCTCGGACGAGGTGCGGGAATTCGGTGCGCGCCTGCGGGAACACATCCGGTCCGAAATCGGCCTGGTGGCGTCGATCGGGGCGGCGTCGGGGAAACAGGTCGCGAAGGTCGCCTCGGATCTGGCGAAACCGGACGGGCTGCTCGTCGTCGACCAGGGCACCGAACGCGATTTCCTCGCGCCATTGCCGACCAGGGTGCTGTGGGGGATCGGCCCGGTGGCGGAAGGGAAACTGCGCGCGATCGGGGTCCGGACACTGGGCCAGCTGACCGCGCTCTCCGACGCCGACGCGGTGTCCACTTTGGGCAGCGTGGTCGGCAGGGACCTGCGGCGGCTGGCCACCGGCGTCGACGACCGGCCGGTGTCCGACCGCGCGGAACTCAAACAGGTCAGCGCGGAGACGACCTTCGACCGCGACCTGATCGACCTGGTGAGCCTGCGCCGCGAGGTTCGCGACCTCGCCGTGCACGCGCACCGGCGGCTCGTCAACGCCGACCGGGTCGCGCGGACGGTGGTGGTGAAACTGCGGCACACCGACTTCAGCACGGTGACCCGTTCGGAGACGATGGCCTCGCCGACCGACGAATTCGACCAGCTCGCCTCCATGGCGGAACGACTGCTGATCGACCCGACCGAATTCGGCGGAGTGCGGCTCGCCGGGGTCGCGTTCTCCGGGCTTTCGGTGCCGCATCAGGATCCGCTGTTCACCCTCTCCGTCCCGGCTTCGGACGTGCCCGTGATCTCACGCGCTCCGGCGCCGGTTCCCGTGGTGTCGTCGAGTTGGCGGCCCGGCGACGACGTCGTGCACGAGGCGTATGGAACCGGGTGGGTGCAGGGGGCCGGGCACGGGCGGGTGACCGTCCGGTTCGAGACGCGCTCCAGCGGGCCGGGGGTGGCGCGGACCTTTCCGCAGGAGGATCCGGCGTTGCGCAGGGGAGAACCCGGTGACTGCCTGCTCTGAGGCCGGAGGGTGCGTGGGTGCCTTCGGCGAGCCGGCGTGTGCTCCCCATGTGGCATTGGGGACGTTGAGCGGCCCCAATGCCACATTGGGGGCACCTCTCTGCCCGCGAGCGGGAGCCGCAACATCAGCGGGCTGCTCGGCGGACCCGTCGTCCTCGTGTTCTGGTGAAAGGCAGGCAAAGTGGTGACGCTGAGTGAGAGGTGTGTGGAAACAGGAACGTTGAGTGTCCCTATTTCCACACATCCCTCCCGTAGCGGGCATCCCACGTCACGACCCCGCCCGGATGACCGCCTCAGCCGCGGCAGACCGTCACGAAGTTCACGCTGGTCACCTTGACGTCGCGCGGGCAATTGCGGAAGCCGAAGAGGCACCAGTTCCCGTCGTCCCCTTGCACCAGCAGCGCACCGTACGACCGTTGCGCGTTTCGCTGATCGTTCAAGACAGCCATGGCGGCCTGTCCCTTTTGGTCCACGCTGCCGACGGTGACCGGTGTTTCGCCGGAGACGAGCTCGTCGGGGGCGGCCGGCTTGTCCGGCGTGCGCGGGCAGGTCAAGGCGATGAGGGCGGGGTTGTCGCCGTCGGTCATCGCGTTCGCGATCACTCCGGCCGTGCCGCCCGCCGTCGCTCTGTCGTTCGACGAACCACACGCCGCGGTCACCCAGAACGCCAGCACGACGAAACCGATCAGACCTGACCGGGAGAGCGCAGTCATGGCGGAGATGATCCCAGGACCGCCGCGAACCGGGTGGTCTCGGTGACTTCGGTTGAGTGTCTTACCCGATCGGCGTAAGGCAGGATGGGAAGAACTGTCACCCGATCGAGGGAATCGATGTTCAGCTCCCGCGCCCGTCAGACCACCGCCCTCCTCGGCGCCGCCGTCCTGCTCGCCGCCTGCAGCACCACGCCTGACCAGCAGGAACAGCCGCCCGCCATCGAGGCGCCACCGTCGAGCCGGGTGCCGGAGGGGTCGTTCACCGTGGTCGCGACCGGTGACGTGCTGATCCACCCCGCGCTGACCGACCAGGCCAAGGAGGACGGCGACGGCAAGATCGACTACCGGCCGTTGCTGGCCGGGATCAAACCGCTGATCTCCGGGGCCGACCTCGGCATCTGCCACCTCGAGACCCCGCTCGCGCCGAAGGGCGGCCCCTACAGCGGGTACCCGTCGTTCAGTGCGCCGCCCGAGATCGTCACCGCGCTCAAGGACACCGGGTACGACAACTGCTCGACGGCGTCCAACCACACGATCGACCAGGGGGTCGCCGGTGCGACCCGGACCCTCGACGAACTCGACGAGGCGGGGATCAAGCACACCGGTTCGGCCCGTTCGGCCGAAGAGGCCGAGAAGCCGCTGATCGTCGACGTCAACGGCGTCAAGGTCGCCCAGATCTCGTTCTCCTACGGGTTCAACGGGATCAAGGTGCCCGCCGGTAAACCCTGGCTGGTCAACCAGATCGACGCCGAAGACGTGATCGCCGAGGCCAAGGCCGCGCGGAAGGCCGGCGCCCAGGTCGTCCTCGCGAGCCTGCACTGGGGCACCGAGTACCAGCACGACCCGACCGCCGAGCAGCGATCACTCGCGAAGAAGCTCCTCAGCGACGACTCGATCGACCTGATTATCGGCCACCACGCGCACGTCGTGCAGCCCTTCGAGCGGATCAACGGCAAGTGGGTCGCCTACGGCCTCGGCAACAGCGTCGCCCGGCATTCGGAACCGAAGGGGTCGACCGAACAGGGCGCCGCCGCGCGGTTCCGGTTCGTGCGGGACGGCGAACGCTGGAAGGTCGACAAGGCAGAATACGTCCCGACCCTGGTCCAGCTCGGTCCGCCGATCCGGCTGCTCGACCTGAGCGCGGGGCAGGGCGGCAACGCCGGCGCGGAAGCGCTCAAGGCCACCGACGAGGTCGTCCTCAGCCGCGGCGCGGGTGAACAGGGGCTGACCCGGCCCGCACGCTGACCCGGCGGGACAAGGATGGGCTCTTCCCAGCCCACCCTTGCCTTCCCGCGCCCGCCGTCAATATCGTCGCCGCACCACCAGTTTCGCGAGGGCCGCGAGTTCGGCGCCTGGGCGGGGCACCGGATTCGAGACGGCGAGATGATGCAGCGCGCCGGTCAGGAGCACGTCGGCCTGCTCCTGGCTCCACGTCCGGCCGCCCGCCCGTTCCACCAGCTCCGCCGCGTGGGGCAATTCCGCGGCGTCGAGGTTTTCCTTGCGGTACAAGGCATCCAGTTCTCGCCCGGCGTCCGTCCCGGAGTGGAGCGCGGCCACCACCGGCAAGGACTTCTTCCGGTGGGAAAGATCCGAGTGGACCGGTTTCCCGGTCACCGCCGGATCGCCCCAGATCCCGAGGAGATCGTCGATGTGCTGGAACGCCAGCCCGAGTGCCCTCCCGTACTCGGTCAGCCGGTCGACCTGATCCTGCCTCCCTTCCCCGGCGAGCGCGCCGAGCGTGCAGGACGCCCCGAGCAACGCGCCGGTCTTCCCCTCGGCCATGTGTACGCATTCGGCGGTGTCGACGTCACCGCGTTCCTCGAACTTCAGATCCGCGCTCTGTCCCTCCAGCAGATCGATCACGGCCGTGCTGAGCACGCGCAGCGCGGTCTGCCCGAACGGGGACAGCACCTCGAAGGCCCGGCACAGCAGGGCGTCCCCGGCGAGGATCGCCGCGCCGGTACCGAAAACGGTCCAGGCCGTCGGACGGTGCCGCCGGGTGGTGTCGGAGTCCATCACGTCGTCGTGCAGCAGGGAGAAGTTGTGCACCATCTCCACCGCGACCCCTACCGGGACGGCGATTTCGGCGTCCCCGCCGACGGCCTGCGCCGACAACAGCGCCAGCGCGGGCCGCAAGGCCTTGCCACCATCCGAAGTGGACGATCGGCCGTGCTCGTCCCACCACCCGAAGTGGTAGCCGGCGATGAGCCGCATCGATTCGGGCAGTCCGTCGACGGCCTCGCGCAGAGCCGGGTCGAGCAGGTTCCGGCTCCAGGCCAGCACTTCGACGGCGGGCCGGGCACCGGTATGGGTCTCGATGGTCGTCAACGAACTCCCTTTCGGTCTCGAAGTCGACGGGATGACACAACCGGTGGTCGACCAGGTGAACTGCCGCAACTCAATTCGTGGATACCCATTCGAGTGGAGTGGGTGCAAAGTCAACATAGCAAGCGGTAATGCCCGGACAAACAACTCGATCGGGTCTGCGGAGAGGTTCACCTGTTTGCCGGATGGGCCCGGACGCGTCGTTCCGAGGCGGCCTTTCGGGTGCCGGAGCTGCGGAAAATCTCGGTATGCGGTCGCGGCGGTGACGTCTCGTGGTGGCTGCTCACCCGGTCGTGAAGCCGCGTTCCCCGACTGGTGACGGCCCTTTCCTGCGTGTGCCGGAAATCGTTTCGAATTACGGGAAACTGGGCCGAGAAGGTGATGATCGACTTTGGCTCATCCGCCACCGGTATGAATTGATTCAAGCGACCTTTTCCACTTGTCTCGGCGTGAACTAGTTTCGGCACTCTGCGCACGGAAGGAGTCGAATGGGTATTTACCTGACCGGCATCACTTGGGTCGTCGGCGCGGCGGCCTTGGCTGGATTCGTCGGCTACCTCGTCCGCCGGTTCGGCTGGGACGAAGGACGGCCGGACAACAACGACGCCGCCGGCCAGGTGTTCACCATCGTCGGCGGCCTGCACGCCGTCATGGTGGCGTTCATCCTGATCTCCCTCTTCGACTCCGCGAGCGCCGCGCGCGAAGGTTCGTACCACGAGGCGGACAGCCTGGTCGCCACCGTCTGGGCCGCCGATTCACTGGGGACCGAGGTCAAGGACGAGGTGCGGAAGCTGAGCGCGGCGTACATCGCCACCGTCGAACAGAAGGAATGGCCGCAGATGGCGGGCGGTAAGGAGACCGTCCCCGACATCGGCTGGACGCAGCTCGACCAGTTGCGCAAGGCGATCGACAAGGCTCCAACGGACGACGACTGGATCCGCGAGCGCAAAGCCGAGGCGTCCACCCAGCTCTGGCAGGTCTACGAGGCCCGGCAGGAGCGGCTCAACGCGGTCGAGGGCGGCAAGGTCGGCGGCGTGGTCTGGTTCGCCCTGATCCTCGGCAGCCTCGTCTCGGTGCTGCTGCCCAACCTGTTCGGCGGTACCCGGCTGGCCGCGCACCTGGTGATCGTGTCGACGCTGGCGGGCACGGTCACGTTGCTGCTGTTCGCGATCTACCAGCTGCAGAACCCGTACGGTGGCGGCGTAGGGATCCCGCCCGACGCCTTCACCGCCGCGCTGGCGCGGATCTCTTGAGCCGGTGCGCACCGTGGACGGTGTGACGCGGACGGCGGCGACGGTGGCCGTCGCGGGGCTGGTGGGGGCGTCGGCGCTGCTGGCCCCCATGGCCGCGCGCGCCGCCGAGTCCTGCCTGGTGGTGCAGGCGGAGACCGGGTCGCACGGGAAGTCGAAGCTGCGCTGGATCGACGTCGGCTCGGGGGCCACGTCGAGAGTGACCGATTCGGGTTACCGGCTCAACGCGCTCGGCTACTCCGCGACGCGGGACCGGGTCTTCGGTGTCGCCGAAGGACTCAGCCGTGGCGCGCATGCGGTCACGATCGATCGTGACGGCGACATCCAGGACCTCGGCCCGATCACCCGCGCCGGGAACCGGCTGCCGGTGTGGAGCCCGGTCGCTGGGGTGACCGCCGGCGCGATCGGCGGGAATTCCTGGTATCTGCTCAGGAACGGCACACTGTACACAGTGGACTTGACACCGGGGGAGCGGTACCTGCGGGTGATCAAGACGGTGTTCCTGCGGCCGATCACCCTCGCCCACGACGTCAACGACTTCGCGTACCACAACGGACTGCTCTACGGCGTTTCCACCACCTGGCGCGGAAAAGGCGCAGTGATCACCATCGACCCGGCGTCCGGCAAGGTCCGCGAAGCCGAAGACGCGCGTTTCCCGCCTGCCGACGTCTACGGCTCGGTCGTGCTCGGCCGCGACGGTGCCCTGTACGCCACGGCGAACCGGATCGGCGGGCGCAGCGTGCTCTACCGGCTGGATCGGAGCGGGCAAGTGACCGCGGTGCGTTCGGGACCGCCGCTGGCGGGTTCGGACGCAGCGGGCTGCCTCACCGCGGCCGAGCTCCCCGAACCGCCGAAGCCGGAACCGCCCAAGCCGACACCGACGCCTACGCCGACCCCGGCTCCCACGCCTACTCCGTCTCGCACCCCTTCTCCCAGCGCGAGTCCATCGCCGAGCGCGTCCCCCAGCTCCAGCCCTGGTCCGACGCCGACGCCGACGCCGACGCCTTCGTCGAGTTCGGCGCCCACTCCCACCCCGAAGGTGGTCCCGCCACCCGTCGCCGTGCCGAAGCCGTCTCGTTCGGCGTCGCCGAGGGAACGGAAGGAAGAGGCTGCGGAGACCGATCCGCACGCCCGCACGAAGGAGAAACGGCGGTGGGGATTGACCGCGCTGGTGCTGATCCTCGGTGGTGGCGCGGCGGCGGGTGCCGTCCGGCGGGCCCGGTGA
Source organism: Amycolatopsis sp. WAC 01375 (assembly GCF_003947325.1). Lineage (NCBI taxonomy): Bacteria > Bacillati > Actinomycetota > Actinomycetes > Pseudonocardiales > Pseudonocardiaceae > Amycolatopsis > Amycolatopsis sp. WAC 01375. Next base: position 97,485 of record NZ_QHHW01000029.1, read on the forward strand.
GTCAGTACTTGAACTGGTCGACGTTCTCGCGCGTGATCAGCAGCGGGTCGCCCAGCAGCACGGTCTTCGTGCCTTCCTCGTACTTGATCGCCGGGAGTTCGAGATTGACCTTGTTCGACGGGCCGAGCGGTTTGCCCTCGGCGATCTGCTTACCCGCCCAAGCGGTGAGATAGCCGAGCGATTCGACGTTCCACAGCACCGAAAGCGAAGAGGAACCGTCCAGCAGGTACGGCTTGATCGCCTGCGGCGTCCCGACCCCGACGGTGAAGACGCGGCCGATCTTCTGCTGCGAACGGACCGCCTCGGCGACCCCGGGCGCGGACGTCGTGCACTCGCCGACCAGACCGGTGAGGTCCGGGTACTTGGTCATCAGCTCTTTGGCGAGCGCGGTGGCGGTGTCCTTGTCCTCGCCCGCGTAGACCGTCTCGACGAGCTGCGCTCCGGGATACTGCGAAGCGGTGTAGGCGCGCTGGACGGCGATCCACGCGTTGAGGTTCTCGGCGGTCTCGCCACAGGAGACGATCGCGTACTTGCCCGCGTTCCCCATCTTCTTCATCAACGCGTCGGTGAGCGCCTTTCCGATGCCCTCCGGGGTCGCCTGGTTGACGAACAGTTCGCGATCGGTGCCGGGCGCGTCGGTGTCCGAAGTGATCACGTGGACGCCTTTGGCCCGCGCGTCGGCGATCGCGGGCGCGATCGCCCTTGGATCGTTCGGCGCGATCGCGATGACGTCCACCTGCTGGTCGACGAGGCCGCGCACGATCGAAACCTGCGCCGCGGGGTCCACCGTGGCCGGACCCGTCGAGGACCATTCGACACCGAGCTGTTTCGCCGCGGCCTGCCCGCCGGTGTTCATCGCCTCGAAGTACGGGATGTCCGCGACCTTCGGCACGAACGCGATCCGGATCGGCTTGGCCGCCAGCCCCGCCGGTTCTTCACCGGTGCAGCCGGTCAGCCCGAACACCATGCCCAAAACGAGCACAGTGGCAACGACGAGCGTCTTCGTCGGCCCTCGCATCTCCACCCCATAGTCACGGAACCACTTGAACCCAGCCGATCGGTCTGCGCGCGGTGGAGACCTCCGGCGAAACTAGGGTCTCTGGTTACCCCGGTCAACCGGATGAGCGCAAAGGGTTACGGAAGTGAGTTCATCGACCTGGCCTGATTACCGGGTCGGCCTACGGGGGTGACTTTGGGTGATTGTGGGTGGGGAGCCGGGTAGGTGTCGGTGAGCGGTTGATCGGCGAGTCGGCCGCGAAGCGGGTGATGTGGGCAGGGCCGAGTGGGGAGGATTTGGGACGTTCAACGTCCCAAATCCTCCCCACTCGCCTGGCTTTGAGCTTGATCAACGGAGGATCGGGGACGTTGAGTGTCCCCGATCCTCCGTAGACCGAGGTCCGAGGTCGGCGCCTTCGCGAAGACGTACGAATCGGGACACTGAACGTCCCAGTTCCTACATCGTCGACCATCGAGGGCGCGCTGTCCGTCGCCGGTGGGTCGTGAGTGGCCATTCGGGCTATTGCGGGGTAACGCAAAGGTGTCGGGTCGCAGGGATTCGCTCGCGGCCGTCTCGCGAAGGCCACTTCTGGGACGTCAGGCGTCGCGAAAGTGGCTTTCGCGACGCATCTTGACCATGTGTCCAGCGAGGGCACGCCTCCGGCGTAGCGAAGCGCCCCCCTTCGCAGCCGTACCCTGCCCTCGGTGTTGCGAAAGCCACTTTCGCAACATTGAAGGTTGCGAAAGTGGCTTTCGCAACCTGCCACCTTCGCCTTACCCCTCAACAGAACCCGAATCGCCACTCGCGACCCACCGGACCGAGCACCACCGCCGGGTCAAACGCTCGACAGGTCGATCGCCTTGTCGATCTCCGATGGCATCAGCACCCGCAGGATGCCCTCCAGCAGGTAGTAGTCGCCGTAGGGCAACGAGACCTCGACGCCGTCCTCGGCGCGGCGGTTGCGGGTCCCTCGCGCCATGATCGCGTCGGCGCGGGTGGAGTTCGTGGTCAGGCAGGTGTCGCACAACGCGGTGAGGATCCGGATCGCCGCCTCGCGGTACTGCGGCCGGTTCGTGACCTTCGCGAGGTCGAGCAGGCCGCACGCCATCACGGCGCCGGCGGAGGAGTCCTTGATGTCGTGCGGTGCCTGCGGCGCGAGGTAGTCCCACACCGGCACGTTGTCCGGGGTGAGGGCGCGCAGCGCGAAGTCGGCCAGGCGTTGCGCGGTCCGCAGGAACAGCGGGTCGCCGGAGCGCCGGTACATCGTGGTGAATCCGTAGATCGCCCACGCTTGACCGCGCGACCAGCAGGACGTCGGGCTGTAGCCCTGCACGGTGTTCGGGCCGATCTCGGCGCCCGTGGCCGGGTCGAAGTCGAACACGTGCGGGGTCGAACCGTCCGGGCGCAGGAAAACCCGTTCGGTGGTCTTCGCGTGTGAGACGGCGATGTCGAGGTACTTGCGGTCGCCGGTCTGCTTGCTCGCGAAGGTCAGCAGGTCCAGGTTCATCATCGTGTCGACGATGACCCGGCCGGCGTTGCCCGGGGTGCCGAGCGCGCCCCATGCCCGGATGAACTTTCCTTTTTCGTTGTAGCGCTGGATGAGCGACGCGGCGGCGTTGAGCGCGCCGATGCGCCATTTCTCGTCGCCGGTGAGCCGCCAGCCGGTCACCCACGACGGGTAGAACAGGAATCCGAGGTCGTGGTCCCGCGTCTCGTGCTGTCGCGGCGCGAGTTTTTCCGCCGAGGCCATGGCGAGGGTGCGGAATTGCGGATCGCCGCTGTAGAGCGCGGCGAGCCACAAAGTCCCCGGCCAGAATCCGCCGATCCAGCCGCCGTTCTGCGAATAGGTCCATTTCTCGAACCGGGTGATCTCGGGAAAGGCCGTCACGCCGGGCGCGACGGCCCGCAGTTTGGTCACCGCGTAATCGGCCGTCCGGCGGAAAGTCCTCAGCCCGTTGGCGTCTTGCTCGGCCGCGGTGGCGGCCGGGGTGATCGCGGTGGCCGCGACGGCGGCACTGGCGGCGGTGGTCAACAGGGTTCGCCGGGAAACGCTCACAATGCCCGCCATTCGTCAGTGGGAAATGCGTCACGGGAGTTTCGCACGACGATTACGGACTTGTGAAGAGCATTCACGGTTGTGAATAACCGCGTCACTCAGCGGGACGGATGTTCGCATTATGTCGGAACATATTGTCCGGGTCGTACACCGCCTTGATCGCGGCCGGCCGCGCGTACTTCGCCGTACGCACCCGTAATTGTCGGAACGCGGCAGGAGTTCTTCCCGCAGCGCCGCGCCCGGCCGCGGTCGCGTCGTCGTGCACCGTCGAGAACGTGTCCTGCACAGTGTCGCTGGCCGACGGCCTCGCTCCAGGGCCGCCCGCGCGGGCGAAAGGGCGAAGGCCCGGCGCTATGGGGTGCGCCGGGCCTTCGCGATCAGGAGTGCGTCACGAGCACTTGGGTGCCACCGGCAGGTCCGATCCGGTCTGCAGGTAGGTGTCGGAGATGTAGTGTCCCGGGCCGATCCGGTCCCAGATGTTGCTGGTGCCGAACTTGCCGGTGACGGTCTCGCCCTCGACGTAGCATTCGATGGTGACCTTCGCGTAGTTCGCCGCGAGGCCCTTGATCGCCGCGCTGGTGCTCGCCGAGGCCCGGACGTTCATCGGGTCGCCCGCCGTGCTGACGACACCGGTCGGGCCGGAGCCGGTCCACAGGTAGGAGACGTTGACCCAGCCGTTGTCGGTCATCTTCAGGCCGTCCCAGAAGGTGCCGTCCGCGAGGTCGATACCCGCCGGGTTGGCCACCTTGCGGCCGAACTCGTCCTTGCCGCCGTTGTAGCCGTCCTGGTAGGCGGCCTGCGCTTCGGGCTTGCCCTGCGGTAGGTTCTTCCACATCTGACGGGTGGCCGACGGGTTCCAGTAGTCGTCCTTGGTGTTCCACGGGCCGACGTCCCACACCGGCGCGTATTCGCAGCGGCTGTTGTCGGTGCGGCAGATGCGCACGGTGTAGTTGCCCGTGTTCTTCGGCGCCAGGCCGCGGCCCGAGGGGAGGGCGACGAAGTGGTCGCGGGACTTGATCACGTGCCCGTTGGCCGTGGTTCCGCCGACGAGGCCTTCGCGGGTGCCGTAGACCTTGTACGTCAGCGGGGCGGCGGCCGCGCCGATCGCGTTGACCTGCGGGCCGAGCTCACCCTGGAGGGTGACATCGCTGACCTTCGCGGTCACGCCGTCGTTCACCGTGCGCAGTCCGATGCGGACCTGGACCGTGGAGACCGAAGTGGACAGCTGGGCGGCGCCACCCTCGGTGGGCGTCCATTCGGTCCAGTCGTTGCCGTTGAGCTTGCCGCGGACGGCGACCTCGACCTCGGTGCCCTTCGGCGCGTCGGCGGTCACCTGGGCGGAGACCCGGTTCACCGGCTTCCCGAGCTTCTGCTCGGCCAGCAGCAGGTAGCCCTGGCTGCCGATGGAGTCGGGTTTTCTGTGCCAGGCGGCGTTTTCCAGGCTGAGCACGCCGTCGTCGCTGTGGACGTTGACGTCGTCACCGTCCACAGTGGACAAGTCGGCGCGCCAGCTTCCTTCGGGGGCGGCGTTCGCCGGGCTGGCGGCCAGCGAGGTGACCGCCCCCGATGCCAGCACAGCCAGCACGGCCGCCATCACCCGGCGGGCCTTAACGGTCCGGACCATTCCGGTCTCCCTTCGAGCACTCTCGGTTGCTATGAAGGGAGCTTCGCCGGGTCGTGTACACGATCGATACAAACGCAAGTCGGCACCTGATTGCGGTGGGTGAAACCCGCATTCAGGTGCCGAATTGCGAAAAGGTCAGGCGCTGGCGGAGTCGCCGTAAGAGGCTTCCGCAGATTCCTGCAGACGCGAAGCGAGCGCGGATTCCTGTGGTCGCGCGGAGAGTTCACGCCACAGCGCCAGCGCGCGTTCCGAATACGTCCGCGACCGTTCGGGCTGGCTCAGCGCCTCGTGCAGTTCCCCGAGCAACTGCGACACCTCGGCCTCGGACCGGCGGTCCCCGTTGCGCCGGTGCACGCTCAGCGAATTGACCAGCAGCAGTTGCGCGTGGGCAAGGTCGCCGCTGTGCAGGTACAGCTCGCCGAGGTTCTGGTTCGCGTAGCCGACGCAATGGTCGTCGCCGAGTTCGTTGAAGATCGCGATCGCCCGGTCGACCCGCTCCCGCGCGCCCGCGAGGTTGCCCTGATGCTGCCGCAGCATCGCGAGCCGCTTCAGCGCGTGCGCCTCGCGGTGCCGGTCGCCGATGCGCGCGGACTGTTCGAGCGCCTCGGTGAACCAGCCTTCCGCGTCGGCGTACCGGCGCCGCGCCAGCCACACCGCGCCGATCGCGATCCGCGTGACCGCCTCGCCGTGCGGATCACCGGCCGCCGCGAACTGGTCGAGCGCCGCGTGGCAATGCTCCAGCGCGACGGTGTCCTCGCCTTTGATCCGCAGCACGGTGCCGAGCCCGGCCAGCGCGATCGCCGCGCCCCGCGCGTCGCCGATCTTGTCGAACAGCAGTTGCGACTGCTCGAAGGCGACCAGGGCTTCGGCGTAACTGTCCTGGTAGAGCTGGATCTGCCCGAGGTTGCGCTGGATGATCGCCTCACCGCGGACCTCGCCGGACCGGCGCGCGGCGGCCAGCGCGACGGCGTGCGTGTGCAGCCAGTCGTCCTGGTGCCCGCGCTGGTCGAAGTACGGCGCCAGTGCCGCGGCGAGGCGCCAGGCCAGGGCGTCGAAGCCGAGGTCCGCGGCCAGCGAGACGGCGGCGACGCAGGTGTGCCGTTCGGCGGCGAACCACGCGGCCGGATCCTCGATCAGCTGCGCGGTCCCCGGCGGGAGGGCGGGCTGGACGGCGGTGTCGTCCCGGTAGAGCCCGAAGAAATGGATCGGCAGCCGGTCCGCGGCTTCGACCGCGAGCGCGAGATAACCTTCCAGCACCCGTTTCGTGGCGTCGTGCGCTTTCGCCGGGACGTCCTGCGCGCGTAGTTCGAGGGCGTAACACCGCAACAGGTCATGCAGGCGGTAGCGGGGTTCGCCGGTGCCGTCCGAGCCGCTGAGCTCGACCAGATGGGCGTCCACCAGCACGTCGAGGACGTCTTCACCGTGCGTACGGCCGAGCAGAGCCGCGACCACCCAGCCGGGGAACTGGACCGAGCCGAGTCCGCCGAGGCCGCGGAACGCGGTCGCCGCGGACATCGGCAGCAGGTCGTAGCTGAGGGTGACACTGGCCCGGACGGCGAGATCGCCGACGCGGAGCTCGTCCAATCTTCGTCTCTCGTCCCGAAGCCTGTCCGCCAGCACGCGCAACGTCCAGCCCGGCCGGTGGGTCAGCTTCGCCCCGGCGACCCGGATCGCCAGCGGCAGGTACCCGCAGTGGCGCAGGATCGCGGCCGCGCACTCCGGCTCGGCGGCGACCCTGTCGGTGCCGACGATGCCTTCGAGCAGCGTCGCGGCCTCGGCCTCGGGCAGGAGTTCGACGTCGACCGGGGTGGCCCCGGCCAGATCCGGCATCCGCACCCGGCTGGTGATCAGGACCGCGCAGGAGCCCGCGCCGGGCAGCAGCGGCCGGACCTGGGCCGCGCTGCCGGCGTCGTCGAGCACGACGCACATCCGCAAGGTGGTGAGCCGCGACCGCAGCAACGCCGCTCGTTCGGGAAGCTCACGCGGCAGCCCCGCGTCGGGGACGCCCAACGCGCGGAGCAGCTCGGCGAGCACGGTCATCGGGGGCCGGGGCGAGGACGACGTCCCGGCGAGGTCGACGTGCAGCTGACCGTCCGGGAAATCGTCGCGGACCGCGTGCGCCACCCGGATCGCGACGGAGGACTTGCCGATCCCAGGCGCGCCCGAAAGCACCACGATCGCGGGTTTTCCCTGCTCACGTCGGTCACGGAAGAGGCCGACGAGATCGCCGACCATCCCGTCGCGGCCGGTGAAGTCCGGCAGGTCCAGCGGCAGCTGGCAGACCGGCGCCATCGGCCGGGGGAGGGCGACGGCCACGGCGTCCGGGCTCACGGGCGGCGCCACGATCAGCGAAGCCCGCAGTTCCTTCAGCCGCGGACCCGGTTCCGTGCCGAGTTCGTCGGCCAGCACCTTCTCGGCCGTTTCGTAGGCCTCGATCGCGTCGGCCGTGCGGCCGTCGGCCCGCAACGCGACGATCAGCTGCTGCCAGAGTTCCTCGCGCAGTGGATGTTCGGTGACCAGGCCGCGCAGTTCGGCGACGGCCTCGGCGGTCCGGCCGAGTTCGATCCTGGCCCGTAGCCGCTGTTCCTGGACCGCGAGCCGCAATTCCGTCAGCCTGGCCACGGTCGCGCCCCAGCCGTGGTCGTGGGGAAGGCCTTCGAGTACTTCTCCGCGCCACAGCGCTTCGGCTTGATCCAGCAGGTCGAGAGCGGATTCGGCCTCCCCTCGGCCGAGCGCGGACTGGGCGTGGGCGGCCAATTCGCCGAAGCGGATGTGGTCGATCTCCCCGGGTGTGGCCTTGAGGATGTACCCGGAGGCCCGGCTCCCGATGCGTTCCCCGAGTTCGGGGTCGTGGTCGGCGAGGCGTTTGCGGAGTGAGTGGACGTAGGTGCGGATGTTCGCCGCCGCCGAACGTGGCGCCGACGAAGGCCACAGGACCTCGATCAGGAGTTCGGTGGAGACGACGACGTTGGGCTGGAGCAGGAGAGCGGCCAGCAGGAGGCGCGGTTTGGGGCCGCCGAGCGGCACCACCTGTCCGTCCACCGCCACTTCGAGCGGACCGAGAACGCGAAACCCGAGAATAGTCACCTAAACCGCCAATACGGCAGGAGCCCCATATCCGCCGATAATATTGCCGTCCCGCCATGGTTGGCTAGATCCATTCGCATGCATGTGCAGACACCTCGTCGGCGTTTGTACGTGATGTGTACGACGCCGGTCGACGCTGAAGCCATGAAGCGTTCAAGTGTCCGGCGGCTCGCCGGTTTCTTTCTCGTGCTGGTGACGGCGGGCGCCTTCGGCCTCGCCGGAGCCACTCCCGCACTGGCCGCGGCCACCGGGACCGTGAAGACGGCGGGTGATCCGCTGAACGTGCGCCGCGCCCCGAGTACCACCTCGACCGCGGTGCGCACGGTGGCCAACGGGGCCACGGTGACCATCGACTGCCAGACGATCGGGACCTCGGTCACCGGTCCGCTGGGCACCACGACGTTGTGGGACTACGTTCCCGCGCTCGGCGGTTACATCTCGGACGGATATGTCTACACCGGCTCCGACCAGCGGATCGCGCCCGACTGCGGGGTCGGTTCCGGCAGCGCCGAATGTTCCACCGGCGTCTGCGCGGGCGAGGGCCAGTTCCGTTCATCGGATGCTCATTTCCTCGTCTACGACAAGGACGCCGACGGCAAGTCCGCCGTGGTCGCCTACTGGCTGAAGGGTGGCGCCGGCCCGTTCTACGTCTGGGCCTCCGGCGGCAACGGCACCCACGTCGACAAGGCCGTGCCGGTCGCGAAGGGATCGTGGGTCTATTACAAGGTCTGCGTCGCCAACGCCGCCGCGAATCCGACCCTCGAAGCCTGTAGCGGCGGCATCACCGATTACGCCGCGTGAAATCCCTCCCCGTTCTTTCCCCACTTCGAAAGGTTGAATTCTCATGGGTCAGGTGAACCGGCGGGCGGTACTCCTCGGTGGAGCCGCGGCGGTTTCGGCGGCTGCCTTGTCGTCGACGTTGCCTTCATGGGCGAACGCCAGAACGATGGCGGCGGCGCCCGCCATCCACGATCCGTTCCAGCTCGGTGTCGCCTCGGGTGATCCCCTCCCGGACAGCGTCGTGCTGTGGACGCGGCTCGCTCCCGCGCCGCTGAACCCCGACGGCTTCGGCGGTATGCCGGACGCTTCGTACACAGTGGACTGGGAGATCGCGAACGACCAGGCGTTCTCCTCGGTCGTCCAGAGCGGCACCGCGACCGCGGCCCGCGCCTCCGGGCACAGCGTGCACATCGAGCCGGTCGGCCTCCAGCCGGGCCGCGAGTACTTCTACCGGTTCAAGACCAGCGGCTACATCTCACCGGTCGGCCGGACGCGGACCGCGCCCGCCGCCGGTGCCGCGGTGAACCAGCTGAAGTACTGCTTCTCCTCGTGCCAGCACTGGGAGGAGGGCTGGTACCACTCGTACAAGGGAATGCTCGCCGACAACCCGGAACTGGTGCTGTTCCTCGGCGACTACATGTACGAGCGAAAGTCCGGCCGCGCCGCCGCCGAACGGAACCCGCGCAGGCTGGCCTTCACCGACGACGTGACGACGCTGGCCCAGTACCGCGCCCGGCACGCCCAGCACAAGACCGACGCCGACCTGCAGAACGCGCACGCGATGGCGCCGTGGGTCGTGGTCTTCGACGACCACGAGGTGATGAACAACTGGAACGGCACCGCCAGCCCGGCCACCGCGGACCGCAAGGCCGCCGGTTTCCAGGCGTTCTACGAGAACATGCCGATCCGGTCCACCGCCAAGCCGAGCGGCGCGTCGATCCGGCTGTACCGGCAGTTCGGCTGGGGCAACCTCGCCCGGTTCCACATGCTCGACACCCGCCAGTACCGCAACGCGCAGGTGCCCGACCCGTCCGGTACGGCGGGGCCGTCGTGCACCGACATGCGGTCGACGTCGCGCAGCATCCTGGGCACGACGCAGGAGGCTTGGCTGCTGAAGGCGCTGGAGACGCATCCGGCGAAGTGGGACTTCCTCGGCCAGCAGGTCTTCTTCGCCACCCGTGACGGCGACGGCAACAAGGCGACCTGCGAGAGCCCCGACTCCTGGCAGGGCTACGAGGCCTCCCGCGACCGGATCGCGAAGGGCATCGTGGACCGCAAGGTGCCGAACCCGATCGTGCTGACCGGCGACGTCCACCGGCACTGGGCGGCCGACCTGCGCCGCGACTACTTCAACCACAGCGACCCGGTGTTCGGTTCGGAACTGGTGACGACCTCGGTCACGAGCAACAGCGACACCGCGACCGATCCGTCGTCGACCTGGCTCTCGAACAACCCGCACGTCAAGTACTGCCGGGGAAAGCGCGGCTACGTCCGGGTGACGGCGTCGCAAACGCAGATGCGGGCCGACTTCATGACGGTTTCGGACACCAGCGAGTACGACTTCTCGAAGGTGACTCTTGCCGCGGACCGGTCCTACGTCGTCGAGGCGGGGAAGCCTGGGCTCCAGAGGGTGTAAGACAACGGCTGGGCGTTGGGTCTCGCGAGTGGCGATTCGGGTTTACCGTTCTTGCCGGGCTCGGCGCCAGTGACCTTCCCCAGTACATGAAGGACCCCTTCCTTGCGCCTGGCGCAGTGAAGGGGTCCTTCATGTACTGGGGAAGGGGCCCTTCACGCGCCACTGTTGTGGCTGCTGGTGCATGTGGGGCGAACGTGATGATGCCCGAGTCCGTGAAGGACCCCTTGAGGGACCCAGAGTCCCTCAAGGGGGCCTTCACGGACCTGCGGTTCCTTTCAGCGCTTCCGATGGCCAGGCGTCGACCTCTGATGTCGTGAATGGCCCCTTTGGGACCTTCATCGTCTTAAAGGGGCCCTTCACGACATCCCCAGGATCGCGAAAACTCACGTGAGCGCCTGACTGGTGGCGCGGGTACTCGTGAGTCAGGACAGCAGGTCCACCAGCGCGTCACCACGAGGCGTCCGGACGACGAGGACGACCTGGCCCTCGCGGTGCCGCTGGATCAGCCCGGCCGAAACGAGCTGTTCGCAGTGATAGGTCGCGGTGCTGGCGGCACACGACAGCAGATTCGCGATCTCCCCCATCCGGGCGGGCTTTCCCAAGTGCCGCAACAGTTTCGCGCGGTGGGCGCCGACCACGAGGTCGAGCCCTTCGACGCCGGGGGCGGTTTCGGGCCTGCCGCTGTCGAGCAGGCCGTCCAGCCCCGGCAGCGGGTAGCCGATCCAGATGGCGTCCTCTTCGTCGAAGTTGGACACCACCGAGCGGGCGCCCGCGACCATCGGGACGAGGATCAGTTTGCGGCCGCGCGTGGTGTACCGCGCCGGTTCCGCGTCGGGCAGCAGCAGGCAGCCGTTGCTGAACCGGAAATGCGGCCGCAGCAGGCCGAGTACCGCGTCCGTCCCGCCTCGGACGGAGGCGACGCCGATACGTTCGATCTCACGGTCGAGCAGGGGACGGGCCCTGGTCCAGAGGCTTTCGGTCGCCACTCTGGTCGCGGTGAAGGCGTCCGCGAGCGAGGCGACCCAGCGTCTCGGATGGTCGGCGGCCTGCCGCCACTGCGCGGGCAACCGGTCGCCGAAAACCTCTTCGAGGCCTTTCAGGACGTCGGTTTCCGTCAGGTCGCGCAGCATTTCCGCCTGGGCGGCGGCGGAAGAGTCCTCGCCGGGGCTGATCGGGACGATGAAATCCGGCTGGACCGAGGTGCCCCGGCGGGCGAGCGCGCTCGCCGCGCGGTATCCCTGTTCGGGGATCGCCGAGCCCACCTGGCGGCGCCAGGCGGCGGGCATACCTCGGTCGTACCCGCCGACGACCTCGACGAGCATCGAAACCAGCGAAACGTGCGGGGAAACCGTCACCCCGATCGGGATCGTGCTGGTGTCACCGAGTTCGAGCCGGGTATAAGAAGCCGGGGGCGGCGTCTCGCGCATCCGGTCGTCCCTCCTGGGAGTGGGCGTCGCAGCACGCGATGTTAGCGCCTCCCGTCAATACCCGGCACTGCCAGGGAAACCCAATTGCTCATTCATGATGAGAAACGCGCCGAGACCGTGGAAATCGTTGGTATTGCGTTTGCGTGCGTAGTAATACGCCGTGTCGCCGACATTGGTGCCTTCGGAGATGTTTGCGATATCGGTCAACCCGCCGGCTCCGGTCGAAACCTGGGACAGGACCCCGCGATAACCCTTCGCCGCCACGGGTCCGTACTCCGCGCCGACGTAGCCGCGTTCCACCGCTCGGGAGAGCAGGAAGGTGTACATCGCCGAAGCCGACGTCTCCAGCCAGTTGTCCTTGTCGCCGCCCCGGTCGACGACCTGGAACCAGCGGCCGGAGGCCCGGTCCTGCCAGCGGGTGTAGCCCGCCGCGAGGAACCTGACGACGTCGACCAGCCGCTTTCGGCGCGGATGGTCACAGGGGAGGATCTCGAGCAGGTCGATCGCCGTCATCCCGAGCCAGCCGATCGCGCGGCCCCAGTGGTACTTCGAATGCCGCCCGGCGCCCGAAGCCCACGGTTCCGAGCCGTCCTCGTCGTAGGCGTGGTAGAGCAGGCCCTTGGCGGGCTCCTTGAGCCGGTCGAAGTAGACGCTGACGTTCTTCGCGGCCTCTTCGTAGCAGTAAGCGGTGTCGCCGAAGGTCTTGCCGTACAGGGCGAGAAACGGCTGCGCCATGTACACGCCGTCCGCCCACAGTTGTCCGACCTTGCTCGTGGCGTGGAACATCCCGCCGTCGGACGTCCGGGGATAGGACGGGAACCGGCCGCGCAGCTGCTCCGCCGCCGTCTTGTACTTCGCCTGCCCGGTTTCGGTGTACAGCAAGGGGAACATCTGCCCGGAGCGCATCGCGTCCAGGTTCGTGAAGCCGTTGGAAATCCCGCTCTCGGTGACGAACCGGTTGTACCAAGCGAGGATGTAGTCGAGATAGGACTTCTCGCGGGTGCGCCGGTACACCAGGTACTGGCCGTAGAGGTAGAGGCCCCGGGTGTAGCTCCAGCCGCCGAGGGTGGCCGGGGTGAAGCGTTGCATCGTCGAGTCGACGATCGCCCGCGACCGGTCCACCGGCGCCGCGGTGGCCACGCCGGGCAGGGTGAGCGCGCCGAGGGCGCCCGCGGTTCCCGCCAGTACCGTGCGCCGGGAAAGCCGTGCCGCGTGAAGAGGATCCGATGACATTCGAGGCCCTTCCTGCACCGGGAAACCGGGGAGGCGACTCGCCGGGCTGAACTTCCTTGCGAGACAACGTCTACTCGGGTGCTCGACGGCGAGTCAATGGCTGCTCCCGGTGTCCGGGACGGTCCCGATGGGCGGCACTCTCCGCGGCGGCCTCCGCTCGCCTACGATCGGTGCGTGAACGAGCTGACCTTCCGCGGGCGCCGCGTCGCCCGGGACCGCGCCCTGGTCATGGCGATCGTCAACCGGACCCCCGATTCCTTCTACGACAAGGGTGCGACCTTCTCGGATCCGGACGCGCTCGCCGCCGTCGCCAAGGCGGTGGCCGACGGCGCCGACATCGTCGACATCGGCGGGGTCAAGGCCGGGCCCGGTGCGGAGGTCGACGTCGAGGAAGAGATCCGGCGGGTGGTCCCGTTCGTCGAGCGGATCCGCGAACTGCATCCCGACCTGGTGATCAGCGTCGACACCTGGCGCCACGAGGTGGGCAGGCGTTCGGCGGAGGCCGGCGCGGATCTGATCAACGACACCTGGGCGGGAGCCGATCCGAAACTGGCCGAGGTCGCCGCGGAGTTCGGCACCGGCTACGTCTGCTCGCACACCGGGAACGCCGTCCCGCGCACCCGCCCGTTCCGGGTGAACTACCCGGACATCGTCGCGGACGTCGTCGCGGAGACGACGGCGCACGCCGAGGCGGTCGTGGCACTCGGCGTCCCGCGTGAGGGGGTGCTGATCGACCCGACCCACGACTTCGGCAAGAACACGTGGCACAGCCTGGCACTGCTGCGGCACGCGCGGGAACTGGCCGTCACCGGGTGGCCGGTGCTGATGGCACTGTCCAATAAGGACTTCGTCGGCGAGACGCTCGGCGTGGAGCTCGCGGAGCGGGTCGACGGGACCCTCGCCGCGACGGCATGGGCGGCGGCCGAGGGGGCGCGGGTGTTCCGGGTGCACGAGGTCAGGCGCACCCGGCAGGTGCTGGAGATGGTCGCGTCGATCCAGGGGGTGCGGCCGCCCGCGCGCGCGATCCGCGGGCTGGCCTGACACCCTCCCCGGCTCAGGAGCTCTTCGGCTCCAGGTGCAGCGCGGTGATCCCGCATTCGAACGTCTTGGACCGCACCAGCCGCAGCGGCTGATTGCCGCCGAGCGCGGGGAACACCGGCAGGCCGGCGCCGATCGCGGTCGGGTTGACGAACAGGTGGATCTCGTCCAGCAGGCCCTTGGCGATCAGATCCGCCGCGAGCCGGGCGCCACCCGAGGTGATGATGTCGCCGCCCGGCTGGTCCTTGAGCTTGTGCACGATCTCGGTGAGATCCCCGCCCGCCACGGTGGCGTTCTCCCAAGGCGACTCGGTGAGGCTGTTCGAGATCACCACCTTGGGCGTGTTGTTCATCTTGTCGATGGTCTCCTGCGTCTCTCCCTCCATGTCCGACTGCCAGGCCGGGATGAACCCTTCGGCGAGGTTGCGGCCCAGCACGATGCAGTCGACCGGGTCCCAGAGCGGGCCGACGTAGGCGTTCACGTCGTCGGTCCACGGCATGGTCATCCAGTCCATCTCGCCTTCCGGGCCACCCATGTAGCCGTCGACGGTGGTCTGGACCTGCAACTTGAACTTGCGCATGGCGCTGTTCCTTCCCAGTGAAGTATCTCTCGGACGCTCTTGTGTCCCCAGGAGAGCGATGTGTCCGCCGGACACATGGTGTACGTTAGACACATCCGAGACCGGATGACAAGTCCCGAATGTCCGAAAGCGGAGTGCACGATGGCGACCTCGACGGGAGCCGGCCCGGACCCCGGCGCCGGCAGTACGGAGCTGCTCTGGGGGCTGTCCCAGCGCGAGCCGAAGCCCACGCGCCCGGCGTTGACGATCGAGCGGATCGCCGACGCCGCGACCGGGATCGCCGACGCAGACGGCATCGCCGGCGTCTCCATGCACCTGGTCGCGAGCAAGCTCGACGTGACGAAAATGGCGCTGTACCGCCATGTCAGGAACAAGGCGGAACTGCTCGCGGTGATGACCGAACTGGCCATCGGCCCCGCCCCGGACCTCCTCGTGCTGCCAGGAGACTGGCGCTCCCGGCTCGAAGAATGGACGGTCCGGATGCGCGAGACCTGGCAGCGGCATCCGTGGCTGCCCGACGCCACGGTCGGCGTCCGGGCGACCGGGCCGCGGGAGATCGGCTGGACGGAGTCCGCCGTCGCCGCGCTGGCGGGCACCGGCCTGACCGGCGCCGAACGGATGGACGCGGTCTTCCTGATCAGCGGGCATCTGCGCAACACCCATTCGACGAACAACGCCGGAACCCAACCCTGGGAAGGCGACCGCGGCCTGCGCGGGCACGTCGCGGCGAACCCGGACATGTTCCCGGCGCTGCACGAAGCGGCGAAGGCGATCGAAGACGCCCCCGCGGACAACGGTTTCGAGTTCGGGCTTCAGCGGATCCTCGACGGACTCGCCGCGCTCATCGACCGACGGCGCTGACCGCCGCGCCTCCTTCGGCGAATGGCGATCATTCGTGCTTGGAGGCGGAACTCGCGTGATTGGGGAGCGCACACGCGTGATTGGAGGCGTAACTCGCGTGATTGGAGGCGGAACTCGCGTCAGCCGTCCAAGGGGATGACGGCCGAAACCGTGGTGCCCGACCCGGGTTCGCTCGCGACGGTCAGTTCGCCGCCGAGCGCCCGGACCCGGTCGCGGAGGCCGTGCAGCCCGGAGCCGCCGTCGATGTCGGCCGTGCCGGTGCCGTCGTCGTGGACGTCCACCCGCAGACCGTCCTCTTTGACGCGGATGAACACGCGGACCTCGCGTGCCCGCGCGTGTTTCAAGGCGTTGGTGACCGCTTCCGAGACGACGAAGTACGCCGTCGCCTCGACGGCGCCGCTGAGCCGCGGCACGTCCGCCCCCGCGAGGTCGACCGCGAGCGGGACCCGGTCCAGCAGTGACCGGACCGCGGGGATCAGCCCGGCCTCGGTGAGGATCGCGGGCCGGAGCCCGCGCGCGAGTTCACGCAGTTCGGTGATGGTGGCCTGGAGTTCGTCGATGGTGCCGGTCAGCAGGGCCGCGACCGGCGGCGTGAGGTCGCTCCCGAGCCGCCGTTCCGCCATCCTCAGCAGCAGCACGACACTGACCAGCCGTTGTTGCGCCCCGTCGTGCAGGTCCCGTTCGAGACGTCGCCGTTCGTCGTCGGCGGCGGCCACGATGCGGGCGCGCGACGCCTGGACCTCGACGAGGCGCTCCTCCAGTTCCGCGGCGAGCCGCTGGTTGTCCAGTATCAGCCCGGCGGCGGCGTTGAGCGCGTCGATCGACCGGCTGTCCTTCCACACCTCGTCGTCCTGCACGAGCGCGGCCAGGCCGGAACCGTCGCGTTCCAGCAGGAGCCGGATCATCTCCGCGTTGCCGACCCGCGCCCGCAGCACCCCGATCAGGAAGGTCAGCGGCCACAGGCAGAACGAGATCCGGTAGACGTCCAGCAGCGGTCCGGAGAACGGATGCGCGGAGCCGAGCGCGCTGCCGACCGTGGTGCTCACCGCGCCGACCACCGCGATCGCGACGACGGGGGAGAGCAGCCGCCGCTGCGGAAGCCGTCCGGCGAGCCAGCGGTAGAGCAGCACGACCAGCACCCCGGCACCGATCAGCGCGCCGACCAGTTCCAGCAGTCGTTTGACCAGCTGTTCGGCCTCCGTCGAGGCGGCGACCGCGGCGAGGTTCTTCGGATCGTCGTTGACCAGCAGGCCGAGCACCGCCGCCCCGAAGATCACGGTGTACGCGGAAAGGACGAGCACGCGTTCCCAGCGGGACCGGAGCTTCCCGTGCGGGAAGACGACCACGAGATGGGCGATCACCGGACTGGACGCGGCGGTCAGCGCCAAACCGGCGGTATGCGCGAGCGGCTCGTCGGCGAACTGCAGGTCCTCGGCGAACAACGCGAGCCCGGCCAGCGCGATGAGCAGGCCGATGGGGTTCGAAGCGCGGCGCACGTGCGCGACGGCGCCGGCGAGGAGGAAGAGGAACCCGGTCGTGGACGAGAGGGTGGTGTCGAGCACGGTGTGCGTGCCGTCGGCGATCTTGAGCGTCGTCGCTACGACACCCATGCCGATACCGGCGGTCAGCACGCCCGCCATCGCGACGGTTCGAGGGTGCTTCACCACTAAGCGTGATTCGCCCGTTCGGCCCGAACCGTTACACCGGTCCTGAAATGTGGAACAGGAGTTCCGCCAGGTGTCAAGGATTCTCGGCATCTTTCCCGTCATTCGGATGGCGATGCAGGCACGTGGGTGAACATGCGACTCTCGCGCCACCACCCGAGCCGAGTCGTACCCTCCGAAAGGCGACCTTCCGTGCGCACCCACCACAGAGCCCGCTTGCTGGCCGCGGCCTTCGCCGCCCTGACACTGGCCGGCGGGATCGCGGGATGTTCACGCGCGGACAGCGGCACCGCCCCGGCGGCGCAGAAGAGCCAGGGAGCCGCGGCCGAGGTGCGCGTCGGGTACTTCCCGAACGTGACGCACGCGCCCGCGCTGATCGGGACCAAGAACGGCTTCTTCGCCAAGGAACTCGGCTCGACGAAGCTCACGACCCAGACGTTCAACGCGGGCCCCGAAGAGGTCAACGCGCTGCTCGGCAACTCGCTCGACATCGCGTTCATCGGCTCCGGCCCGGCCATCAACGCCTTCACCAAGTCCAAGGGTGCCATCCAGCTGGTCTCCGGCGCGGTCACCGGCGGCGCGCAGCTGGTGGTGAAGCCGGAGATCACCACGCCGGAGCAGCTCGCCGGCAAGAACATCGCGACGCCGTCGCTGGCGAACACCCAGGACGTCGCGCTCAAGAAGTTCGTCGCCGAGAAGAAGCTGGCGGGAGTCAAGGTCACCAACCTCGACAACCCGAAGACGTTCGACGCCTTCAAGAAAGGTGAACTCGACGGCGGCTGGCTGCCGGAGCCGTGGTCCTCACGGCTCGTGCTGGACGCGGGCGCGAAGGTGCTCCTGGACGAGAAGACCCTGTGGCCGGAAGGCAAGTTCCCGACCACGGTCGTGATCGTCCGCAGTGAGTTCCTGCAGCAGCATCCGGAGACCGTCACCGCCATCCTCAAGGGTGAACTCGCCGCCATCGACTGGGCGAAGACCAACCCCGCCGAGGCGAAGAAGGTGGTCAACGGAGAACTCAAGGCGCTCGCGGGCAGCACACTGAACGAGGCCGTCCTCGACCGCGCGTTCTCCGGCATCGAACTCGGCATCGACCCGGTGGCGTCGACCTTCACCCAGCTCGCGCAGGACTCGGTGACCGCGGGCGTGGTGAAGTCCGCGGTGGACCTCAAGGGGTTCGCCGATTTCGGCCCGCTCAACGCCGTGCTCAAAGAGCAGGGCAAGCCCGGCGTGAACGCGCCAGGGCTGACGAAGTGACCGGAGGGGATCAGCGATGACGACCACCTTGGAGCCCGGCCTGTCCACCGGTGTCGCCGTGCGGCTCGACGGGGTCCGGAAGGCGTTCGGGCCGACCGGCCGCGCCGTCGTGGCCCTCGACGGGATGGACCTGACGGTCGCCCCCGGCGAGTTCGTCTGCCTCCTCGGCGCCTCCGGCTGCGGCAAGAGCACGCTGCTGAACCTGGTCGCCGGTCTCGACCGGCCGACGTCGGGCACGATCACCCTCGAGACCTCCCGGCCGGCGGTCATGTTCCAGGAGGCCGCGCTGATGCCGTGGCTGACCGCGGCCCGCAACGTGGAACTGCCGCTGCGCCTCGCCGGTTTCAGCCGGTCCGAGCGCCGCGAAAAGGCGGCCGAACTGCTCGAACTCGTCCGCCTCGGCGGGGCGGGCGACAAGCGGCCGCACGAGTTGTCGGGCGGGATGCGGCAGCGCGTCGCGCTCGCCAGGGCACTGGCCGCGACCCTGCGCGTCGGCGGTGACCCGGAGCAGTCGCTGCTGCTGATGGACGAGCCGTTCGCCGCGCTCGACGCCATCACCCGCGACGTCCTGCAGGGTGAACTGCTGCGCGTCTACCGCAGCACCGGCACCTCGGTGCTGTTCGTGACCCACGACGTCCGCGAAGCCGTGCGGCTCGGCCAGCGGGTCGTGCTGCTCTCGTCGCGGCCGGGCCGGGTCGTGCGGGAATGGCGCGACGTCCAGGCCTCCGACGCCGAAGAGCTGACCTTGGAGATCACCGGTCACCTCCGGGAGGTGATCAGTACCCATGCCGCGGCTTGACCGCCCTGACACAGCGGCGGAGGAGGCGGACGAGGCCGTCGGCGCGGGGCTCGACTCGCTCGACACCCCCACCGGGGAGCGCCGGGAAAGCCGGGGGAAGCGGTTCCTGCGCGGCTTCGTGCCGCCGTTGGTCTTCCTGGCGTTGCTGGTCGCGCTGTGGCAGGCCTTGTGGGCGGCCGCGTTCTGGCCGGAGTCGATGCTGCCCGCGCCGCTCGCGGTCTGGGACGAACTCGTCGGCATCACCATCGACGGCGAGATCTTCGAGTTCGTCTGGACGTCGGTGCACCGCGCC
This sequence comes from Amycolatopsis sp. WAC 01375, assembly GCF_003947325.1. Classification (NCBI taxonomy): domain Bacteria; kingdom Bacillati; phylum Actinomycetota; class Actinomycetes; order Pseudonocardiales; family Pseudonocardiaceae; genus Amycolatopsis; species Amycolatopsis sp. WAC 01375. Next base: position 116,813 of record NZ_QHHW01000029.1, read on the forward strand.
GCGCTGGGCTTCCTGATCGGCGTGGTCATCGGGACCCCGCTCGGGCTGGTGGTGGCGAAGGTCCGCATCGTCCGCGCCGCCGTCGGCCCGTTCCTGACCGGGCTGCAGAGCCTGCCGTCGGTGGCGTGGGTGCCCGCGGCGATCCTGTGGTTCGGGCTGAACGACGCCTCGATCTACTTCGTGGTCCTGCTGGGCTCGGTGCCTTCGATCGCGAACGGTCTCGTCTCGGGCATCGACCAGATCCCGCCGATCCTGCCGAGGGTCGGCCAGGTGATGGGGGCGAACCGGCTCTCGTCGGCCCGGCACATCCTGCTGCCCGCCGCGTTGCCCGGCTTCCTGGCGGGGCTCAAACAGGGCTGGGCGTTCTCGTGGCGTTCGCTGATGGCCGCCGAGCTGATCGCGCTGTCCCCGGCGCTCGGCAAGGGACTCGGCGCGTACCTCAACGAAGGCTCGTCGTTCAACAGCATGGAAGGCGTGATCTCGGCGATCTTCCTGATCCTGCTGGTCGGCGTCGGTATCGAGCTGGTGGTGTTCCGTCCGCTGGAACGGTCGGTCCTGCGTGCCCGTGGTCTCACCGCGTCCCTTTAGGACTTTGGACAGGCTAGCCTTACCCGCATGTCCGTTACGGGGGTGCGGGTCAAGGCGACCCTGACCGCGCTGATGATGTCGTTGCTGGTGGCCGGTTGCGGTTCTTCGCAATCGGTCGACGAGAGCCTGGTGCCTCCGGAGGCCCGTGGCACCTTCCCGGTGACCGTCGAGCACAAATACGGGTCGGTGACGGTCGAGAAGCAGCCTTCGAGGATCGTCACGCTCGGCCTGTCCGACCACGACGCCGTGCTGGCGCTCGGGATCCGGCCGGTCGGCGCCGTCGACTGGTTCAAGGAGCGGCCGTACGGGAAGTGGCCGTGGACCCAGGCTCGCTGGGGTGACAAGCGGCCGGAGGTCGTCGGCGAACGGGACGACTTCAACTTCGAGAAGATCGCCGCGCTCAAGCCGGACCTGATCCTCGCCCAGTACAGCGGGATGAAGAAGGAGCAGTACGACAAGCTCTCGCAGCTCGCCCCGGTCGTCGCGCAGCCGTCGAAGTACGAGGACTACGCGGCGCCGTGGCAGGAGATGACCCGGATGGTGGGTCGCGCGCTCGGGTTGCCGCAGAAGGCCGACGACCTGATCGCCGGGATCGACCGGCGGTTCGCGCAGGCGCGGGCCGAACACCCCGGGTTCGCGAAGCTGTCGATGGTCGTCGCCGACACCTTCGAGGCGGGCAAGTTCTCCGCGTTCACCACCACCGACCCGAAGATGATCTTCATGACCGAGCTGGGTTTCCGGCCGTTCGATCCGGTCAAGGCGCTGAGCGAACCGGAGAACAACGTCGTCGAGGTCTCGTCGGAACGGTTCGACCTGTTCGACGCGGATCGCCTGGTGTGGCTGAACTCCGACGTCAACGCGGAGACCAGGGTGCGGGCCGACCCGGTGTACCGGAAGCTGAAGGTGTCGGCGGACAAGCGGGACTTGTTCATCACCTACGAGAACCCGCCGGTCGGGGCCGCGATCTCGTTCAACACCGTGTTGAGCATCCCGTACGCGATCGAACAGCTGGTGCCGAAGCTGGCGGCCGTCCCCGGCTCCTGAGCGTTCACCTTCCGGAGGTGGCAAACCTACGACACCGTAAGTTACGGTGTCGTAGGTGGCGTTTTCCGTACCCTGGAAGGACGAAACGCATGACGGTCCCCGAAAGCACCCGGCTGATGCTCGAGCTGGAGGGAACGGTCGAGGAAAACCTCAACCGGCACCTCTCGGTCGCCAAGGAATGGATGCCGCACGAGTACGTGCCGTGGAGCGAGGGCAAGAACTTCGCCGAACTGGGCGGCGAGCCGTGGGATCCCGAGCAGTCGCGGGTGTCGCCCATCGCGCGGACCTCGCTGGAGGTCAACCTCCTGACCGAGGACAACCTGCCGAGCTACCACCGCGAGATCGAGCGGGCGTTCGGCCGCGACGGCGCGTGGGGCACGTGGGTGCATCGCTGGACGGCCGAGGAGGGCCGCCACGGCATCTGCATCCGCGACTACCTGCTGGTGACGCGCGCGGTGGACCCGGTCGAGCTGGAGCGGGCGCGGATGCAGACCATGCAGGCCGGGTACGACAGCGGCGACAAGGCATTGCTGAACGTCTTCGCGTACGTGTCGTTCCAGGAGCTGGCGACGCGGCTTTCGCATCGCAACACCGGCAAGTACACGCAGGATCCGATGTGCGAGAAGCTGCTTTCCCGGGTCGCGATGGACGAGAACCTGCACATGGTCTTCTACCGGAACCTGGTGCAGGCCTCGCTGGAGCTTTCACCCGACGCGATGATGCGCGCCATCACCGACGAGGTCGTCCAGTTCCAGATGCCGGGCGCGGTGATCCCGAGCTTCGTGCGGAAGGCCGCGCTGATCGCGAAGGCGGGCATCTACGACCTGCGGATCCACCACGACGAGGTGATCTGGCCGTTGCTGCGGCAGTGGAAGATCTTCGAGCTCGAAGGGCTCGGCGAGGTGGGGGAGAAGGCGCGGGACGAACTCGACCAGTTCCTGAAGGCCCTCGACACCCAGGCGTCCCGCTTCGAAGAGCGTCGCGCGGCCGCGGCCGCCCGCGCCGCCGCCCGAACCACGTGATACGCCCCCGATCACGCGAGTTGCGCCCCTAGTCACGCGAGTTTCGCCCCCAATCACACGAGTTGCGCCTCCAATCACGTGAGTTCCGCCTCCAGTCACGTGACCAGACGGCCAACTCACGTGATCGGATGGACGGCACGTGTGTTCCGGTGGCCGACTCGCGTGGCCGGGCGGCCCGATCACCTGAGCCGGCCTCCGGAACTCGCGTGTTGGAAGGCGTAACTCACGTGACGGGAGCCGTAACTCGCGTGACGGGAGCCGTAACTCGCGTGACGGCCGCCGGATCACGCGTGGCGGCCGTCAGGGTGAGCTAGCGCGAGCGGCGCGAGCCGGCGCGGGTGCCCGAGGAGAACGCGGCGGCACCGCCCCGGCGGGCCGGAGCGCCACCGGACTGGGCCTTGCCCGCACCGGAAGCCCGGCGCGGCTGGGAGTCGGCGGCGCCGCGACGGCCCTGGCCGCCGCCCTTGGGCGCGCCTTCGCGACGTCCGGTGGACTCGGCCGCGCGACGGCCGCCCTGGCCGGCGGGGGCGCCGCCACGGCGGTCGCCTTCGGCGCGGGGCTGACGCGAACGGCCCTCCGAGGAACCGCCGCGACGCGAGCCGCCACCGGAAGCACCCCTGCCACCGACGGAGGGGCCTCGGCCGCGACCGGCGCGGCTGCCGCGGCCACGGCTGCCTGCCGGACGGTCTTCGTCGTCACCCTTGCCCGGGATGGCTTCGCCGCTGGCGCTGACGCGCTTCGGCCGCATGTCCACGATCGGCTGACGCGGGGACGCGGTGAACGAACGCTCGCCGGGCGCCAGCTCCGACAGCAGCGGGTGGCCGGGGCCGAGTTGCGTCGTGGTCGGCTTGATGCCCGCCTTGCGGGTGAGGTCGCGGACGTCGCCGACCTGCGCGTCGGTCATCAGCGTGACGACGGTGCCGGACGCCCCGGCCCGCGCGGTCCGACCTGAGCGGTGCAGGTACGCCTTGTGCTCGACGGGCGGGTCGGCGTGGATGACCAGCGTGACGTCGTCGACGTGGATGCCGCGGGCGGCGATGTCGGTCGCGACCAGCGTCTTCGCCGCGCCGGAGGAGAACGCCTCCAGGTTGCGCGTCCTCGCGGTCTGCCCGAGGTTGCCGTGCAGTTCGACCGCCGGCACGCCGGAGGCCATGAGCTTGCGCGTCAGCTGCTTGGCGCGGTGCTTCGTGCGGGTGAACACCAGTGTGCGGCCGGGCGCGGCGGTGAGGTCGATCAGCACCGCCAGCCGGTGGGTCTCCTCCAGGTGCAGCACGTGGTGCTTCATGGTCGATACCGGCGACTGGGCCGAGTCGACGCTGTGCGTGACCGGGTTGTGCATGAAGCGCTTGACCAGCACGTCGACACCCGCGTCGAGGGTCGCGGAGAACAGCAGCCGCTGCCCGCGCTCCGGGGTCTCGGCCATGATGCGCCGGACGTCGGGCAGGAAGCCGAGGTCGGCCATGTGGTCGGCCTCGTCCAGGACGGTGATCTCGATGTTGTCGAGCTTCACCTCGCCCGAACGCATGTGGTCGGCGAGCCTGCCGGGGCAGGCGACGACGATGTCGACGCCGTCACGCAGCCGGGTGATCTGCGGGTTGGGGCTGACGCCGCCGAAGATGGTGGTGACCTTGAGGCCGAGCGGCTTGGCCAGCGGCAGGAACGACGCCTCGATCTGGGTGGCCAGTTCGCGGGTCGGCGCCAGGACAAGCGCGCGCGGGCGGCCGGGGCGGCGCCGGGTCGGGCCGGCGGCGAGCCGGGCGAGGACGGGCAGCACGAAGCCATAGGTCTTGCCGGAGCCGGTGCGGCCGCGGCCGAGGACGTCGCGGCCCGCCAGCGAATGCGGCAGCGTGGCGGCCTGGATGGGGAACGGGCTGGTGACGCCCTGTTCGGCGAGCGAGTCCACGAGGGTCTTGGGCAGGCCGAGTTCGGTGAAGGTAGGTGTGCTCATAAGCGTGTGGGCACAGGTGCGCCCTGGTATCTCCGTAAGGATAGAAAGGGTTGTCCTGCCCGGCGCAGACCTCGGGGGGCCGCGGCGCGTGGTCTTCGACAACGAAACGCGGCCCGAGGCAGAACTGAGCGGACCGCGTTGTCCAGTGTACTGGGTCGTGATCTCCGGGGCTACGTGATATCGCCCGCACCGGTCCGCCGATGTTCGTCGGTTCGGACGAGCCGGACGCCGGGTCGCGGTGAAACGCTGGCCTGACCGGACGAAAGGGGACACGGGTGTCGAACGTTCAGGATCTGCGAGGCGTGCTCGAAGAGGAGGCGCGCGGGGCGGGTGTCCCTGGAGCCGTGGTGGGGGTGACGCATCGCGGCGAGGAGTCGGTGTTCGCCACCGGGGTGTCCAGTGTGGACACCGGGCTTCCGGTCGATCCCGGCACCCTGTTCATGATCGGCTCCACCAGCAAGACCTTCGCCGCGGCCGCCGTGCTGGCCCTGGTCGAAGACGGTGTACTGGACCTGGACCGGCCGGTCGTCGAATACCTCCCCGATCTCCCCTTGGCGGATCCGGTGGCGCGGAAGACGGTGACGCTGCGCCAGCTGCTCACGCACTCCGCCGGGTTCCTCGGCGACGTGGACTTCACCACCGGGTGGGGTGACGACGCGCTGGCCCTCGCGATCGCGAAGTTCGGCGACCTGCCGCAGAACTTCCCGCCAGGAGAGGTGTTCTCCTACTGCAACGCCGGGTTCCAGCTGGCAGGCCGGGTCGTCGAGGTGGTGGCGGGTGAACCCTTCGAGGACGTGGTCCGCGCCCGGCTGCTCGAACCGCTGGGCATGACCGAGTCGTATTACCTGCCGTGGGAGGTGCTCACGCGCCGTCACGCCGTCGGGCACGTGCTGCGCGACGGCGGACCGGCGGTCGAGCACACCGTGGGCCTCACCCGCGCGGACAGCGCGAGCGGCGGATTGTGGTCGACGGCGGGTGACCAGCTGAAATGGGCCCGGTTCTTCCTGACCGGCGAGGCCGAGGGCAAGCCGCCGATCAGCGAAGCCACCCGCGACCTGATGCGCGCGCCGCAGCGCAAGGCCGCGCTGCGGTTCGAACAGGTCGGGCTGAGCTGGCTGCACACGACCCACGGCGCTGCCCGGCTGGTCCGGCACGGCGGCAACGTGAGCAATCTGCAGTTGTCGGAGTTCGTGACCATTCCGGAGGAGGACTTCGCCGTCACCGTGCTGACGAACAGCGCGGGCGGCTCCGCGCTGGGCGCGAAGATCGTCGACTGGTGCCTGGAGAAGCTGGTCGGCCTGCCTCCGCTCGCGAGCCCGCCGCCGGTGCCCCAGCCGGACGTCGCCGAGTACCTCGGCCGCTACCAGACCGGTGACTTGGCGTTCGTGGTCAGCGACCGCGACGGCACGCTGTGGGCTCAGCTGGTCGCCGAGATCGAGGACTTCCCGTCGCCTCCGCCGTTCGAGGCCGTTTTCGTGGGCGGCGACGCGATCGCCCCCGCCGCCGACACCCGCAAGCCCACCGCGCGTTTCCTGCGGAACGACCACGGGGAGGTGACTTCGGTCGAGTTCGGTGGCCGGACGGCGAAGCGGCGCGCTACGGTTACCGGGTAGTAACTTCGGCGACCAGGAGTGACGATGAGCGAAAAGGCGACCGCGTTGTTGCTGAACCCGGGTGGGTACGACCCACGGCAGTTCGACCCGGAGACGCGTCGCCTGCTGCGTGCCACCATCGAGTGGTTCGAACAGCGAGGCAAGCGCAAGCTCGTCGAGGACTACCACGAGCGGACCTTCTACGCGGACTTCATCGAGTTCGCGGGCAAGGAAGGGCTCTTTTCGACGTTCCTCACTCCTGGCGCGAACGCCGAGGGGAACCCCGACAAGCGCTGGGATACCGCGCGCGTCGCGGCGCTGTCGGAGATCCTCGGCTTCTACGGCCTGAATTATTGGTACCCGTGGCAGGTCACCATCCTCGGCCTTGGCCCGGTGTGGCAGAGCGCGAACGAGGCCGCCCGCAAACGCGCGGCGGACTCGCTCGCGGCCGGCGGCGTCGCCGCGTTCGGACTGTCCGAAAAGGAGCACGGCGCCGACATCTACTCGTCGGACCTCGTGCTCACACCGGACGGCAAGGGCGGCTACCGCGCGAACGGGTCGAAGTACTACATCGGCAACGGCAACTGCGCGCGCACCGTGTCGGTGTTCGGCCGCATCGACGGCGTCGAGGGACCGGACCAGTACGTGTTCTTCTACGCGGACTCGGAGCACCCGAACTACCGCGTGGTGAAGAACGTCGTCCCGTCGCAGATGTACGTCGCCGAGTTCGAGCTCGATGACTACCCGGTGTCCGAAGAGGACATTCTGCACGTCGGCGCAGACGCGTTCTCCGCTGCGCTGAACACGGTCAACATCGGCAAGTTCAACCTGTGCTTCGGCGGCATCGGGATGTCGACGCACTCGTTGTACGAGGCGATCACGCACGCGCACAACCGGGTGCTCTACGGCAAGAAGGTCACCGATTTCCCGCACGTGCGCCGGGAATTCGTCGAGGCGTACGCGCGGCTCGTCGCGATGAAGCTGTTCTCCGACCGCGCCGTGGACTACTTCCGCAGCGCGAACGCGGACGACCGCCGGTACCTGCTGTTCAACCCGATCACCAAGATGAAGGTGACCACCGAGGCGCAGAAGGTCATCGGCCTGGTCGCGGATGTGGTGGCGGCCAAGGGTTTCGAGGCCGACACCTACCTCGCGATGTCCAAGAACGACATCGACGGCCTGCCGAAGCTGGAAGGCACGGTGGCGGTGAACCTCGCGCTGATCGCGAAGTTCGTGCCCGCGTACCTGTTCGCGCCGCAGGCCTACGAGCCGGTGCCGACCCGGTCCGACGCGGCCGACGACGAGTTCCTGTTCCGCCAGGGCCCCGCGCGCGGCCTGTCGAAGGTGCGGTTCCACGACTGGCGTGAGGCCTACGCCAAGGCGTCCGCGATCCCGAACGTCGCGCGGTTCACCGAGCAGGCCGAGGCGCTGGTGAAGCTGTTCACCGAAGCCGCGCCGGACGAGGCACAGCAGCAGGACATCGACTTCGGCCTCGCGCTGACCGAGCTGTTCACGCTGGTCGTCTACGGACAGCTGGTGCTGGAGCAGGCGGAGATCACCGGCATCGAGACCGAGGTCGTCGACCAGATCTTCGCCATCCTGGTGCAGGACTTCAGCGCCACCGCGATCGATCTGCACGGAAAGTCGTCCTCGACCGAGGCACAGCAGGCGCTCGCGCTGGCGTCGATCCGGAAGCCCGTCGTCGACGCGGCGCGCTTCGACCACGTGTGGTCGCTGGTGCGTGACCTCTCGGGCGCCTACGCCATGAACCCGTGAGCTGAAAGGGACCTTCCCCGCATCTGACGTGGTGAAGGGCGCTTTCCTCGCATCGCATGCGGGGAAAGCGCCCTTTCTATTTGAGGGGTAAGGCGAAGGTGGCAGGTTGCGAAAGCCACTTTGGCAACCTTCAACGTTGCGAAAGTGGCTTTCGCAACGTCGGGGGCAGGGGTGCGGTAGCGAAGAAGGGGTCCTTCGCGACACCTGGGTGCCCCACGGCCGCGAGTGAATCCCCGCGACCCGACGCCATTGCCTTACCCCTCGATAACGTGCCAACCCTTACTTGCCGAAGCCGGCCTTTCGGAGCGCGTCCGCCATGGCACCGCCACCGCCGCCGGAGTTCCCGCCCCGGTTGCCGCCGCCGCGTCCGCCCTGGCCGCCCTGACGCTGTCCGCCGCCCTGACGCTGACCGCCCTGGCCGCGGTCACGACCGCCGCCGCCACCACCGCCGCCGCCCTGCTCGCGGGCGGGACGGCCGGGCTCGTCGTCCAGCCGCAGGGTCAGCGAGATCCGCTTGCGCGGCACGTCGACTTCCAGGACCTTCACCTTGACGATGTCGCCGGGTTTCACGACCTCACGCGGGTCCTTGACGAAGTTCTTCGACAGCGCCGAGACGTGCGCGAGCCCGTCCTGGTGCACGCCGACGTCGATGAACGCGCCGAACGCGGCCACGTTCGTCACGACACCTTCCAGCCGCATTCCCGGCTTGAGGTCGCCGATCTTCTCGACGCCGTCGGCGAAGGTCGCGGTCTTGAACGCCGGACGCGGGTCGCGGCCCGGCTTTTCGAGTTCGGCGAGGATGTCGGTCACCGTCGGGAGGCCGAAGGTGTCGTCGACGAACTGTGTGGGCTTCAGCGCCTGCAGGGTCCGCGAGTTGCCGATCAGCGCGCGGATGTCCGTGCCGGTCGAGCTCAGGATCCGCCGCACCACCGGATAGGCCTCGGGGTGCACCGAGGACGAGTCGAGCGGGTCGTCGCCGTCCGGGATCCGGAGGAAGCCCGCGCACTGCTCGAAGGCCTTGGGGCCGAGCCGCGCGACCTCCTTGAGCCCGCTCCGAGTCTTGAACGGACCGTTCTCGTCGCGGTGCGCGACGATGTTCTCCGCCAGCGTCGTCGTGATGCCCGAGACGCGGGTCAGCAGCGGCGCCGACGCGGTGTTGACGTCCACGCCGACCGCGTTCACACAGTCTTCGACCACCGCGTCGAGTGACCGCGACAGCGAGATCTCCGACAGGTCGTGCTGGTACTGCCCGACGCCGATCGACTTCGGGTCGATCTTCACCAGTTCCGCCAGCGGGTCCTGCAGCCGCCGCGCGATGGAGACCGCGCCGCGCAGCGAGACGTCCATCCCCGGCAGTTCCTGCGACGCGAACGCCGACGCCGAGTACACCGACGCGCCCGCCTCGGAGACGACGGCCTTGGTCAGTTTCAGTTCCGGATGCTTCTTGATCAGCTCGCCGGCGAGTTTGTCGGTCTCGCGGGACGCGGTGCCGTTGCCGATCGAGATCAGGTCCACCTTGTGCCGGGCGCACAGCGCGGCGAGTTCGGCGATGGACTGGTCCCATTTGTTCGCGGGCTGATGCGGGTAGATCACGTGGGTGCCGACGACCTTGCCGGTGTCGTCGACGACGGCGACCTTGACGCCGGTGCGGAAACCCGGGTCGAGGCCCATCGTGGCGCGGGTGCCCGCCGGGGCGGCGAGCAGCAGGTCGCGCAGGTTCGCGGCGAACACGCGGACGGCGTCGTCCTCGGCCGACTGACGCAGCCGCATCCGCAGGTCGATGCCGAGGTGCAGCAGGATCTTCGTGCGCCACGCCCAGCGGACGGTGTCGCCGAGCCACTTGTCGCCGGGTCGGCCTTCGTTGGAGATCCCGAACTTGTGCGCGATGCGGGTCTCGTACTCCGTCGGCCCGGTACGCGGTTCCTCGGTGGGCTCCTCCGACTCCATGGTGAGGTCGAGGATGTCTTCCTTCTCACCGCGGAACATCGCGAGGATCCGGTGCGAGGGGAGCTTGGTGTAGGGCTCGGAGAAGTCGAAGTAGTCGGAGAACTTCGCGCCCTCTTCGGCCTTGCCGTCGCGGACCTTCGACGCGAGGCGGCCCTGCGACCACATCTTCTCGCGCAGCTCGCCGATCAGGTCGGCGTCCTCGGCGAAGCGTTCCACGAGGATCGCGCGGGCGCCGTCGAGCGCGGCCTGCGCGTCGGCGACTCCCTTGTCGGCGTCGACGAACACCGCGGCCGCGGCCTGCGGGTCGGTGTTCGGGTCGTTCAACAGCCCGTCGGCGAGCGGCTCCAGACCGGCCTCGCGGGCGATCATCGCCTTCGTCCGCCGCTTGGGCTTGTACGGCAGGTAGATGTCCTCGAGGCGGGACTTGGTGTCCGCCGCCATGATCGACGCTTCGAGCGCCTCGTCCAGCTTGCCCTGGCTACGGATCGACTCCAGCACCGCGACCCGGCGTTCGCCGAGTTCCCGCAGGTAGCGGAGGCGTTCTTCGAGGGTGCGGAGCTGGGTGTCGTCCAGCATCCCGGTGACCTCTTTGCGGTACCGGGCGATGAACGGCACGGTCGATCCGCCGTCCAGCAGGTCGACGGCCGCCTTGACCTGCCCTTCGCGCACACCGAGTTCTTCGGCGATCTTCTGCTCGACTGTCTGCAGGCCCTGCACGCTCACTCCCACGCTCCTGAATCCGCCCTCGGGTGCTCTCGGACCCTGCATTCTGCCGCTTCCGCCGAGCCGACTTTCGTATGGCCTCCTCTAACCGAACCCTTGACAGTTGTATTGGTCTAGTCCATTTTGATGTGGCCGACATCACCCGTTCGTGGAGGCCAGTCGTGAAAGTGAAGCCGAAACACGCGTTCCTCGCCCTGCTGTCGTCACTGGCCGTGTGCCTGGGGGTGACTTTCGCGGTCTCGGGCAGCGCCTCGGCCGCCAACATCCTGACCAACCCGGGCTTCGAACTCGGGACCACGAGCGGCTGGACATGCACCGGCGCGAACGCGGTGGTCACCACGCCGGTCCACTCGGGCAGCCGCGCGCTCAGCGCCACCCCGGCGGGTCAGGACAACGCCCGCTGCTCGCAGAGCGTGGCCGTGAAGGCCAACACCGCGTACACGCTTTCGGCGTGGGTGCAGGGCAGCTACACCTACCTCGGTGTCACGGGCACCGGGACGGGTGACAAGAACACCTGGACTCCGGGCGGGGCCAGCTGGTCGCAGCTCTCGCTGAGCTTCACCACCGGCGCGTCCACCACGAGCGTCCAGATCTACCTGCACGGCTGGTACGGCCAGCCCGCGTACTTCGCCGACGACGTGAATCTCGACGGTCCCGGCGGCTCGCCGACCACGACCCCGACGACCCCCACCACGCCGACCACGCCCACGACCACCACGTCGAACCCGCCGACGACCACGACGAGCACCCCGCCGACCGGGAACCTGCCGAAGCATGTGATCACCGGCTACTGGCAGAACTTCTACAACGGCGCGAAGGCGCTCAAGCTCGCCGACGTCCCGACGAAGTACAACATCGTCGCGGTGTCCTTCGCCGACGCGACGGCCACGCCGGGCGCGGTCACCTTCACCCTCGACTCGGGGCTGTCGAGCCAGCTCGGCGGCTACACCGACGCGCAGTTCAAGGCCGACATCAAGACGGCGCAGGCACGCGGGCAGAAGGTCATCCTGTCCGTCGGCGGGGAGAAGGGCACGATCCGCGTCGACTCCGCGGCCGCGGCCACGAACTTCTCCAACAGCATGAAGTCGCTCATCGCGACCTACGGCTTCGACGGCGTCGACATCGACCTGGAGAACGGCGTCAACGCGACCTACATGGCGCAGGCGCTGCGCAGCATCCACGCCGCGGGCGGCACGGTCATCACCATGGCGCCGCAGACGATCGACATGCAGAACCCGGCGGCGGAGTACTTCAAGCTGGCGCTGAACGTCAAGGACATCCTGACGATCGTCAACATGCAGTACTACAACAGCGGCACGATGCTCGGCTGCGACCAGAAGGTCTACTCGCAGGGCACGGTCGACTTCCTCACCGCGCTGGCCTGCATCCAGCTGCAGAGCGGTCTGCGGGCCGACCAGGTCGGGCTCGGCCTGCCCGCGTCGGGCTCGGCGGCCGGTGGCGGCTACCAGGCGCCCGGCAACACGGTCAACGCGCTGAACTGCCTGGCGAAGGGCACGAACTGCGGTTCGTTCAAGCCGACGACGACGTACCCGACGATCCGGGGCGCGATGACCTGGTCGATCAACTGGGACGCCTCGCAGGGCTACGCGTGGTCGAACACGGTGAGCGCGGGTCTGGCCGGCCTCCCGTGATGATCCGCTAGACCGGGGCGGGGCACCGTCGTCGCGCGGGCGACGGTGCCCCGCCCTTTCCATGTCGCAATTCGTCACCTACTTGCGAGATTTGCGCGACGCGAACATTGCAAGTAGGTGACGAATTGCGTGGGGTCAGAGCGGAGTGAGGGGGAGACGCAGGGCGCCGGGGGCGTGTGGGGGCACGACGGGCTTGAGCGGGGCGACGGGGTTCACGCGCCGGTAGGGGGAGCCGAGCGGCGGCCGCGGGTCGGCCTCGCCTTTGTTGGGCCACAACGACATCGCGCGTTCCGCCTGCGCGGTGATGGTCAGCGACGGGTTCACCCCGAGGTTCGCCGAGATGGCCGAACCGTCCGCGATATGCAGCCCGGGATAGCCGTACACCCGCTGGTACGGGTCGACGACGCCGGTCTCGGCGCTGTCGCCGATCGCGCAGCCGCCGATGAAATGCCCGGTGATCGGGATGTTCGCCAGATCCGTCCACGCGCCCTGCGCCAGCCCGCCGATCTTGTCCGCCACCCGCCTGGTGACCTCGTGTCCGGCGGGGATCCACTCGGGGTTCGGCTCGCCGACGCCCTGCTTCGTGGTCATCCGGCGGCCGAAGAGCCCGCGTTTCGTGTACGTGGTCACGGAATTGTTCAACGTCTGCATCACCAGCAGCCCGACCATCCGCTCCGACCACCGTCGCGGATTGTGCAGCCGCACCAGCTGCCGCCGGCTCCGCCACAGTTCCCGCGCGCCCAGCACCCACCGGCGCTTGCCCGGCTCGGCGTCGACGAGCACCGTCGTCAGCAGGCCCATGAAGTTGCTGCCCTTGCCGTAGCGCACCGGTTCGACGTGCGTGACGGCATCGGGATGGATCGACGACGTGATCGCGACGCCGCGGGTGAAGTCCGTGTCCTTGCGCAGAGATCGCGCGGCGAGCACGGCCTCGGAGTTCGTGCGGGCGAGCAAGCCGAGGCGCGGTGACAGCTCCGGCAGCGTGCCGGAGTCCTTCAGCGAATGCAGAAGCCGTTGCGTGCCGAGGGAAGCGGCGGCGAACACGACCTCCGAGGCGGTGAAGGTCCGCTTGCGCTTGCGCACCCAACGTCCTGTTCGGACGGTGTCGATCGCGTAGCCGCCGTCGATCGGCCGGACCGACACGGCGGTGGTCAGCGGATGGACCTCCGCGCCCGCCTTTTCCGCCAGGTACAGGTAGTTCTTGACGGTCGTGTTCTTCGCGCCGACCCGGCAGCCGGTCATGCACTCGCCGCAGTGCGTGCACGACTTCCGCAGGGGGCCCTCGCCGCCGAAGAACGGGTCGACGTCGCGCTTGCCGAAGTGGACGCCGACCGGCGTCGGCCGATAGGTGTCCGCGATGCCCATGTCCTCGGCGACCTCGCGCAGTACGCGGTCGGCCGGGGTGACCAGCGGGTTCTCCACCACGCCCAGCATTCGTCCGGCCTGGTCGTAATGCGGGGCGAGTTCGGCCTTCCAATCGGTGATGTGCGCCCACTGCGGGTCTTCGTAGAAGGTGTCCGGGGGTTCGTAGAGCGTGTTCGCGTAGACGAGCGAGCCGCCGCCGACGCCCGCGCCGCTCAGCACGAAGGTGTTCTTCAGCAGGGTCAGCCGTTGGATGCCGTAGCACCCCAGTTTCGGGGCCCACAGGTACTTCCGCAGTCGCCACGACGTCTTCGCGAACTCGTCGTCGGCGAACCGGCGACCGGTCTCCAGCACGCCGACGCGGTACCCCTTCTCGGTGAGCCGCAGCGCGGTCACGCTGCCGCCGAAACCGGAGCCGATCACCAGCACGTCGTAGTTCATCGCGCTCCCGCCGTCCGGTAGTCGCCGAGGTCGAGTTTCTTCGTCCGACGGTCGTATTCGGTGACCAGACCCGGCCAGTTCGTGCTCACGCGGCCGTTCTCCTGGCGGTACCAGCTGGCGCAGGTCGTCCAGACACTGCGCCCGAGGCGTCGCTGGATCTCCTCGTCGTATCGCTGCTCGACCTCTGGCACGACGTCCATATAGGACACTTCGGGCCTGGCGAGGTGTTCCACGGCCTGGCGGATGTAGCGGGCCTGCCGTTCGATCATGTAGATGATGGAGCCGGCACCGAGGTTCGTGTTGGGCCCGTAGACGCAGAACAGGTTCGGAAAACCCGGCACGGTCATGCCGAGGTACGCTCGCGCGCCGCCCTTCCAAGTGTCGGACAACGCCCGTCCGCCGAGACCCTCCACCTTGAGCTCGCCGAGGAAGTCGGTTGCCGCGAAACCGGTCCCGTAGACGATGACGTCGGCCTCGTGTTCGACGCCGTCCTCGGTGAGCACCCCGGACGGCGTGATGGCGCTGATGCGCCGCGTCTCCACGGCGACGTTGTGCTGCGCCAGCGCGGGCAGATACTCGTTGGTGAACAGGATCCGCTTGCAGCCCAGCGGATAGTCCGGGGTGAGTTTCTCGCGCAGCGCCCGGTCCTTGATGTGACGACGGCGCAGCTGGGCCGTCCGCAGTTCGAAGACCTTGGCCAGCAACGGATGTTCGGTCATCGCGTAGGTCGCGTACTCGGCGAGGAGGAAGATCCGCAGCCTGCCGAGCAGCTGGGTGGCGGGCAGATGCCGGAACAACCGTTGCTGCCAGCGCCGGTAGCGGGTGTCCCGTTTGGCCATGATGTAGGGCGCGGTGCGCTGGAACACCGTCAGTTCACCCGCCTGGCGCTGGAGTTCGGGCACGAACTGGATCGCGCTCGCGCCGGTGCCGATCACCGCGACCTTCTTGCCGCGCAGGTCGACGTCGTGGTCCCAGCGCGCGGAGTGGAAACTGGCACCCTCGAAGGTTTCCTGGCCGGAGATGTCCGGCTGGACCGGCCGCGAGAGCTGGCCGACGGCGGGGACGAACACGGTGGCCTCGAACGTCTCGCCGCCCGCGGTCTCCACCCGCCAAAGCCCGCGCTCCTCGTCGAAGGCCGCGGCGGTGACGCGCGTGTCGAAGCGGATGTGCGGTTCGAGCCCGTAGCGGCGCACCACGCGTTTGAGGTACGAGTGGATGTCCGGTTGCAGCGAGAACCGCTTAGGCCAGTCGGGATTGGGCTCGTAGGAGAACGAGTACAGCGGCGACGGGATGTCGCAGCCGGCGCCGGGATACGTGTTCTCCCGCCAGACGCCGCCCGGTTCGGCGGCGCTCTCCAGGATGGTGAAGTCGTCGAAGCCGGCGCGTTTGAGCTCGATCGCCGTCCCGACCCCGCCGAAGCCCGTCCCTACGATCAGCACGCTCGTCTTGCCCATGCCGATCGAAGTTACGCACCCGTCAGCCCTGGTGGAAGTACACGACCGGCCACTCAATCGAGATTTTCGGCCACTCACCTCCCGCGATTCGGCACCTGGTTGCGGTCGTTGGCAGTGCGAACTGACGCAATCAGGTGCCGAATTGCACGGAGTGGCTCTCGGCCTTCGGGTGAGCCCAGGCCAGGAGGCGGTGAGCGGAGCCTTCGAGGGCATCCATGTCGCGCTTCGGGACGCGTTCGAACGGCGTGATCACCACTGAAGCGGCCTTCTTCGCGGCCTTGATCTCCCAGAAGCCCTTCACGGACCCGTCGACCAGGATGGTGCCCTTGACCAGGCCGTTCTGCGTGATGACGACCTTGCGATGCTCGTCGCTGATCACGCGGGTGCGGTCGGCGTAGGACAGGATGGTCTGGTCGAACGGCCCCAGCAGCCTGGCAGGCGCGGGCGTGTCCGGGTCCGGGCGCGGGGCGTCTTCGAGATCGAAGAGTTCGCGTCCGTTCTCGTCGCGGAACGTCCGCAGTTCCGGTCGCAGCCGTTCGGCGACCTCGCCGAGCTTCGTGATCCCGGCCCACGCCTGCGCGTCCTGCACGCCGGCGGGCCCGAACGCGGCCAGATAACGCCGGAACATCGCTTCCGGCGACGGCGTCGCGTCCGGCTCGGCGCCCAGCCAGTCCCCGGTGGTCTGGTAAGTCGGCTGCCCGGACTTGCCCCAGATCCCGCGCGGCGGGATCTGCACCAGCGGCAGCAGCGCCCGCGCGACGTGCACCAGCGCCGACGGTCCCGCGCTGTCCCAGCGTTTTGCCAGTTCCGCGCCGAGTTCGGCGGACGACAGCGGCCGCTCGCCGAGCAGTTTGCGGGCAGTGCGGGCGATCTCCTGGTGGTCGAGGCCCTTGATCTCCGGGGTGAACTGGGTGTTGCCGTCCACCGAGCGGTTGTAGAGGGGCTGCACGATCGGCCGCCACGCCAGCGCGTCCGCCGGTTTCACCAGGTGCACCGTGCCGCGCATGAGCGCGATCCGCACGACACTCTTGTCCAACAGCAGGTTCGCCAGCTCTTCCTGGCGGAAGCCGTGCAACCGCGTCCACAGCGCGAAGTACGGCGGATTCGGCGCCTGCGCCTGCAATCCGGCCAGCTGCTCGACCGCTTCGAGCGCGGTCATCTTCGAACGCCGGAGCAGCAGCTGCCGGTCCAGCATGGCGCGGTTCAGCGCGCGCCTGCTCAACGTGTCGGACATGCCGCTCACCCTAAACGGGATCAAGGACAGTTACGGTCCTCAATGCGCCGATCGCCGCCGCGATCCATAATCCCGGCCATGGAACTACCGCCGCCGGTGATCCGGGACTGGGACTACCCGCGCGGCACGGCGAGCATCGTGCTCATGGCGCGCTTCGCCGCCGAGAACGGCGTCACGGGGCTGGAGTCCTACGAGTACGCGCCCGTGGACGGCCAGGTCGACGCGCGTCAGGAGCTCGCGGTGGTCCGGGCACTGGTCCGCGGGCTCGGCGCCGGGGACGACGTCGCGCTGCGGCTGAGCAGGCGGTACCGCGTGAGCGCGTTCGGCATCTTCGGCTTCGCGTGCATCAGCAGCCCGACGCTGGGAGACGCGATGCGTTTCGCCCTGCGATACCTGGACCTGAGTTTCACCTTCTGCATCCCGCACGTGACCGTCGAGGCCGGGCGGCTCGGGCTGGCCATGGACGACAGTCGCGTACCGGGCGACGTCGCCCGCTTCCTGCTGCTGCGCGACCTCGGCGCCATCCACACCGTCATGCGCGACATTCTGCCGGACATCTCCCTGCGCTCCTTGGCCTTCCGTCACGAGCGACCCTCCACAGTGGACGAATACGTGCGGACGTTCGGCCTGGCGCCGTCGTTCTCCGCGCCGTCACACTTGGCCACCCTGGACCCGCTGTTCCTCGACAAACCGCTGCCGCAGGCCAACGACCAGACGGTCGCGGTGTGCGCCGCGCAATGCGACCTGCTGGTGTCGCGGAAACGCGAACGATCCGGGATCGCGCAGCAAGTCCGGGAACGGCTGGTGCGGCTCGGCGGCGTCGACGCGGGAATGGAGGAGGTCGCGCGGCAGCTCGCGCTCAGCCCGCGCACGCTGCGACGGCGCCTGTTCGAGGCCGGGACCGGCTACCGCGCGCTGCTGGACGAGGTCCGTCAGACCCTGGCGGAGGAAATGCTCGACACCGGCGCGCTCAGCGTGGAGGACGTCGCGCTGCGGCTGGGCTACGCCGAGGCGTCGAGTTTCATCTACGCGTTCAAACGCTGGAAGGGGATGACGCCGGCGGCGTACGCCCGGCGGAACGCGTTGCGAGCACGGCCGGGTAGGTGACCCGCAGCAGGTGGAGGATCGACTCGGTGAGGAAGACCCGCAGCTCCTCCCGGCCGAGCGTGCCGCGGATCAGCCATTCGCGTGACGCGGCCCGCAGCATCCCGCCGTACGAACGGATCATCGCGCGCAGTTCCTCGCGACCCTCGGTGACGTCGCTCATCAGCGCGGCCGCGAGCACGCGATCGGCGGCGATCTCGTCGGCCTCCCGCATGATCCGCTCGATCTCCGGATCGCGACCCACCGCCTCCGGCCCGATCGCCGTCAGCCACGCCTGCTCGTTGCGTTCGACGACCTCGATCCAATGCCGGACGCTCATCGCGAGCCGTTCTTCGGCCGTCGTGTCGGGCAGGTTCTCGATCACCGGCGCCGGCACGATCATCATCTGCCGGACGACCTCCAGATACAGCTCCCGCTTGCCGCCGAAGTAGTGGTTGATCAGCGGCCTGGCCACCCCCGCGGCCTTCGCGATGTCCGAGGTCGAAACCGAGGCGTACGTGCCCGCGCCGAACAACCGCCGGGCCGCGGTCAGGATCTCGGCACGCCGGGCGGCCGGTTCGAGGCGGCGCCGCCGGATCTCCGGATCGGTGCTCATGGGCCGAGCGTAACCGTTTCACGTGACCGCCTGCCGTTACTCATTCGGAACAACCCGCCGGTAACCCCAGGGGCCCTCTCGGCGACGTTCGGGGCGGGGGGACCGGGCGTTATGGGTAGGGACGAATGGCCAGTGCCGAACGCGAGCCGGTTTGCCGTACCGGCCGGTGGGTCAGTGTGCGGCTGCAGCATCGTGACGTCCGGATCCAAGGTGACAGCGGGGCGGAATCCGTCTCGTACGCGGGGATCGTGATCACCAGTTTCGAGAACGGCGCCGAGGTCGGCGAACGCTGGATCCCGCTCGGGCTCGATCCGTCGGAGGCCGACGACGAACAGCTCATCCAGCAGTTGCGCGACGCCCTGATCTGGCAGGCGCGACGGCCGCCCAAGGCCGCGGGAGAGTAGCGGGGCGTGAGATGAAGGAGCCTTTCATTGCAAATTTTGCAATGAAAGGCTCCTTCATCTCACGCGGAAGGCATGAAGGTCGAGTTTCCTCGGCTGAGCCGAGGGAAGGGGGCCTTCACGCGCCATCGGCGTCCAGCCTCACTGGGTCCGAAGGCCGTCGAAGGCGATCTTGCACACCGCGTCCGCCAGTTCCGTCCCGGCCGAACCCCGCCGCGGCCGGTACCACTCGATGAGCGAGTTCACCATGCCGTACAGCAGTCGCGCGGTGACCGCGGGATCGATGTCGGGCCGCACGTCGCCTTCCGTTTCGGCCTGTTTCACCAGTTCCGTGACGAGCCGGTCGAATTCCCGCCGCCGCGCCAGCGCCGCGCGCTCGATCTTGGTGTTGCCGCGCACCCGCAGCAGCAGCGTCACGAACGGCAGCTGCTCGACCAGCACGAGGACACTGCCCCGCACCAGGTGCTCCAGCTTCTCGATGGCCTTGCCCTCGAAGGATTCCGTCTCGGCGGCGACGGCGAACAGGCCGTTCAGCGCGCGGTCGACGGCGAGCCGCAGGAGTTCCTCTTTGCTCGGCACGTGGTGGTAGATCGCGGATTTCGTGATGCCGAGCTTGCGGGAGAGGTCCTCCATACTGGTGCCGTCGTAGCCGCGCTCATTGAACAGTTTGACCGCGACCTGCAGCAGCGACTCGAGGTCGTAGCCGGGGCGTCCCCGGCGGGCGGGGGTGTTCAACCGCGGTCCCGTTCGTCGAGTACGCGACGCATCTTGCCCAGCGACCGTTCGAGGGTGTCCGGGTCGACGACCTCGACGCCGACACTCACGCCGACCCCGTCCTTGACGCCGGCGATCAGCCGGGCGGCGGCCTCGGCGCGCTGCTCGGCGGACGCGTCCGGACGCGCTTCGACCCGCACCGTCAGGTGGTCCATCCGGCCCTTCGTGGACCGGATCAGCTGGAAATGCGGCGCGAGCGCGGGGGTCACCAGCACGACTTCCTCGATCTGCGTGGGGAAGACGTTGACGCCACGCAGGATGATCATGTCGTCGCTGCGCCCGGTCACCTTCTCCATCCGCCGGTACGCCGGCCGCGCGGTGCCCGGCAGCAGCCTGGTGAGGTCGCGCGTGCGGTACCGGATGATCGGCAGCGCCTGTTTGGTGAGCGAGGTGAACAGCAGTTCACCCTCGGCGTCGGTGGGCTTCTCGGTGAACGGGTCGATCACCTCGGGGAAGAAGTGGTCCTCCCAGATGTGCAGCCCGTCCTTGGTCTCGACGCATTCCTGCGCGACACCGGGGCCCATCACCTCGGACAGGCCGTAGATGTCGACGGCGTCGATGCCGACGCGTTCCTCGATCTCCGCGCGCATCTGTTCGGTCCACGGCTCCGCGCCGAAGATGCCGACCTTCAGCGAACTCGTCTGCGGGTCGACACCCTGGCGTTCGAACTCGTCGAGCAGCGTGAGCATGTACGACGGCGTGACCATGATGATCTCGGGTTTGAAGTCGGTGATGATCTGCACCTGGCGCGCGGTCATGCCGCCGGACGCCGGGATCACCGTGCAGCCCAGTTTCTCGGCGCCGTAGTGCGCGCCGAGACCGCCGGTGAACAGGCCGTACCCGTAGGCCACGTGGACCTTGTCGCCGGGACGCCCGCCCGCCGCGCGGATCGAGCGGGCCATCACCGTCGCCCACGTGTCGATGTCTTCGGACGTGTACCCGACGACGGTCGGCTTGCCGGTGGTGCCGCTGGACGCGTGGATGCGGCTGACCTGCGCTTCCGGCACGGCGAACATGCCGAACGGGTAGTTGTCGCGCAGGTCCTGTTTGGTGGTGAAGGGAAACTTCGCCAGGTCTTCGAGCGCCTTGCAGTCGTCCGGGTGAACGCCTGACTCGTCGAACTTCCGTTTGTAGAACGGCACGTTGTCGTAGGCGTGCCGCAGCGTCCACCGGAGGCGCTTCAGCTGCAGCGCCTGGAGTTCGTCGATGGTCAGGTTCTCGGCTTCGTCACTGAAGGCGGTCATCGTGATGCTTTCTCGATGGTGCGGCTGCGGCCGCGGAATTCGGCGACGACCTCCGGCCCGTCGGGGGTCTCCCGGTGCACGGTGACGTCGTAGATGCCGTTGCGGCCGTAGCGGGTCCGCTCGGTGGCGGTGGCGATGAGGTGGTCGCCGAGTTTGCCGGCCGCGACGAACGAGATCTCCGCGCCGGACGCGACGGTCAT
The DNA here is from genome assembly GCF_003947325.1 of Amycolatopsis sp. WAC 01375. Classification (NCBI taxonomy): domain Bacteria; kingdom Bacillati; phylum Actinomycetota; class Actinomycetes; order Pseudonocardiales; family Pseudonocardiaceae; genus Amycolatopsis; species Amycolatopsis sp. WAC 01375. Next base: position 137,914 of record NZ_QHHW01000029.1, read on the forward strand.
GGGGCCGTGCCGTCCCGAGGTACTTTCTCCCGCCGAGGGCGCGTGAACACTGTTGCAGGCGCAGGCGAACGTCGTGTCGGCCAGCAGGAAGACGTAGCCGCCGTGGGCGATGTCGTGGCCGTTGACCATCGTCTCGGTGATCCGCATGGTGGCGACGGCGTGCCCTTCGGCGGCCTCGACCAGCTCGATGCCCAGCGCCTTCGACGCCTGGTCGTCGGCGAACATCGTGTGCGCGGCGTTAGTCAAGCCAGACCACCTAGTTACTGACCGAATGGACGGTTGTTAAAGGGTGTCGCAAGTAAAGGCGCGCTTCCGGGTGGATGTCAAGGATCCGCCGCCGTCCGGGGGTTTGCAAGACCCCGGACGCGAGCTACAGTGAATTACTGAACGGACGGTCTGTTAATCACTCAAGGTATCCAGCCCACCATGAAGGGTCGCCCCATGGCATTGCTGCGCAGCTACGTCTCCGGCGGATGGCACACGGCGGACAAAGACGGCGTACCGCTGCACGACGCCTCGACCGGTGAGGAGGTCGCCCGGGTCTCGTCCGAGGGCGTCGACTTCGCCGCCGCCCTGGAGTACGGCCGCCGCGTCGGCGGCCCCGCGCTGCGTGAGCTGACCTTCCACCAGCGCGCCGCACTGCTGAAGGCACTGGCCTCCCACCTGCGTGAACACCGCGACGAGCTCTATGCGCTCTCCGCGCGCACCGGCGCGACCAAGACCGACTCGATGGTCGACATCGACGGCGGCATCGGCGTCCTGTTCGCCTACTCCAGCAAGGGCAAGCGCGAGCTGCCGAACGACACCGTCTACGTCGACGGCAACGTCGAGCCGCTGAGCAAGGGCGGCACCTTCGTCGCCCAGCACATCGCCGTGCCGCTGCGCGGGGTCGCCGTCCAGATCAACGCGTTCAACTTCCCGGTCTGGGGCCCGCTGGAGAAGTTCGCGCCCGCGTTCCTCGCCGGGGTGCCGAGCCTCGTCAAGCCCGCCAGCCAGACCGCGTACCTCACCGCGCGGCTGGTGGAGATCATCATCGACTCCGGCATCCTGCCCGAGGGCACGCTGCAGTTCGTCGCGGGCAGCGTCGGCGACCTGCTCGACCATGTCACCGCGCAGGACCTCGTCTCGTTCACCGGCTCCGCGTCGACGGCGCAGAAGCTGCGCGCGCACCCCGCGGTCGTGCGCAACTCCGTCCGGTTCAACGCCGAGGCCGACTCGCTGAACCTGTCGATCCTCGGTCCGGACGCCAAACCCGGCACCACCGAGTTCGACCTCTTCGTCAAGCAGCTGACCACCGAGATGACGGTCAAGGCGGGCCAGAAGTGCACCGCCATCCGCCGTGCCTTCGTCCCCGCCGACCTGCTGGACGACGTCGCCGAGGCCGCGAGCGCGCGGCTGGCGAAGGTCACCATCGGCAACCCCACCGCCGAAGGTGTGCGGATGGGCGCCCTGGCCAGCCTGGAGCAGCGTGAGGAGGTCCGGCGGTCGCTCAAGGCGCTGCTGGACGTCGGCACGGTCGTCTTCGGCGACCCGGAGCAGGTCGAGGTCGTCGGCGCGGACGCCGAACGCGGCGCGTTCATCTCGCCGGTACTGCTGAAGGCGGACCCGGAGCGTTCCGAGCCACACGAGGTCGAAGCGTTCGGCCCGGTGTCGACGCTGCTGCCGTACACCTCCACCGACCAGGTCATCGAGCTCGCCGCACGCGGCGGCGGCAGTCTCGTGGGTTCCGTCGTCTCCGCGGACCAGGAGTTCGTGCGCGAGGTCGTGCTCGGCGTCGCGCCGTATCACGGCCGTCTGCTGGTGCTGGACGCCGACGACGCCAAGGAGTCCACCGGCCACGGTTCCCCGATGCCGCAGCTGGTGCACGGCGGTCCCGGCCGCGCCGGCGGTGGCGAGGAGATGGGTGGTATCCGCGGCGTGCTGCACCACATGCAGCGCACCGCCGTCCAGGGCAGCCCGAAGGTGCTCAGCACGGTCACCGGCCGCTGGGTCACCGGCGCCCCGCGCACCGAAGGCGACGTCCACCCGTTCCGGAAGTCCTTGGCGGAGCTGAAGATCGGCGACTCCGTCGTCGCCGGGCCGCGCGAGGTCCTGCAGTCCGACGTCGACCACTTCGCCGAATTCACCGGCGACACCTTCTACGCCCACACCGATCCCGAAGCCGCGGCAGCGAACCCGCTCTTCGGCGGGATCGTGGCGCACGGGTACCTCGTGGTCTCGTTTGCCGCCGGCCTGTTCGTCTCGCCGGAGCCCGGCCCGGTGCTGGCCAACTACGGCCTGGAGAACCTGCGGTTCCTCACCCCGGTCAAGGTCGGCGACTCGTTGACCGTGACCCTGACCGCGAAGCAGATCACCCCGCGCATCGACCAGGAGTACGGCGAAGTCCGCTGGGACGCCGACGTCACCAACGCCGACGGCGATTCGGTCGCCAAGTACGACGTGCTCACCCTGGTCGCGAAGGAGCAGTCATGACGGCCACCCTTCCCGAGGAAGATCTGGAACGGCATTTCGAAGCGACCATCGCGCGTGATCAGCGCATCGAGCCGCGCGACTGGGTGCCCGAGGGCTACCGCAAGACGATGATCCGGCAGATCGCGCAGCACGCGCATTCGGAGATCATCGGCATGCAGCCGGAGGGAAACTGGATCACCCGCGCGCCTTCCTTGCGGCGCAAGGCGATCCTGCTCGCGAAGGTGCAGGACGAGGCCGGGCACGGGCTGTACCTGTACTCGGCGGCGGCCACGCTCGGCGCCGACCGCGCGGACCTGACCGACAAACTGATCAACGGCAAGCAGAAGTACTCGTCGATCTTCAACTATCCGACGCTGACCTTCGCCGACGTCGGCGTGATCGGCTGGCTGGTCGACGGCGCCGCGATCTGCAACCAGGTTCCCTTGTGCCGCAGCTCGTACGGGCCGTACGCGCGCGCCATGATCCGCATCTGCAAGGAGGAGTCCTTCCACCAGCGGCAGGGCTTCGAGTTGCTGATGACGATGATGCGCGGCACCGAGAAGCAGCGGGAAATGGTGCAGGAGGCGGTGAACCGCTGGTGGTGGCCGTCGCTGATGATGTTCGGCCCGCCGGACGCGGATTCGCCGAACACCGCGCAGTCGATGGCGTGGAAGGTCAAACGGCACACCAATGACGAGCTGCGCCAGCGCTTTGTCGACATGTCCATCCCACAGGCGGAGGCGCTGGGCGTCACCTTCCCGGACCCGGACCTGAAGTGGAACGCCGAACGCGGGCACTACGACTTCGGCGCCGTCGACTGGGACGAGTTCAAGAACGTGTTGAAGGGCAACGGCCCCTGTAACGCTCAGCGCGTCGCGCACCGGCGTCGGGCCCAGGAAGACGGCGCGTGGGTGCGGGAAGCCGCCACGGCGCACGCAGCGAAGAAGGGTTCGTGATGAAACACGACTGGCCGTTGTACGAGGTGTTCGTCCGGGGCAAGCGCGGCCTGAACCACGTGCACGTGGGTTCGCTGCACGCCGCCGACGACGACATGGCGCTGCACCACGCGCGGGATCTGTACACCCGTCGCAACGAGGGCGTGTCGATCTGGGTCGTGCGCGCGTCGGACATCACGGCGTCCTCGCCGGACGAGAAGGATCCGTTCTTCGCGCCCAGTGGCGACAAGGTGTACCGGCACCCGACGTTCTACGACATCCCCGACAACGTTCCGCACATCTGACATGAGCTTCGACAACGCCTACGAGGCGATCACCGAGGAGAACGACTCCCGCTGGGCCTTCGGCACCGGATTCGAGGATCCGCTGTCCGGTGTGGACACCACGGTTCCGTCCGGTGTGGACGGTGCGCGGCTGGCGGCCTACTGCCTGATGCTCGGCGACGACGCGCTGATCTTTTCGCACCGGCTGCAGGAGTGGTGCACGAACGCGCCCGAACTCGAGGACGAGGTCGCGATCGCGAACATCGCGCTCGATCTGCTCGGACAGGCGCGACTGCTACTCGCCCGCGCGGGCAAGGCAGACGGCAGCGACCGCACCGAGGACTCGTACGCCTTCTTCCGGAGCGAGCTGGAGTACCGCAACGTCCGGCTCGCCGAACTCGACGGCGGGCATTTCGGGCATCTGATCGCGCGGCTGCTGGTGTTCTCGATCTGGCGCCTGGCCCTGTTGCAACGGTTGCAGACCAGCGTGGACCCGGTGCTGGCGGCCATCGCGGACAAGGGTGTCAAGGAAGTCGCGTATCACCGTGACTACGCCGCCCAATGGGCCGTGCGCCTCGGCGACGGCACCGAGCTGTCGCACTCGCGGATGCAGGAGGGCCTCGACGCGGTCTGGCCGTACGTCGACGAGCTTTTCACGGCGCACGAAGCCGAGTTCGTCGAGTCGCCGTCGCTGCGGCCGGAGTTCGACGCGATCCTGGACCAGGTGCTGGCCGTCGCGAAGCTGACGCGGCCCGAAATCGGCGCCATCGCAGGGGTTTCCGGCCGGATGGGCCGCGACGGCGTGCACACCGAGCGGATGGGCTTCCTGCTGGCGACCCTGCAGAGTGTCGCCAGGGAACACCCGGACGCGACATGGTGACCGCGTACGCCGTGGCGGCGACGGTGACCGATCCGGAACTGCCGATGCTCACCCTCGCCGACCTCGGCGTGCTGCGTGAAGTGTCCGAATCTGGCGGTCGGGTGGTCGTCGCGATCACCCCGACCTACACCGGCTGCCCGGCGATGGACACCATGCGCGACGACCTCGTGCACGCGCTCACCGGCGCGGGCTACGGCGAGGTCGAGGTCCGCACGGTGCTCCAGCCCGCCTGGTCCACGGACTGGATCACCGAGGACGGCAAGCGGAAGCTGGCCGAAGCGGGCATCGCGCCGCCGGGGGCAGCACCGCGCCGGACCGGCCCGATCCCGCTCGCACTGAGCGCGCCGGTGTCGTCGGTCCGCTGCCCGCGCTGCGGCTCGGCGGACACCGAAGAGCAGTCCCGGTTCAGCGCGACCGCGTGCAAAGCCCTGCGCCGCTGCCGGTTCTGCCTCGAACCGTTCGAACACGTCAAGGAGATCTAGTGACAGCGACCCTGCGCCGCACGGGTTTCCATACCCTCAAGGTGTCCGACGTCCAGCGCTTGTGTGACGACGCCGTCGCGGTGACCTTCGACGTGCCCGAAGACCTCGCGGACACCTTTCGCTTCAAGCCCGGCCAGTCGCTGACCCTGCGCCGCCGGATCGACGGCCGCGACGAGCGCCGTTCGTACTCGATCTGCGCGCCCGCCGGCGCGGCACCGCGCGTCGGTGTCCGCGAAGTTCCGGGCGGACTGTTCTCGTCGTGGCTCGTGCACGACGTGAAGCCCGGCGACGAGATCGAGGTCGCGCCGCCGACCGGTAGCTTTACCCCGGACCTGAACGTTCCTGGGCATCACGTGCTGATCGCGGCCGGATCCGGGATCACGCCGGTGCTGTCGATCGCGTCGTCGCTGCTCAGCGATTCCGACGCCACGGTGACCGTGCTCTACGGCAACCGCCGGACGGACACCGTCATGTTCGCCGACGACCTCGCGGATCTTAAAGACCGGCACCCCGCGCGGCTCGAACTCGTCCACGTGCTCTCCCGCGAGCCGCGCGAGGCCGAACTGTTCACCGGGCGGCTCGACGTGGAGAAGCTGCGGCGCCTGTGCACCGTGCTGATCCCGGTCGAGGACGTCGCGCACTGGTGGCTGTGCGGGCCGTTCGAGATGGTGACCGGCGCACAGGAACTGCTGCGCTCATTGGACGTCTCCGACGAACGCGTGCATCAGGAACTGTTCTATGTGGACACTCCACCGGAGCCGGTGCACCACATTGATCCGGCCGTCGTGGGTGCGTCCAGCGAGGTCACGCTGGTGCTCGACGGCCGGTCGACGACGATGACGCTGCCGCGAAGCTCCTCCCTGCTCGACGGTGCGCAGAAGTTCCGCCCGGACCTGCCGTTCGCCTGCAAGGGTGGCGTATGCGGCACCTGCCGGGCGAAGATCTGCGACGGCAAAGTGGACATGCGGCGCAACTTCGCCCTGGAGAAGGCCGAAGTCGACGCCGGTTTCGTGCTCACCTGCCAGTCGGTGCCGATCTCCGACGCGGTGACGGTGGACTTCGACGCCTGATCGCCCCGCATTTCGTCATCTGAATGCGGTAGTCGCACACACAAGTACCGCATTCAGATGACTAGTTGCGGAGAGGTAGCCACCGGGTGATGCCGATGTCGGTGAGGAACGGCCGGTCGTGGCTCGCCACGATCAGCGTGCCCCGGTAGGCCAGCAACGCCTCGGTGAGGCGCCGCACGCTCGCCAGGTCGAGGTTGTTCGTCGGCTCGTCGAGCAGCAGTAGGCGCGGCGTGGGCTCGGTCAGCAACAGGGTCGCCAGTGCTGCCCGGAAGCGTTCCCCGCCGGACAGCGACGCCACCTCGCGGTCGGCCGCCTTGCCGCGGAACAGGAACCGCGCCAGCCTCGCGCGGATCTCGTTGTCCGTGAGCGACGGCGCGACCAGCCGCACATTGTCCACAATGGACAGCGACTCGTCGAGGATGTCGATCCGCTGGGGGAGCAGCCTGGCGGGCACGAACAGTCCCACGTCACCCGACTCCGGCGGGAGTTCACCGGTGATCGTGCGGAGCAGGGTGGTCTTGCCCGAACCGTTGGGGCCGACGAGCGCGATCCGCTCGGGCCCCATGACGTGCAGGTCCACCGGCGGGCCGAACCGGGGCACCGCGTCGATCCGCAGTACGTCCGTTCCGCGCGGGACCGTGGTCTCCGGCAGCTCGACGCGGATCTCGGCGTCCTCGCGCACCAGTTCTTCGGCGGCCTTCAGCGTCTCGACGGCGTTCTCCAGCCTGTCGGTGTGCAGATTCCGGTACTTGCCCGCGGCGATCTGCGCGTCCTCCTGCCGTTTGCGCATCCTTCCCTTGGGCTCGCGTTTGGTGTCCCACATCTTCTGGCCGTAGCGGGCGCGCCGGGCGAGTTTGGTCCCGGCCTCGACCAGCTCCCGCTTCTGCCGTTTGACGTCCGACTCCGCCGCGCGCACGTGCCGCCGCGCGGCTTCCTGCGCGACCTCGACGGCGTGCTCGTAGTCGTCGAGATCGCCGCCGTACAGGGTGACCTCGCGCTCGCGGACCTCGGCGATCCGATCGACCAGCCGCAGTAGCTCGCGGTCGTGCGAGACCACCACGAGGATGCCGCCCCAGCTCTCCACCTCTCGGTGCACGAGTTCGCGTGCCCGCAGGTCGAGGTTGTTGGTCGGCTCGTCGAGCAGCAGTGCGGCGGGCCGGCGCAGGAGCAGGGCGGCCAGCCCGAGCAGCGTGAGCTCGCCGCCGGACAGCTCGCCCGCCCGCTGGTCCAGGCGGACGGTGTCGAGGCCGAGCCTGCCGAGGATCGCGTGAATGCGTTCCTCGACGTCCCAGTTGTCGCCGATGGTGGCGAAATGCGCTTCGGCCGCGGAACCGCTCTCCACAGCCTTGATCGCCGCGCGGATCGCGGTGACGCCCAGCAGGTCGTCGACGCGGCGCCCGGTGTCGAGGACGAGGTTCTGGGGCAGGTACCCGAGTTCGCCCGGTGTGGTGATCGAGCCTGTGGTGGCTCGCAGGTCGCCGGCGAGCAGCCTGAGCAGCGTGGACTTACCGGAACCGTTGGTGCCGACCAGGCCGGTGCGGCCGGCTCCGATGGTGAGCGAAAGGCGTTCGAACACCGGAACACCGTCCGGCCAGGTGAAGGTGACGTCGGAAAGCGTCAAGGAAGAAGACATGAGACTCCCTGCGAAGGAGGTGGGTTAAGGGCGCAGGTTCGTCTCAGAAGATCACCGCGACAGGCTAGCCGACCGCCGGCTTCGGTGCGACCGATTTTCTCCGGGGCCTACTGTTGTCCGCCGCGGTCTCGACGCGCGAGTGTGACCGGAGCGAAGTGGGAGGCCGGTTGCCGTTTCGCGGCAACGGAGCGGTCAGGAATGCTGGGCCGGGCCCGGCACGGTTTCACCGCTGCCGCGCAGAATGTGAAAGCTATCGCCGAACATCCCAGCGCGTAAGGAAGACTGTTTCGTGCGGAAGCAAGGCAGTCCCGTGGATCACCTGAACAAGCCGTCGCCGTTTAGCGGCAACCGGGTCAGAACGGTGGTTCCTCGGTACGGGGTGTGTGCAAAGGCGGCGGCGTGCTGTCGTAGGTCTGGCCGGTCGGTGTGGTGATCGTCAGGGTTCCGTCCGGTGCCAGCCGGTAGATCCACCCGGGTTCGTCCTTGAGCCGATGGTCGCGGCGGCAGAAGTCGATGAGGTCGCCGGCGTCGGTGTTCCCCTGGAACTGCCACGGGATGGAGTGGTCGAGATCGCAGGCCTGAGCGGGCCGGTGGCACCCTGGTCTTCGGCATTCGCGGTCGCGGACCCGGACGAACTCGTCGAGACCGGCCGTCGGGCGATACCGGTCCCGGCCGAGGTCTGCTACCTGACCTGATAGCGGGTCGGTGATGATCCGCCGCAGCACCGTGTTGGGGCCGCTCGCGATGTGCCGCGCCAGCGACGCCGGGATGTGGCCGTGTCCGGCCATTTCCGCCGGGTCGTCGTTGAGGCCGAGGTAGGTGAAGAGGTCCAGATAAAGGAATACTTCGGCGCGTTCACTTTTCCCGCCGCTGCCGCCCAACAGGAGGTCGAGGGCGACGTCGGCGCGGAGCTGGTCCAGAGTGCGGGTCTCGTCGCCGGTCTTGAGCGCGCGGGCTTCCCGGTTGATCCGGTTGTAGGCGGCGGTGACCTTCTCCACGGGGCCGTCCTCGATCTCCAGCGAGGCCACACCCGCCTCACCCTGACTCACCACGAGCCGGCGGCCTTCGCGGGCCTGCTTGCAGCGCTTGTCCGCCCCCTCACGATCGACAGTCGCCGCGGCGTGGTTCGCCGCTTTGCGGATCTGTTCGGCATTCTTGCCGGGCAACCGGTCTTCCAGCAAGGCGTCGGCGGCGAGCGCGTGCTCGTCGGACAGCCACGCTGTGGCCGTCACGACTTTCATCGCGCCGAACCCGTCCACCTGCCCCTTGTCCATCAAACCAAGCGTGCGGGGAAGCCTGGTGGTCAACGCGTCGGCGGCGGCGACCAGCCCGGCCGCGTACTTGTCACCCACCGACAAGGCGAACGCGACTTCCTGAGCGACGCTACGCGCGCCTTCGCGATGCCGGTTCAGCTGGGACAGGGCACGGTAGCGGATCGCTTCCAGCCGGGCGATCCCCGCCGATGCCGCTTTCGCGAGGGCGACGGATTCGTTGTCGTCCAACGAATCCGCGGCGGCATTGATGGTCTTCAGGTTGTCGGGGGCGACGATTTCCTCGAGTAGCGCCACAGCGGTGGCTCGGTAAGTGTCCACCCGACGAACCTACAACCCCCCACCGACAGTTCTGGATCACGCGACTGCCGCCGCCGTCGTCGATATTCGGTAATGCTGGCTGGGCAAGGGAAAACTGGGATGTGCGCGCGTGGTGATGTTCGCCCGGTAGTGGTAAGCGATGCGCTTGGCAGGATTTCTTGAGCGCTGTCCTTGGGGTTCGCGGGGTCTCTTGTTGTCGGGTTTCGGTGATGGTCCGGTGGGTGGTCTCGGTTGCTGGGGGTGTTCCGTGTGTCCCGCGGGCGACCGTTGCCGTATTGCGGTAATGGCCCCAGTGGGTTGCCTCGGTCGTCGGGGTTGTTCTGCGGATCCGACGGGCAGCTGTTGTCGGGTTTCGGTGATGGTCCGGTGGGTTGCTTCGATCGTCGGGGTTGTTCTGCGGATCCGACGGGCAGCTGTTGTCGGGTTTCGGTGATGGTCCGGTGGGCGGTCTCGGTTGCTGGGGGTGTTCCGTGGGTCCCGCGGGCGACCGTTGCCGTATTGCGGTAATGGCTCCGGCGGTTGCCTCGGTCGTCGGGGTTGTTCTGCGGATCCGACGGGCGGCTGTTGTCGGATTCCGGTGATGGTTCCGGCGGGTCGCTTCGATCGCCGGGGGTGTTCCGTGGATCCCGCGGGCGACCGTTGCCGAATTCCGGTAATGGCTCCGGTGCGTCGACCTAGATCACCGGGTCGTCCCCGGATCCCACGCCCATCCGTTGCCGAATTCCGGCAACGGCGCACCTGGCACAAGCCCCACCGCCCCGAGACACGGTCTGTCACCTCGGCGACCCGCGACCGGCCGGGGCATACTGACGGGCGTGACCGAACGCCCCCATGTCCTGCTGTCCGCCGCGGTCTCGCTGGACGGCTACCTCGACGACGCGACCGACACCCGGCTGGTGCTGTCCAACGAGGAGGACTGGGCCAGGGTGGACGGGCTGCGCGCCGCGTCGGACGCGATCCTCGTCGGAGCGAACACCGTCCGCACGGACGACCCCCGGTTGCTGGTCCGTTCGCCGGAGCTGGTCGCCGGACGGGTCGGCCAGGGACGCCCGGAGCAACCGGTCAAGGTCACTCTCACGCGGAGCGGGTCACTCGATCCGGCGGCCCAGTTCTTCACCGTCGGTGACGCCGAGAAGCTGGTCTACGCCCCGCCTGGCGTCGTCACGGGAGTGAAGGCGACCGTCGTCGAACTGTCCGGCCTAAGGGAAATGCTGGCCGATCTCCACGCGCGTGGGATCCGGCGGCTGATGGTCGAAGGCGGTGGCGCGATCCACACCCAGTTCCTCACCGAAGGCCTGGTCGACGAACTGCACCTGGCCATCGCGCCGTTCTTCGTCGGCGACCCGCGCGCGCCCCGGTTCACCGGGCCCGGCGCGTTCCCGCGCGGGCTGACTTTGACCAGCACGACGAGGCTGGGTGGCATCGCCGTACTGGAATACCACGCGACGCCGGAACCGTCCGAAGTGGACATTCGGCGGTTGCGGGAGGCCATCGCGCTGGCGGACCTTTGCCCGCCGCGCACGTTCCGCGTCGGCGCCGTCATCACCGCCGCCGACGGCGAAGTGATCTCCACCGGTTACTCGGGCGACGGCGATCCCGCCAACCATGCGGAAGAAGCCGCCCTCGCCAAGCTCGAACCGGGAGATCCGAGACTGGCGGAGGCGACGATGTACACGTCGCTGGAGCCGTGCAGCTCGCGGACGTCACATCCGCGAAGCTGCACCCAGCTCATCCTCGACGCCGGCATCCCGCGCGTCGTTTTCGCCTGGCGCGAGCCGTCGGTGTTCGTCGACTGCGTCGGCGCCGAAACGCTGGAGGCGGCCGGACGCCGGGTGATCGAGGTATCCGCCCTCGCCGCCGACGTCCGCCGCGCGAACACCCATATCCCGGGTGTCCACCTCTGAACTACTTGCAGGCGTCGCAGCAGCCGCAGCCCAGACCGGTGCACGCCGAGCAGCAACCGTGGCGAAGCACGACCTTCAACAGACGCTTGATCATCGCTGTCCTCCCGATCATTGACGTCCCACCGCCCTTGTCACGCTAAGTTCTGCGCATATGACAGTGGTACCGCCGGGAGTGCCATGGCGCTGCTCCAGCGGGTGACGTCAGGATTCGAGGTCGCCCTCCAGTGAGAGATAGACCTCGCGCAGCTGAGCCAAAAGATCGGCGTCCGGCTCCGCCCAGAGCCCACGGTCGGCCGCCTCGTTCAGCCGTTCGATGATGCCGCGCAACGCCCACGGGTTGGCCTGGCGGAGGAACTCCTGGTTGACCTCGTCGAGCACGTAGGACTCGGTGAGCTTCTCGTACATCCAGTCGCCGACCACCCCGGCCGTGGCGTCGAAACCGAAGAGGTAGTCGACGGTCGCCGCCAGCTCGAAGGCGCCCTTGTAGCCGTGCTTGCGCATCGCCGCCAGCCAGCGCGGGTTGACCACGCGGGCACGGAAGACGCGGGCGGTCTCCTCGCCGAGGGTGCGCGTGCGGACCGCGTCCGGGGTGGTGCTGTCGCCGACGTAGGACGCGGGCGCGGTGCCGGTGAGCGCGCGGACCGTCGCGATCATCCCGCCGTGGTACTGGAAGTAGTCGTCGGAGTCGGCGATGTCGTGCTCACGGGTGTCTGTGTTCTTGGCCGCGACCACGATCCGCTTGTACGAGTTCTCCATGTCCTCGCGCGCCGGCCTGCCGTCGAGGTCGCGGCCGTAGGCGAAACCACCCCAGACCGCGTAGACCTCGGCGAGATCCTTGTCGTCGCGCCAGTTCCCGGAATCCATCAGCGGCAGCAGGCCCGCGCCGTACGCGCCGGGCTTGGAGCCGAAGATCCTCGTGGTGGCACGGCGTTCGTCGCCGTGCGCGGCCAGATCCGCGCGGGTGTGGGCGCGGACGAAGTTCTGCTCGTCCGATTCGTCGAGATTCGCCACCAGGCGGACGGCGTCGTCCAGCAGGGTGATCACATGCGGGAAGGCGTCGCGGAAGAAACCGCTGATCCGCACGGTGACGTCGATCCGCGGGCGGCCGAGTTCGGCGAGCGGGATGGCCTCGATCCCGGTGACCCGTCGCGAGGCCTCGTCCCAGACCGGCTGGACACCCAGCAGGGCAAGGACTTCCGCCGCGTCGTCGCCCGACGTGCGCATGGCCGACGTGCCCCACACCGAAAGGCCGACCGAACGCGGCCAGTCGCCCGTGTCGTCCTTGTAACGGCGGAGAAGCGAGTCCGCGAGCGCCTGCCCGGTCTCCCAGGCGAGACGGCTCGGGATGGCCTTCGGGTCGACGGTGTAGAAGTTGCGGCCGGTCGGCAGCACGTTGATCAGGCCGCGCAGGGGAGAACCGCTGGGCCCGGCCGGGATGTAGCCGCCGTCGAGCGCGTGGAGCACGGCGTCGATCTCGGCGCCGGTGCCCGCGAGCCGCGGCACGATCTCGGTGGCGGCGAAGGTCAGCACGCGGGCGACCTCCTGGTGTTCCGGCACGTCGGCGACGACCTCCGCGACCGCGGCGGGGGACCAGTCCTTGGCCTCCATCGCCACGACGAGCGACCGGGCTTTCTGCTCGATGGCGTCCACTTCGGACAGTGGAGCGTCGCTGTTCTCCTTGAGCCCCAGCGCGGAACGCAGACCGGGGACCGCGCCCTGTTTGCCGCCCCACATCTGCTGGGCACGCAGCATCGCGAGCACGAGGTTGATCCGCGCCTCGCCTTCCGGTGCGGCGCCGAGGATGTGCAGGCCGTCGCGGATCTGCGCGTCCTTGACCTCGCACAGCCAGCCGTCGATGTGCAGCAGGAAGTCGTCGAACTCGGCGTCGTGCGGACGTTCCTCGACACCGAGGTCGTGATCCAGTTTCGCGGCCTGGATCAGCGTCCAGATCTGCGCGCGGACCGCGGGCAGCTTCGCCGGGTCCATCGCGGCGATGTTGGCGTGCTCGTCGAGAAGCTGCTCCAGGCGGGCCATGTCGCCGTAGCTTTCGGCGCGCGCCATCGGCGGGATCAGATGGTCGACGATCGTGGCGTGCGCACGCCGTTTCGCCTGCGCGCCCTCGCCGGGGTCGTTGATCAGGAACGGGTAGATCAGCGGCAGGTTGCCGAGGACGGCGTCCGGCGCGCAGGAGTCCGACAGCCCCGCGGTCTTGCCGGGAAGCCATTCCAGCGAACCGTGTTTGCCGAGGTGGACGACGGCGTGCGCGCCGAACTCCTCTTCCAGCCAGCGGTACGCGGCCAGGTAGTGGTGGCTCGGCGGGAGGTCCGGGTTGTGGTAGATCGCCACCGGGTTCTCGCCGAACCCGCGCGGCGGCTGGATCATCAGGATGACGTTGCCGGACTGCAGGGACGCCAGCACGATGTCGCCCGCCTTGTTGACGGAACGGTCGACGTAGAGCTCGCCGGGCGCGGGGCCCCAGTGCTCCTCCATGCCCTCGCGCAGTTCCGCGGGCAGCTCGGCGAACCACGCGCGGTACTTGTCGGCCGGGACACGGATCGGGTTGCCGGACAGCTGTTCCTCGGTGAGCCACTCCGGATCCTGGCCGCCCGCGGCGATGAGGGCGTGGATGAGCGCGTCACCGTCGGGCTGGTCGGTACCGGTGGGCTCGACGCCGGGGAACGGGTCCTCGCCCAGGTCGTAGCCGCGTTCGCGCATGCGGCGCAGCAGTTCGATCGCGGACGCGGGCGTGTCGAGACCGACGGCGTTGCCGACGCGGGAGTGCTTCGTCGGATACGCGGACAGCATCAGCGCGATCTTGCGCTCCGGGGGCGGCGTGTGCCGCAAACGGGCGTGGGCCAGCGCGATCTTCGCGACGCGGGACGCGCGTTCGGCGTCCGGCACGTACTTGGGCAGGCCGTCGTCGTCGATCTCCTTGAACGAGAACGGGACGGTGATGAGGCGGCCGTCGAACTCGGGGACAGCCATTTGGTTGCCGGCGTCGAGCGGGGAGAGGCCGTCGTCGTTCGCGGACCACGTCTCGCGGTCGCTGGTGAGGCAGAGGGCCTGGAGGATCGGGATGTCCAGTGCGGCCATCTCGGCGACGTCCCACGCCTCGTCGTCCCCGCCCGCACCGACCTCGGACGGCTTGGTGCCGCCGGCGGCCAGCACGGTGACCAGGAGCGCGTCGGCCTTGGCCAGCTCGGCCATCATCTCCGGCTCGCGGGTGCGCAGGGACGCGCAGTGGATCGGGAGCGCGCGGCCCCCGGCGTCCTCGACGGCGTCGGAAAGGGCGTGGACGAACTCGGTGTTGCCGGACAGGTGATGCGCCCGGTAGTAGAGGATCGCGATGACCGGACCCTCGGTGGTCTTGGGCGTGCGATCGAGGACACCCCAGAGCGGCTGCACCGCGGGCGGCTCGAAGCCGTCACCCGTCAGAAGGAGCGTGTCGCTCAGGAAGCGGTGCAGTTGGGTGAGGTTCTCCGGCCCGCCCTGCGCGAGGTACGCGTGTGCCTCCGCCGCCGTGCCCGCCGGGACCGTGGACAGCTTCATGAGCTGCGCGTCCGGCGTCTGCTCACCACCGAGGACCACCACGTGCGCGCCGCTCGCGCGGACCGTGTCGAGTCCCTCTTGCCAGCTGCGTTCGGAGCCGAGGATCCGGACGACGACGATCGGGGCGCCTTCGAGCAGGGCCGGCAGCTCCGCCAGGTCGAGCCGGGCGGGGTTCGCCAGCCGGTACTCGGCCTCGCTGGAACGGGCGCTGAGCAGGTCGGTGTCCGAAGTGGACAGAAGCAGGATCACAGCAGTCCTCACTCGGGGTGTCCGCGCCCCGGGTCGTGCGGTCGCGCCGGCCGGAGTTCCTGGCTTCCCCTCCTTGCTCGGGAGGGGTGACAGTGGCGGGACCGCCCCGGACTCTCACCGGGTTCCTCCACCTGCCGACGCGTGGGTTCGGAGCTCACTCTCCGGTGCGGCTCGGCTCGGCGTCAAGGTGATGTGCCCATCAGGGGTGGCCGCGTCGCGCGTTTGGTCGACTACTTGCGGTGTTGGGGGCCCTCGCGGTGCCCGGATCGCCAGGAACTCCCGGACGTCCAGGACGACTGTCAGCCTGTTCGAGCCGGCTCGCAGCCACGGGAGGCACATGCTTCCACGACAGAAGGAACGAAGACCGATGGCGGACAACCAGTTCACCACTCACGCAGACCTTTTCGATCTGAGTGGGAAGCTCGCACTTGTCACTGGCGGAACCAGGGGCATTGGGATGATGATCGCGCGCGGCCTTCTGCAGGCAGGTGCCCGCGTCGTCGTCAGCTCACGTAAGGCGGACGCGTGCGCGGAGGCACAGCGTCTACTGTCCGAATTCGGCGACGTTCGAGCGATCCCCGCCGACCTGTCCAGGTACGACGAGTGTCAGCGCCTCGCCGATCTGGTCAAGGCCGGCTCGGAACACCTGGACATTCTCGTCAACAACGCGGGAGCGATGTGGCGCGAGCCGCTGGAGACGTTCCCGGCCGAGGCCTGGGACACGGTGATCGACCTCAACCTCAAGTCGCCGTTCTGGCTGGTGCAGGCGCTGCTGCCCGCACTGCGCGGGGCGGGCACGGCCGATGATCCCGCGCGGATCATCAACATCGGCAGTATCGCCGCCATCCACGTCGCCGAGGCGCCCAACTACTCGTACGCCGGCAGCAAAGCGGCACTCCATCAACTCACCAGGGTGCTTGCCAGGGAACTGGGCCCACAGCACATCACGGTGAACGCGGTAGCCCCAGGAGTGTTCCCGTCGCGGATGATGGCGGCCACGATCGACGCCATCGGCGACACGATCGCGGCGAAGGCCCCTCTGCGCCGGCTAGGCCGCGACGACGACATGGCAGGTGTCGCCGTGTTCCTCGCCAGCCGGGCCGGGTCTTACCTGACGGGCGCCATCGTCCCGGTCGACGGCGGCACGGCCACGACCGCATCGGGTACCTAGGCGTCGGATCTCGACGGGGGCACCAGCAGTACCTCCTTTCGCATGCGGACAGGGCCTACGGTGAAGGGGTGGCCACGATCGATCTGCGCACTGAGATCAAGGAGTTCCTGAGCTCGCGTCGCGCGCGGATCACACCTGAGCGGGCCGGACTGTCCGCTTACGGCGGCAACCGCCGGGTCAAAGGTCTGCGTCGCGAAGAAGTAGCACTACTGGCTGGGGTATCTGTCGACTACTACGTGCGTATGGAGCGCGGCGGCCTCGCCGGCGCCTCCGACGGGGTGCTCGACGCGTTGGCCTCTGCCTTGCACCTTGACGAGGCGGAGCGCGATCACCTGTTCCACCTCGCGCGGCAGTCCAGGGCGCCCGGCGGTCCACGCCGTCCGCGATCCACCGTGACGGTGCGTCCGGCGCTTCATCAGGTGCTCGACGCCATCACCGATGCGCCGGCGTGGATCTGCAACGGCCGTTATGACGTGCTGGCCATGAACCACCTCGCCCGCGCGCTGTATGCACCGGTGCTGGCCGACCCGCGACGGCCGGCGAACACCGCGCGGTTCGTGTATCTGGATCCCGAGGCGGCGAAAACGTTCTTCGTCGACTACGACCGGATCGTCTGTGATGTGGCCGCGAAGCTACGCATGGAAGCCGGCCGCAATCCGCACGACGAGGAGCTGATCACCCTGGTCGGCGAATTGGCGACAAGCAGTGAACTGTTTCGGCGGCGGTGGGCATCTCAGGACGTTCTGCTCCACCGGTCCGGACGCAAACGGATGCACCATCCGGTCGTGGGCCGGCTCGACTTGGACGTCGAGTCGATGGAGTTGTCCGCCGAACCCGGCCTGCTCCTGACCGTCTACACCGCGCCCGCCGGCACGGCGACCGCGGACGGTCTGGCCCTCTTGGCGTCGTGGGCGGCAGGGCAGGAGAAGCCGGCGACCGAGATTCAAGCACTGAGCTGATATTCGACCCTTTTAGGTTAAGGCAAAGGTGTCGGGTCGTGGCGGTTCACTCGCGACCTGCCACGTTTGCCTTACCACTCAATCAGTCGACGAATTGTGGTTCCCGGAAGTCACGCCGACCGCTCCGACGAAGAGTCACCGATCCGCGGGAAAGGCGCGGTGGAGAAGATGATCTCCACCGCGACCTCGAAGAACTCCGCGATCCGCAACGCGAGGTAGAGGCTCGGGCTGTACTCGCCGCGTTCGAGGTAGCCGATGGTCTGGTAGTGCACGCCCAGCGCGTCGGCGAGCTCGCGGCGGGAGATGCCTCGTTCCGCGCGCAGCATCGCGATCCGGTTGTAAACGACCTCGCTCATGAACTAACCAATTCGCTGCATCGCCTTTTCCCGTCGTGCCGCCACCGAGGACCCGGACTCGCGCCGCGCCATGCGCCGCAGGACGACCGGGGCCAGTGTCAATCCGATCACGGCCCAGACGGCCAGTACGCCGAGGGTCTCCCATGGCCGCCAGGACTGCCCGATCTCGATGATCACCGTCGAGTCCGGCAGCAGCGCCGACCGCATGCCGAGGCCGAGCCAGTACATCGGGAACACCTGCCCGAGGCCCTGCAACCATTCCGGCAGCGCGGTGATCGGGTAGAAGATCCCCGAGATCGCGCCGATTCCCAGTGTGGGCAGCATGATCAGGCCGATGCTGCGCGCGTTCGAGGTCAGCGAGCCGAAGATCGCGCCGATCGGCATGGTGGCGAGCAGGCCGAGCGCCAGTACCCACAGCAGGCCCAGCCACGACGTCAGCCCGCCGGGCGCGATGCCGTCGAACAGGAACAGGCTGGGGATCAGCACCAGCAGCATCCCGATGACGGTGCTCAACGACACGGTGACGACTTTGCCGACGAGGTAGCCGATCATGCCGTTCGGGGTGGCCTTGGCGCGCAGGAGCGTGCCGTCTTCGCGTTCGACGGCGAGGACGCCCGCCATTCCGAGCATGCCGGTGAACACGATCGACGCGCCCAGCACGCTCGGCACGGTGGCGGCACCGAGCGAGAACTCCGTTCCCGGGAGCTTCGAGTCGCGCATGAAGAACATGACGACCACGAAGATCACCGGGAAGAGGAAGGTGTTGAAGAGGTCTTCCCTGTTGGTCATCATCTGGCGGCCTTCGAGCAGACCGCGCCGGACGCCCAGCCGGACACTGTGCTGAATCGTGTTCATCGCGCGCCCACCGCCTCGAGGGATTCGGCCTTGCGGACCAGGGTCATGTACGTGTCTTCGAGCGAGGCCCGCCGGACTTCCAGATCGCCGATTGCGTCCCCGTGTTGCTTGAACAGTTCGTGCACGTACTTCGTCGATTCGGTGGTGGAGTGCACGAACCGCTGGCCGTCCAGCGTCCAGCGCACCTCGGCCTCGCCGGCGATCTGCCTGCTCAGCGCGTCTGCCGAACCGTCGGCGACGATCCGGCCGTGGTTCAGGATCAGGATCCGGTCGGCCAGTTTCTCGGCCTCGTCGAGGTCGTGGGTGGTCAGCAGGATCGTCGTGTCGTCGTCATCGGTCAGCCGGTGGACGAGTTCGTGGAACTCGCGCCGGGCCTCCGGGTCCAGTCCGGCGGTCGGCTCGTCGAGGAACAGCAGTTCCGGGCGGCCGACGATGCCGATCGCGACGTCGAGGCGGCGCCGCTGCCCGCCCGAGAGCATCCGGACCCTTTTGTCCGCGTGTGCGGTCAGCCCGACCGCGGCGACCAGTTCGTCCGGATCCCACGGCCGCTTGATGCGGTCGGTGGAATACGGCGCGTAGTAGCCGCCGAGGTGCTCCAGCAGTTCCCGCACCCGCCACTTCGCGTGGTCGCGCCAGGCCTGGAGGACGACCCCCAGCCGCGCCCTCCAGTTCTCGTCCGCGTGTGCCGGGTCACTGCCCAGCACGCTGACCTCGCCTTCCGAGCGCATCCGGAAGCCTTCGAGGATCTCGATCGTCGTGGTCTTGCCCGCCCCGTTCGGACCGAGCAGGCAGATCACCTCGCCACGGTGCGCGGTGAAGTCCACGCCGTGGAGGACGTCGTTCGTCCCGTAGCGCATCCGGAGATCTTTGACGGAGATCATCACGTCCTGTGGATCTCTCATTGGTCACCCCCATCTCAGTGCTGCGATCGAATGTAGCACACCTACTACATATGATCTGAGACATACTCTCGTCCAGAACGGCCATCTACAGTGAGCGCATGTCCACGAGCGCACGTGTCCGAGCCGACGCGTGCCCTGGTGTTTTCGCCACGCACGACGCCGCGGACGGTCCGCTCGCCCGCGTCCGGCTGCCCGGAGGCGCGATCACGCGGGCCCGGCTCGGGGCGCTCGCGGACGCCGCCGACGACCTCGGCGACGGCGCCCTGCACCTGACCTCCCGCGGCAACGTCCAGCTGCGCGGCGTCACCCGGCCCGGTCTCGCCGGCAGACTTTCCGCGGCAGGGCTCCTGCCGTCGCCGTCGCACGAACGTGTCCGCAACATCCTCGCCTCGCCGGTGAGCGGCGTCGCCCAGGGACTCGCCGCCGCACTCGACAAGGCCCTGTGCGCCGTCCCCGAGCTGGCCGAACTCCCGGGCCGCTTCCTTTTCGCCCTCGACGGAGGCCAAGGTGACGTCGCCGGAGAAGGCGCCGACGTCTGCTGGCGCGACGGCGCGTTGCTGCTCGCCGGCGGAGACACCGGCCTGCGCGTCCCCGCCGAGCACGCCGTCGCAGCGCTGCTTTCGGTCGCCGGCGCGTTCCTCCGGACGAGAGGAACCGCTTGGCGGGTCAGCGAACTGCCCGACACGGGACCGCTGCTCAAGGGCGTACCAGGCGAAACCGGGGAGCCGCGGAAGTTCGCGGTGAATCCCGGCCTTCCCATCGGACCGATCGGCGAAGCGATCGTGGTCGCCCCCGTCTTCGGCAGGCTGACCTCGGCTCAGGCTCGGGCGATCGCGAAGGCCGGGGACGCCGTGGTCACCCCGTGGCGGTCGATCCTGGTCCGCGGCGCTCTCGAAGCGGGTACAGGGCTGGTCACCGATCCGGGTGCGCCGTCGCTCGGGGTCAGTGCCTGCATCGGACGACCGGGTTGCGCGAAGTCGCTCGCCGACGTCCGGGCCGACGCGGCGAGGGTCGGCAGGACGCCGAGGGTTCATTTCGCCGGCTGTGAACGGCGATGCGGGAAGCCCGCGCGCGAGCACGTCGACGTGCTCGCGACGGAGGACGGTTATCTGGTCGACGGGGCGTACGTCCCGGTCGGCGAGCTCACAGAGACCTTGGCGACGTTGGCGGAGAAGGACAGTGCCGAATTGAAGGGGCAGCAGTGATCGACTACATCCGGGACGGGGCCGAGATCTACCGGCATTCGTTCGCCACCATCCGTGAGGAGGCGGATCTCGCGATCCTGCCCGACGACGTCGCGGTGCTGGCCGTGCGGATGATCCACGCCTGCGGGATGGTCGACCTGGTCGACGACCTCCGCTACAGCCTGGACGTGGTGGAATCCGGCCGCGCCGCGCTCGAAGCGGGCGCGCCGATCCTGTGCGACGCGAACATGATCGCCTCCGGGGTGACCCGCAAACGTTTGCCTGCCGCCAACGAGGTGCTGTGCACACTGTCCGACCCGAAGGTGCCGGGGCTGGCGGAGCGGATGGGCACCACGCGGTCCGCGGCCGCGCTGGAGCTGTGGCGGGACAAGCTGCCCGGTTCCGTGGTGGCGATCGGCAACGCGCCCACCGCGTTGTTCCGGCTGCTGGAACTGCTCGACGAGGGGGTCGGTGCCCCGGCGGCGATCATCGGGGTCCCGGTGGGCTTCATCGGGGCCGCCGAGTCCAAAGTGGAGCTCGCGAAGCGGGCACCCGCGCCGTATCTGGTGGTGCACGGACGTCGCGGCGGCAGCGCGATGGCCGTGGCCGCGATCAACGCGATGGCGAGTGAGGTCGAATGAGCGGGCTCGGGAAACTGTGGGGTGTCGGGCTCGGTCCCGGTGACCCGGAACTGATGACGGTCAAGGCCGCGCGGCTGATCGGCGAGGCCGACGTCATCGCCTATCACAGCGCGCGGCACGGCCGGAGCATCGCGCGTTCGGTCGCCGAGCCGTATCTGCGGGACGGCCAGGTCGAGGAGAAGCTGGTCTATCCGGTCACCACCGAGACCACCGACCACCCCGGCGGCTACGAAGGCGCCATCGCCGACTTCTACGAGCTGAGCGCGAAACGGCTCGCCGAACACCTCGACGCCGGACGCGACGTCGTCGTGCTCTGCGAAGGCGACCCGTTCTTCTACGGCTCCTACATGTACATGCACGAGCGGCTCGCCGACCGCTACGAGGCGACCGTGGTGCCCGGCGTGACGTCGGTCAGCGCGGCGTCCTCGGTGCTCGGCCGCCCGTTGGTGCAGCGCGACGAGGTCCTCACCATCCTGCCCGGCACCCTGCCCGCGCCGGAACTCGCGCGGCGGCTGGCCGACACACAGGCGGCGGCGGTGCTGAAGCTCGGCCGCACATTCGGCAACGTCCGCGAGGCGCTGGCCGAAGCCGGGAAACTGGACGACGCCTTCTACATCGAACGGGCGACCTGGCAGGCGCAGCGCGTCGAGCCGTTCGCCGACGTCGACCCGGAGTCGGTGCCGTACTTCTCGCTGGCGTTGCTGCCCAGCCCCGCCTACGCCTCCCGGCTCGCCGACGAACCGGAAACGCCCCGGGAGCGGGAAACGCACACCGGAGGTGAAGTCGTGGTCGTCGGCCTCGGCCCGGCGGGCCCCGGCTGGCTGACCCCCGAAGCGACCGAGGAACTGGCCGCGGCGGAGCACATCGTCGGCTACGGCCCGTACGTCGCGCGGGTGCCGCAGCGCGCGGGTCAGCAGCGGCACGCGTCGGGCAACCGCGTCGAGGCCGAGCGCGCCGTCGAAGCACTGGAGCTGGCCGCGAACGGCGCCAAGGTCGCCGTCGTCTCGTCGGGTGATCCCGGCGTGTTCGCGATGGCGTCGGCGGTGCTGGAGCAGGTCGCCGCCGGGCACGGCAAGGGTTCGCGGGTGCGGATCGTGCCGGGGGTGACCGCCGCGCAGGCGGCCGCGTCCCGGGTCGGCGCGCCGCTCGGCCACGACTACTGCGTGCTTTCGCTGTCCGACCGGCTCAAGCCGTGGGAGATCGTCGAACGACGGCTCGACGCGGCGGGCGCGGCGGATCTGGTGCTCGCGTTGTACAACCCGGCGTCGCGTACGAGGACCACGCAGCTCGCGCAGGCCCGCGAAGTCCTGCTCCGGCACCGTGCGCCGGAGACCCCGGTCGTCGTGGCCCGTGACGTCGGCGGGCCGGAGGAGGACATCCGCGTGGTCACCCTCGGCACCCTGGAGCCGTCGGAAGTGGACATGCGCTGCCTGCTGATCGTGGGTTCGTCGAAGACCCGCGCCGAGAACGGCATCGTCTGGACGCCGCGCACCTACGAGTAACGGCCCAGGCCGGCGTTGCGTGCCTTGGGAGCAGATGTCCTGAAGGGCCCCTTTGAGGCGATGAAGGTCTCAAAGGGGCCCTTCACGACATAGGAGTTCGACGCTGGCCGAGGGAGCCGGGGAAAGGTCTGAACGGGAGGCGTTCGCGCGCGCCGCGATGCGGGGAGTAACTCCCTCCGTAATAAACATATAGCGCATAGGGGGACTTGCCACAAGACCCCGGTCATGCCTCACACTCACTCGCCGTAGCCGAAACCTGGCGAAATGGGAGTCTGTGTCAACTCAGGGTCATGAACAAGAGCTGCGGTCCGAACGCGAATACGTCGCCGGGCTCTACGCGCGCCTGGACGCCGAACGCGCGCGCGTGAAGGGGGAGTACCAGGCGGCGCTCGGGGGAACCGGCGGGACGGCCATGGAACGCGACGTCGAGGTGCGCGCGCTGGCCAGGGAGTCGCGGCGGCTGGACGTCGTGGACAACGGCCTTTGCTTCGGCAGGCTGGACAGCGTCGCGGGGGAGACCTCCCACATCGGCCGCATCGGTCTCTTCGACGAGGAAAACGACTACGAACCCGCGTTGCTCGACTGGCGGGCACCGGCGGCGCGCCCGTTCTACACCGCGACCGCCGCGACACCGGAGAAGATGCGCCGTCGCCGTCAGTTCCACACGCGCGGGCGTGAGGTGCTCGGGTTCACCGACGAGGTGTTCGGCCGTCCCGGCGGGGACGCGGAAGGCGACGCGGCGCTGCTCGCGGCGGTCAACGCGCCGCGGGGCGAGGGGATGCGCGACATCGTCGCGACGATCCAGGCCGAACAGGACGAGATCATCCGGCACGAACACCCCGGGGTCCTGGTGATCGAGGGCGGGCCGGGTACCGGGAAGACCGTGGTGGCGCTGCACCGCGTCGCGTACCTGCTCTACACGCAGCGCGAGCGGATGGAGCGCCACGGCGTGCTCGTGGTCGGGCCGAATCCGGCGTTCCTGCACCACATCGGCCGGGTGCTGCCTTCGCTGGGCGAGACCGATGTGGTGTTCATGACCACCGGCGATTTCGTGCCGGGCAAGCACGTCACCGCGGAGGACGGACCGGAGGCGACGCGGCTCAAGGGCTCGCTGAAGATGCTGGACGTCCTCAAGGCCGCGGTCGCCGACCGGCAGCGGCTGCCGGAGGAGCCGGTGCTGATCGACCTGGCCGACGTCATCGTCCGGATCGACGCCGAGACCGCGGAATGGGCGAGGGACGAGGCGCGCAAGAGCGGCCTGCCGCACAACGAGGCGCGCGGGACGTTCACCGACATCGTCACCTACGTCCTGACCGAGCGGGCGATCGCGCGGATCGGCCGCGGCTGGCTCAGCCGCGACGACCGTGACGAATGGGAGCGGCTGCGGAAGGACCTGCTCAAAGAGCTGGCGGAGAGCGAGACGTTCACCACCGCCATCGAGGGACTCTGGCCGATCCTGACGCCCGAAAGCCTGCTGGGCTCGCTTCTGTCGTCGCCGGAACGGCTTGGCGCGGCCGGTGCCGACCAGGCGCTGCTGCGTGCGGACGGGGAAGCCTGGACGGTGTCGGACATGCCGCTGCTCGACGAACTCGTCGACCTACTCGGCCGCGACAAGCGGGCGGAACAGGTGGCAGAAAAGGCGCTCGCGCGGGAGAAGAAGGCCGAGGCCGAGTACGCCGAAGGTGTGCTCGACACGATGAAGCTGGACCGCGAGGAGATGGACGAGGACGTCATGCTGTCGGCGGAGAACCTGCTCTTCGCCGACGAACTCGCCGACCGGTTCGTCGAGCACGACACGCGTAGCCTCGTCGAACGCGCCTCCGCGGACCGGGACTGGACGTACCGGCACGTCGTCGTCGACGAGGCACAGGAACTGTCCGAAATGGACTGGCGGGTGCTGATGCGGCGCTGCCCCAACCGGTCGTTCACCGTTGTCGGTGATCTGGCGCAGCGCCGGTCCGAGGCAGGGGCGCGGTCGTGGGGCGCGATGCTGGAGCCGTACGTGCCGGGCCGCTGGGTCTACCGGTCGCTGACGGTGAACTACCGCACCCCGGCGGAGATCATGGCCGTCGCCGCCTCGGTGCTCGCCGAGTTCGCGCCGGACGTCCGGGCGCCGGAGTCGGTCCGGTCCAACGGGGTCCGGCCGTGGGCGCGGCAGGTCACCGAGGATTCGTTGGCGGGCGCCATCGAGGAGTTCGTCAAGGACGAAGCCGGTCGTGAAGGCACCAGCGTCGTGATCGGGCCGCCGGGCGTGCCCGGCACCGTGCCCGCCTCGGAGACGAAGGGACTCGAGTTCGACGCCGTCCTCGTCGTGGACCCGGCGCGGATCCTCGCCGACGGTCCGCGCGGCGCGGCTGAGCTCTACGTCGCCCTCACGCGCGCTACGCAGCGCCTCGGAGTCCTGCACGAGGGCCCGCTGCCGCCCGCGCTGAAGGGCCTGAACTCGTAACTCGCGTGATCAGAGACCGCACTCGCGTGATTGGAGGCGTAACTCACGAGTTACGTCTCCAATCACGTGAGTTACGGATTCAAACACGCGAGTGACGCCTAGCGTGTCGGGTCCTTGCCGTTCGGCTGCCGCGGCCCGGGACCCGGCGACCACCAGCCGGGGACGACCTTCTCGCCGTGGACGATCGTCGGCGCGATCCCCTCGGTGAACGGTTCGACCTGCAGCAGCTGTCCCCAAGACTGGCTCGGCTGGCCGATCAGGTAGCTGGGCACCTCGGGTTCGGCGGCGACTTCTTCGAGCCAGCCGATCGGGCCGCCGTTGGTGCTGGAGGCCCAGTTCGCCTCGTCGGCGACGGCGCCGGCGGTGATCCGGTATTCGGGCATCTTCGAGATGCCGTCGTGCGAGGTCACCGGCTGGACGCACGGGTACACGAACGACGCGGGCCAGTCGACGTACACCGGTTTGCCCGCGATCTTCTCGGTCAGCGTGGTGAACGTCGGCACGCGGGGCGCCGACGCGGCGATCCAGCCGTCCTCGGTGAGGTCGTTGTCGACGATGTTGATCCGCACGGACGTCGTCTCGGCGGGGAGGTCGCGCAGGTTGATCCGGGTGTCGTTCCAGCCGTTGGTCCCGGCGCCCGGCGGGAGCACGAACTGGCTGCGGACGACCTTCACACCTTCGCTGGTGTTCACGCCGTAGTCGAGGCTGACCGACGTCGGACGCCGCGCCGCGCCCGCGGTGGCGACCACGATCTGGCCGTCGGCGGGCTTTTCCGAGAGGGCGTACCAGTCGCTGCGCAACCGCCCGGCCCGCGTTTCGGGGTCGAGGAAACTGCTCCACATCGGCACTTCGTCGGGTTTGAAGCCGTGCGGCGGTTCGGCGAGCGGGTCCTTGTCGTCGATCGCGCGGGTGTGGAACCCGGTCTGCACGCGGCCGTTGTCCTGCTCCGGATCGGGCAACGGCGGCGGGGTCTGGCCGGCGGGCGGGTCCTCCTTCTTCACCGGCACCGTCCGCTGTTCGGGCTGGGCCCGCAGGATGCTGGTGGCGGCGTCCCGTTCCACCATCACGTGGTCGGAGAGGTTGCAGCTCTTGCCGGACAGATGCCCGAAGTTCGCGGCGCCGAGGCTGTAGGAACCGGCCTGGTTGTGGATCGCCCACGCCATGCTGACGAATTCGCCCGTGGCCATCAGACCGCAGACGACCACCAGCGAAAGCGACCCGAGCCGCAGCGAGCGGCTCCGCCCTTCCTGTGGCACGGCCTGTAGCCCCGGCCGATGCGCGCGGACGTTCTCCACGAACGCGTACACGCCGGAGATCCCGGCCGCGATGAGCAGGATCGTCGACAGCGGGATCCCGCCGATCGAGGGCGCGACCGCGGTCCACTGCACGCCGAGTTTCGAGACGAACCAGAACGAGTTCGGCCCGGTCGCGGCCAGCGCGCCGACCACCAGCAGCCCGGCGAGGAACGCCGCCCGGTTGCGCCTGGACCGCAGCACCGTCGAGCTGGTCGCCAGCGCGGTCAACGCCGCCATGGCCGCACCGACCGCGGCGAACGCGCCGAAGTGGTGCGTCCACTTGGTCGGGGTCAGCGCCAGCAGCAGGAAGAACAGCGCGACCGTGCCGATCAGTCGGCGACTGGGACCGAGCGCGGCACCGGGGATCCGGCCGCGGCGCAGCAGCACCACCAGACAGGTCCCGACGCACAGCAGCACCAGCAATACGGGGAACCGGCGCGACACGGAACCGTCCGGCAGGCTTTCGAAGAGCAGTTGGTACCGCGCGAGTTCCTGGAACCACGACAGGTTCGGGCCGACCTGGGTGCGGATCCGGGTCGCCTCCTGCACGGTGGCGAAGGTCTGGTCGGCGAACACCACGACCAGCACCAGCAGCCCCGCGGCCAGCACCGGCGCGAGCACCGGCAGCCAGCCGTTCTCGGCGCGCTGGCGGACCAGTTTGAACAGCGGGCGGGCGGCGACGAGGAACGGCGCGACCGCG
Source organism: Amycolatopsis sp. WAC 01375 (assembly GCF_003947325.1). Taxonomy (NCBI): domain Bacteria; kingdom Bacillati; phylum Actinomycetota; class Actinomycetes; order Pseudonocardiales; family Pseudonocardiaceae; genus Amycolatopsis; species Amycolatopsis sp. WAC 01375. The sequence continues at coordinate 164,957 of NZ_QHHW01000029.1, forward strand.
ATCAGCCCGGTCGGCGTCGCGGCCAGGGTGAACCCGGCCGCGGTGAGCCCGAGGGCGAGCGGCAGCAGACGGCGTGTCACCAGCGCGCGCTCCACGGCGCAGATCGCCAGCAGCGAGCCGAGCGCGGCGACCGGTTCCGGCCGGACGCCGTTGTTGTACGGCATCCACCAGACCAGGAAGACCGCGGCGGCGGCCCAGCCCGCAGCGCGGCTCGTCCGGACCTGGGTGCCAAGGCGCGGCATGACCTCGCGGCTGATCAGCAGCCAGCTCAGCACGCCGAGCAGGAACGACGGGAGCCGGATCCACGGCGGCACCGTGCTGACGTGCGCCATCAGCTGATACACGTGGTAGAACCAGCCGAACGGCGCCTCGGCGACGCCGAACCAGCGGTGATAGTTGGTGAGGTAGCCGGTCTCTTCGGCCACTCTCGACATCGTGAGGATGTAGCCGTCGTCGGAGGTCACCGGGCCGATGAAGACCCACGCGCCGAGCGCGACGATCACCGTCGCGTCGCGGGCGGTCAGCCGCCACCAGCCGATCGGTGCCCAGCGCGGCGCGCGGCGGGCGAACCCGGAGTCCATCCGCCACACCGCGATCAGGCAGCCGATGAACGACAGCGCCGCGATCAGGCCGATGATCCACTTCAGCAGTGTGGGCGAGGTCTGGTAGCGGGTGTCCGGGACGACCGAGACGTGCAGGCCGGCGATCGGGTCCTTGCCCGCGTTGATCGACGAGTAGATCCCGACCAGCCGCGGCCGGACGTCGCCCTCCGCGTGGAACACCACGGTCTTGGCGACGGACAGCGTCATCTGGTTCGCGTCCGCCGACAGTTTGACGTCGCAGTTGGCCTCCGGCAGCGGCTGCTGCGCGATCTGCTGACCCTGGCTGGAGGCGAGCAGCACGCCGTTGTCGATGCGCAGCTGGAGACCGACGCCCTTGCCCGCGCGCGGGTCGGTGCGGCCGTCGGGCACGGTGGAAAACAGCAGTGCCTGTCCCTGCGAACGCGCGTCCAGCGACCGGACGGTCGTGCACGGCAGATCGACGCGCAGATCCTGCGCCCAGTACCCGGTCAAGGGCGCGTTGACGGAGCGGGTGTCGCCGCCCGTTGGCCAGACGACCTCCGCTGTGTCCTGCACCACCGGCAGGAAGGGGAAAGCCAATGCGCACAAGGCGGACAGCAACCCCAGCGTGACAGCGATCAAACGCATCGGCGCAACGCTAACGGGTCTGGTCCGAACGGCTTACGCAGGGCTGCCCTTCTCCTGGGCACCGATCCAGCCGACAGCGTCCTGAACTGTCGTTACGCTGGCCGTTTCGGGTCGCTGGGGCCGGCGGACGACGACCACCGGGAGGCCGAGCCCGCGGGCCGCGGTGAGCTTCGCGGCGGTCATCGCGCCCCCGCTGTCCTTGGTGACGAGGACCTCGACGCCGTGCCGTTCCATGAGCTCGCGTTCCCCGTCCACCGTGTACGGCCCGCGGTCCAGCAGGACTTCGTGACGGCGGGGGAGCGGTGCCTCGGGCGGGTCGACGCAGCGGATCAGGAACCAGAGATCGAGCTCGGCGAAGGCTGCGAGCCCTTGACGGCCGCTGGTGAGGAACACGCGCTCGCCGAGCGCCGGGAGCAGCCGCGCGGCGTGGTCGAGGTCGTCGGCCCAGTGCCAGCTGTCGCCGGGCCGTTCGGTCCAGCCGGGCCTGGCGAGCCTGAGCAGCGGTGTTCCCGTTTCCCTCGCCGCGAAGACCGCGTTGGCGCCGATGCGTTCGGCGAAGGGGTGCGTGGCGTCGATCACCGCGTCGATGTCGTTCTCGGTCAGCCAGCGCGCGAGACCTTCCGGGCCACCGAAGCCGCCGACGCGGACTTCGCCGTCGGGCAGTTTCGGTCGTGCGACGCGGCCTGCCAGCGACGAGACGACGTGCTCGCCACGCGCCACAAGCTCCTTCGCGAGGTCGCGTGCTTCGCCTGTCCCGCCCAGGATCAGCAGCTTCATCGCGCCACGGCCGCGCGCCACCGTTCCAGCGTGCGCAGGTTGGCGAGCGTTTCCGGCCAGGTGAGTTCGGGCGCCTGACGGTCTTCGAGGTGCGCGGCGACGTGGTCGGCCTCGCGAGCAAAGAGGCCTTGAGTCGCTTCGACCTCGATCACCTCGGGTTCGCCGCCTTCCGGCGTGAGGATGATCTGCGAGGTCTTCGGCTTGCGCATTTCGTGGATCCACGCCGGTTTCGGCACGTACAGCTGCCCTTGTGAGCCGTACACGCGGATGTGGTCGTCCTGCGTCAGCTGGAAGCCGCACGCCAGCTGCGCGAGGATCCCGCCGGGCAGCCGCAACAGCCCGAACGCGACCTCGTCGACGCCGTTCTCGTCGAGCCTGGCCATCCCGAGTACCTCGTCGGGCTCGACGACGTCCTGCCCGGTCGCGGCCTGCGAGACCAGCCGCGCGAGCGAGGTGCAGTAACAGCCGACGTCGAAGATCCCGCCCCCGCCCAGCGCAGGATCGGTCAGCCGGGGAACCGCGAAGTTGTAGCTGAAGGTGACATCCACGGCGCGGACCTCGCCGATGGCGCCGCACGAGATCAGCTCGGCCAGCCGCCGGATCTGCGGATGCAGCCGGTACATGAACGCCTCCATGAGGAAGACGTCGTTGACGCGGGCCGCCTCGATGACCTTCTCGGCTTCGGCGACGGACACGGTCAGCGGTTTCTCGCACAGGATGTGCTTGCCCGCCTCGGCCGCGCGGATCGCCCATTCGCCGTGCAGCGGATGCGGCGTCGAGATGTAGACCGCGTCGACGTCCGGATCGGCGAGCAGGTCTTCGTAGGCGCCGTAGCATTTCGGGATCTCGAAGCGGCTCGCGAACTCGGCCGCCCGGTCACCGGACCGCGCGGCGACGGCCTCCAGCACGCCGTGCTTGCTCTCTTCGACGCCCGCCGCGAACTCGGCGGCGATGGTCCCGGCGGCCAGCAGGCCCCAGCGAACGTTCTTCACAGCGACTCCGGTTGGTTGGCGCGATCACGGGTGGCCGAATACAGGAAGCTGTCGGGAAACCCTTCGGCGGCAAGGACTTCCCCGACGAAGATCATCGCGGCGCGGCTGATCCCGGCCTCGCGGGACTGCGCGGCGATGGTGCCGAGCGTGCCGCGCAGCACCTGCTCACCGGGCTGGCTCGCCAGCGCGACCACCGCCGCCGGGCAGTTCTCTTGATAAAAGGGCCGCAATTCGTCGACTACTTGCTCGATGCGGTTGATCGCCAGATGCAACGCGAGCGTGGTGCCGGTGCGCGCGAAGTTCTCCAGCGTTTCACCCGGTGGCATGGCGGTGGACCGGGCCTGCGCCCGCGTGATGACCAGGCTCTGGCCGACTTCGGGCACGGTCAGTTCGCGCTTGAGCAGCGCGGCCGCGGCGGCGAACGCCGGCACACCCGGCGTGACGTCGTAGGGAACGCCGGCCGCGTCGAGCCGGCGCATCTGCTCGGCGACCGCGCTGTAGATCGACGGATCGCCGGAACAGAGCCGCGCGATCTCGTGGCCGGCCTCGTGGGCCTCGACCATGCGCTCGACGATCGCGGGCAGATCGAGGTTCGCGGTGTCGATGAGCACCGCCTCCGGAGGGCAGTACTCCAAGAGCGCCGTGGGCGTCATGCTGCCCGGATACAGGCAGGTTTCGCAGCGCCCGAGCAGGTCACGGCCCCGGACGGTGATGAGGTCGGCCGCGCCGGGACCCGCGCCGATGAAATGCACTGTCAAGGTTTGCTCCGATATGTCCACTGTGTGACGACCCGCGCCGGGGTCCAGCCGGTGAAGCCGCCCAGCGGCGCGGCCTGTTCGACGGCGACGCGGATCAGCTCACCGCCGTGTTCGCCGTACGCGCGGGCCAGCGCCTGTTCGGATTCGAGGGTCACGCCGTGCGCGACGATCCGCGCGCCGGTCGCCAGGCAGGCGTCCAGCACACCGGGCACGGTCAGCCCGCCGCCGACGAAGATCGCGTGCGGCCTGGTCAGTCCTTCGAGTGCTTCCGGCGCGGGGCCGATCACCACGTCGAGTTCCGGGACCCCGAGCGCGTCCGCGTTCCGGGTGATCCGGGCGGCCCGCTCCGGGAGGCGCTCGATCGCGATCGCCCGGTTCAACGGATGCACCCGGGACCATTCGATCCCGACGCTGCCCGCTCCCGCACCGACGTCCCACAGCAGTTCGCCGGGTGACGGCGCGAGCCTGGCCAGCGCGGACGCGCGAAGGTCGCGTTTGGTGAGCTGCCCGTCGTGCTCGAAGGCGTCGTCCGGGAGACCGGTCAGCGGCAGCGCGGGCCCGTCGGCCTCGACGGCGAACACGGTCAGCGAGCCGGGTCCGATCCGCTCGTCGGGGCCCCCGAGGTCGGACAGCGCGGTGACGCGGCTCTTGCCGTAACCGCGGGCTTTGAGCAGGTCGAGCAGGTCTTCGGCGTTCGCGCCGAGGACGAGGATCTTCCGGCCGGGCGCCAAGGCGCGGCTCACCCGGCCGATCGCGCGGCCGACGACGGTGACCACCTCGGTCTCCTCCGCGGACCAGCCGAGCCTCGCGCGGGCGAGCGTCACCGAGGACAACGCGGGCAGGATCTCGACGTCGTAGCCGCGCTGGACGAGCGTCGTGCCGATGCCGGACAGCAGGGGATCACCGCTGGCCAGCACGCAGACGCGGCCTTCTCGTCCGGCGAGGAACTCGTCCAGTCCGGGAAGCAGCGGGCTGGGCCAGGGTTCGCTTTTCATCCCGGCGGGCAGGTACGCGAGCTGACGCGGAGCGCCGACGACCAGATCCGCGTTCACCACCGCTTCCCTGGCCTGCGAGGACAGACCGGGCCAGCCGTCGGCTCCGATCCCGACGACCGTCAGGGGTGATTTTTCGCGCACGTTCGTCACCGTAGATGACGGTTTTCCTATGCGATGATCGGCCGGAGGTCGTCGACGATGAGGGAGTGCTGTGAAGCCGTACCCGTTCACCGCCGTTGTGGGGATGCCGGATCTGCGCCTGGCGCTGGTGCTTTCCTCCATCTCGCCCGCCGTCGGCGGGGTGCTGGTGCGCGGGGAGAAGGGCACGGCGAAGTCGACGATGGTCCGCGCGCTGGCCGGTCTGCTGCCCGGCGTCGACGTCGTGGACGCGTGCCGGTTCTCCTGCGATCCCGTCGAGCCCGACCCCGCGTGTCCCGACGGCCCGCACGCCGAAGGTTCGCCCGCGCACCGCCGTCCCGCACGACTCGTGGAGTTGCCGGTCGGCGCGGCGGAAGACCGGGTGATCGGCTCGCTGAACCTGGAACGCGCGCTGGCCGACGGCGTCACCGATTTCCAGCCCGGCCTCCTCGCGGCCGCGCATCGCGGCCTGCTGTACGTGGACGAGGTCAACCTCCTGCACGACCACCTGGTCGACACGCTGCTCGACGCCGCCGCCATGGGCCGCGCGACCGTCGAGCGCGAGGGCGTTTCGGTCTCGCACGCGGCCAGGTTCGTCCTCATCGGCACGATGAACCCCGAGGAAGGCGAACTGCGGCCGCAGCTGCTGGACCGTTTCGGCCTCACCGTCGAGGTCGCGTCCAGCCGGGATCCCGAACTGCGGGTCGAGGTCGTCCGGCGGCGGCTCGCCTACGAGGCGGATCCCGACGGTTTCGCCGGCCAGTACGCCGCTGCCGACGCCGAACTCGCCGCGGACATCGAGGCGGCACAACGACTTCTGCCGTCGGTCAAACTGCCGGACGACGCGCTGCGGCAGATCGCCGAGGTCTGTGCGTCCTTCGAGGTCGACGGTATGCGCGCGGACATCGTGACCGCGCGGACGGCCGTCGCGCACGCCGCCTGGGCCGGCCGCACCGAGGTGACCACCGAGGACGTCCGGGTCGCGGCCCGGCTCGCGCTGCCGCACCGCCGTCGCCGGAATCCCTTCGACGCGCCCGGGATCTCCGAGGAACAGCTGGAACAGGCGCTGCAGGACGCCGAGCCGGAAGGTCCGGGTCCCGACGACGACGGCCCCGGTTCCGGTGCACCGCCTGAGGGTGGCGAAACGTCGGGCCCGCCGCCGTCGGAAGGCGGCGAGGAGCCATCGGGCGGTGGCCGGAGCGGCGGTGAGCAGAAGCCGGTCGGCGCCGGGGAAGCCTTTCGTGCCAGGCGTTTCGAGGTGAAGGGCACCGGCGAGGGTGCCGCGGGCCGCCGGTCCCGCGCCATCACCACCAACGGGCGGACGATCGGCGTCCAGCCCGCCGGGACCAAGGACGGGCATCCGCATCTGCTCGCGACCGTACGCGCGGCCGCGCCGCATCAGCGGTCTCGCGGCCGCAGCGGCGCCGGACTCGTCGTACGGCCCCAGGACCTGCGGTTCGCGCGGCGGGAAGGGCGCGAGGGCAACCTGGTGCTGTTCTGCGTCGACGCGTCCGGCTCGATGGGCGCGCGCCAGCGGATGCGCGAGGTCAAGACCGCCGTGCTGTCCCTGCTGCTCGACGCCTACCAGCGACGCGACAAGGTGGGCCTGGTGACCTTCCGGGCCTCCGGTGCCGAACTCGCGCTCCCGCCGACGATCAGCGTCGACGCCGCGGCGTCCCGTTTGGACGGTCTCGCGACCGGCGGCCGGACCCCGCTGGCGGAGGGACTTCTTGAGGCGGCGCGGGTTCTGCGGATCGAAGCGGTCCGTGATCCGCTGCGGCGTCCGCTGCTCGTCGTCGTCACCGACGGCCGCGCGACCAGCGGCGCCGACGCCGTCCAGCGCGCGAAGCAGGCGGCCGGGCTGCTGGCCGGGAACGTGACCTCGGTCGTGATGGACTGCGAGAGCGGGAAGATGCGCCTCGGGCTCGCCGCGGAACTGGCGGAACACCTCGGCGCGGAACACGTCCCGGTCGCCGAAGTCGCCGCCGACACACTGGCGGGCGCCGTCCGCACGCGTATTTCCGGGAGGGCCGCGTAATGCCGCAGGGTAAACCGGAAACGGTGCCGAACGACGGGCTCACCACCCGGCAGCGCCGCAACCGCCCGCTGCTCGCCGTGCACACCGGCGAGATGAAGGGCAAGTCCACGGCCGCGTTCGGCATGGCGTTGCGCGCGTGGAACCAGGGCTGGTCGATCGGCGTGTTCCAGTTCGTCAAGTCGGCGAAATGGCGCGTCGGCGAGGAAGCCGCGTTCCGCGCGCTCGGCAAGTTGCACGACGACACCGGCCAGGGCGGCGCGGTCGAGTGGCACAAGATGGGTGAAGGCTGGAGCTGGGCGCGTAAATCCGGTTCCGAAGAGGACCACGCCGAGAACGCCCGTGAGGGCTGGGCCGAGATCAAACGCCGTCTCGCCGCCGAAACCCACGACTTCTACGTCCTCGACGAGTTCAGCTACCTGCTCAAATGGGGCTGGCTCGAAGTGGACGACGTCGTCTCGACGCTGACCGCGCGCCCCGGTCACCAGCATGTGGTGATCACCGGCCGGTACGCGCCGCCGGAGCTGATCGAAGCGGCGGACCTGGTGACCGAGATGACGAAGGTGAAGCATCCGATGGACGCCGGGCAAAAAGGCCAGCGAGGCATCGAATGGTGAACCGCGTGGTCATCGCCGCGCCCGGTTCCGGGCACGGCAAGACCACGATCGCCGCGGGCCTGATGGCGGCGTTGCGGGCGCGGGGGCTGAAGGTGTCCGGGCACAAGGTCGGCCCCGACTTCATCGACCCGAGCTACCACGCCCTCGCCACCGGACGGCCGCCGCGCAACCTCGACCCGTTCCTCCAGGGTGAGGACCGGCTGATTCCCTTGCTACGGCACGGTTCCGCCGGTGCCGACATCGCGATCATCGAAGGCGTGATGGGCCTGTTCGACGGGGCGCTCGGCACCGAGGGATACGCGTCGACGGCGCATGTCGCGCGGCTGCTGGACGCGCCGGTGGTGCTCGTCGTCGACGCCTCGGCCGCTTCGCGCAGTGTCGCCGCGACCGTGCTCGGGTTCGCGCAGTACGACACGCGCGTCCGGCTCGCCGGCGTCATCCTCAACAAGCTGGGCTCGCAGCGGCACGCGGACGAGATCGTCACCGCACTGGAAGCGACCGGCGTCCCACTGCTGGGAACGTTGTACCGCAACGAAGAGATCCACGCGCCCAGCCGTCACCTCGGTCTGGTGCCCGCGGCGGAACGGGCGAGCGAGTCGGCGCGGCTGCTGCCGGAACTGGCCGCATGGATCAGCGAGGGAGTGGACCTCGGCGCGGTCGTGCAGGTGGCGCGCTCGGCTTCCCGCCTTTCCGGGGAGCCTTGGCGCCCGCCGCTTTCCCATGACGGGCGGCGTTCGGTCGTCGCCGCGGCGGCCGGTCCCGCGTTCACCTTCCGCTACACCGAGGCCGTCGAACTGCTTGCCGCCGCCGGCGTCGACGTCGTCGAGGTGGATCCGTTGCAGGACAAGGAACTCCCCGAAGGCTGCGCCGGGCTGTACTTCGGCGGCGGTTTTCCCGAGGTGCACGCCGAAGAGCTGTCGGCGAATGTCCCGTTGCGGACGGCGATCGCGCGAGCCGTCGGCGACGGAATGCCCGTCGTCGCGGAATGCGCGGGACTGTTGTATCTGTGCCAGGACATCGACGGCCTGCCGATGACCGGTGTCCTCGACGCGTCGGCCACCATGACCAAACGCGGGAAACTCGGCTACCGCAAGGCTTTCGCGCCTGCGGACAGCCTGCTGGCCGTGGCGGGGCAACGCGTCACCGGCCACGAATTCCACCGCACGATCGTCGAACCCGGCAGCGGGCCGACCCCGGCCTGGGGCTGGGACCGCACACCCGACGGCTTCGCGTCCGCGTCACTGCACGCGTCGTACCTGCACGTCCACTGGGCGGGCTACCCCGAACTCGCCGAACGGTTCGCCGCCGCGGTGCACGACCATGGCTGACTACGACCTCTGGCACCACGGCGATCGCGAGGTCGGTGAGGGGCTCGTCGATCTGGCGGTCAACGTCCGGCTCCCGGCGCCGCCCGCGTGGCTGCGCGCCGAACTGGCGGCGGCCCTCGACGACCTGGCCGCCTACCCGGACGTGACCGCTGCTGTGGTGGCCGTGGCGCGGCGACACGGTTTGCCGGAGTCGCAGGTGTTGGTGACCTCGGGCGCGGCCGAGGCCTTCACGTTGCTGGCCACGGCGTTGCGGCCCGCGCACGCCGTGGTCGTGCACCCGCAGTTCACCGAACCGGAAGCCGCTTTGCGCGCGGCCGGACATCGAGTGCACCGGGTCCTGTTGTCGCCCGACGACGGTTTCCGGCTGGGCGGCGTCCCGGACGAAGCGGACCTGGTCTTCGTCGGGAACCCCACGAACCCCACCTCGGTCCTGCATCCGGCCGCGGACCTGCTCGCCTTGCGGCGCACTGGTCGCCTGGTCGTCGTCGACGAGGCGTTCCTCGACGCCGTCCCCGGCGAGACCGAAAGCGTTGCGGGACAACCCGGTTTCGTCGTCCTCCGCAGCCTGACGAAGACCTGGGGCATCGCCGGACTGCGCGCCGGATACGTACTGGCGGACGAGTCTATTGTGGACAGACTGCGTGCGGTCCAGCCGCCGTGGTCAGTGTCGTCACTCGCCGCCGTCGCCGTGGTGGCGTGCTGCCGCCCGGCGGCGCTGGAGGAAGCCGAGAAGCTGGCGGTCGCGGCCGAATCGGACCGGGAGTACCTGGTCTCGGGTCTGACCGCCTTGGGCGTCGAAGTGCTGGGGGAGCCGCGGGGGCCTTTCGTGCTCGTCCGGCTCCCCGGCGCTGACGGTGTCCGGGAACGGCTGCGGGAGAAGGGTTTCGCCGTCCGGCGGGGGGACACTTTTCCGGGGCTGGACGCGCGGTACCTGCGGATCGCGGTGCGGGACCGGGAGACGGTGGACGCCTTTCTGGCGGCACTCGCCGGTTCGACCGCGACGACACCGCACTCGCGTGCTTGAAGCCGTAACTCGCGAGTTCAGAGACGTAACTCGCGTGCTTGAAGCCGTATCACGCGAGTTACGGCTCCAAGCACGCGAGTTACGCTTTCGATCCTGTGGTGAACCCGGCCGAATCGCCACTCACGACCAGCTTGTCGCTCGAAGTGGTTGGATGAGCCGGTGAACTTCGTGATCGGCGTCTTTGATCTCTTCGCCTACACCATCCCCGGCGCGTTGTACGTCGCGTTATTCGGGTACCTCGGGGCGAAACTCCACATCCTGACCGCGGCGAGCATCGGCGGCGTGCCCACCGTGGTGCTGGTCGTCGTGATCGTGGTGCTGAGTTTCCTGTTGGGCTATTTGGCCTATCCGCTCGGTGAGGCGCTGGAGCGGATCGTGCCTCGGAGGCGGAGCAGGAACGCCGCCGAGGAGTTCCTCCGCCGGATGCCCGCGGCCAAGGATCGCGCGTTCCTGAAGGAGAACACGCATCTTCTGCTGTGCGCGCTGCAACTGCACGACAAGGAGGTCGCGGTCGACGTCACGCGGCTGCGCGCGTCCGGGCTCATGGTGCGTAACTGCGCGCCGCCGTTGCTGTTCGGAGCGGTCGCCGCGATCGTCGAGATCTTCGCCGGGAAGCATCCGTTCATCGCCGGCGGGCTCGCGGCGCTGTTCCTGTTCGCGTCGCTCACATTGGTTTCGCAGGGCCGGAAGCTCGGCCTCTGGGCCGGGATGAAGACCCTCGAGCTGTGCTTCTGGTTGCCGGAAATCGACGAGAAACTGGCGGTTCCTCAGAAGGACACGGCCAGTCAGAAGGACACAGCCAGCAAGACCCCCGCGACGGCGACCTCGACGCAACCGCCGAGCACGTCCCCGGTGATCCCGCCCAGCCGCTGAACGCACCGCGCGAGCAGCGCCGACGCGGCCAGATATCCCAGCGTCACCGCGATCAGCCCTTGCCACCACGGAAGTACCAGCGCCGCCGCGCCCGCGAGGACGGCGAACACGACCGCGGCCGTCCACGCCGGCACCGAACCGGCGACGGTCGCGCCGAGCCCTTCCGGCCGGGCCGAGGGGACGCCGCGCGCGCAGCACAGCGACAGCACACCGCGTCCGGCGACGACCGCGATCGCGACCGCCGCGACCCCGTGTCCGGCCGAGATCGCCCCGGCCAGCGCGCCGACCTGCACCAGCAGCGTCAGCACCAGGGTCGCGATCCCGGTCGGCCCGGAGTCCCCGCGTCGCATGACCTCCAGCGCACGTGCGCGGTCGTACGAAGCGCCGAGCCCGTCGGCCGTGTCGGCGAGCCCGTCCAGATGGAGGCCGCGGCTGCCCAGCGCCACCGCACCCACCGCGAGCGCCGCCGACGCGAAAGCGGGCAGGCCGATCAGTTCACCCGAGAAGACGATCACCGAAGCGACGGCGGCGAGCGGCAGGACGGCCAGCGGGCCGAGCACCATCGCGCCGCCCCCCACCCGCCGGTCGATCAGGCCCGGTGCCGGCACCCGGACCGTGGTCAGGGTGCCGACGGCCATCTTCAGCGCGTCGGCGATCAAGCCAGATCCGCCAGCAGACCCATGTCCGCGAGGATCGCTCGCGCCGCCCTCAGCGTCGGCACCGCTTGCACGGCGCCGCTGCCCTCGCCGAGCCGCAGCCCGAGGTCGAGGATCGGCTCCAGCCCGAGTGCCTTCAACGCGAACGCCTGCGACGGCTCGGTCGACCGGTGCCCGGCCAGCCACCACTGTTCGGCACCCGGCGCGATCTCGCGGGCGACGAGCGCCGCGGCCCCGGAGAACACGCCGTCGAGCAGCACCGGCACCCCGCGAACCGCCGCCTGCACGAGAAAGCCTGCCGTCGCGGCGAGACAGGCGCTGCCGAGTGACGTCAGCACCGCGAAGGGGTCCTTCACCGCACCGGACCTGACCAACGCGGCCTCGACGACCGCGAGCTTCCGTGCCCGCGTGTCCTCGTCGATCCCGGTGCCCGTCCCGACGACGTCCTCCGGGAGAAGGCCGAGCAGCGAGGCGACCACGGCCGCGCAGATCGTCGTGTTGCCGATCCCCATGTCGCCGGGGATGAGCAGATCCGCGCCGCCGTCGATCTCCTCGTCGGCGATCGCCAGCCCGTGCTCGAACGCCGTGCGCGCCTCGCCCTCGGCGAGCGCGTCCTCGACGTCGATCGAACCGGAACCCCGGCGGACCTTGTGCGCGGTGACCCCGGCGGGCACGTCCGCGCCGTCCCAGTCCACCGCGATGTCGCACACTCGCACCGTCGCTCCGGCGAGCTTGGCCAGCACACCGACGCCGCTCTTCCCGGCAAGGAACACCCGCACCATCGCGGCGGTGACCTCGCGCGGATACGCCGACATCCCGGAAACTCCGTGGTCCCCGGCGAAGACGACCACGCGGACGTCGTCGAGCGGCCTCGGCGGGACGACGCCGTGCGCCGCGCTGAGCCACGCGGCCAGGTCTTCGAGCCGCCCGAGTGAACCCAGCGGCTTGACCAGTCCGTCCAGTCTGGCGCGCGCGGCGGCTTCGGCGGCGGCGTCCGGGATGGCGATACGCATGGGCAGGCTCCTCACGGCAGGTCGAGCATCCGTCCGGCGACGACCAGCACGGTCCGGTCGGACCCGGCGGACACCCGGTTGTTCAGCGCGCCCAGCACATCACGGAACACCCGTCCGGACACCGTCGCGGGCACCACACCGCTGCCGACCTCGTTGCTGACCGCGATCACCGGCACGCCGGCCTGCGCCCACGCCGCCAGGAAGTCCTCCAGCCGGTCGTCGAGCCGCCGTTCCCAGCCGTCGCGCTGCTCCCAGGCGCCGACCTCGTCGAGCACCCGGCTGATCCAGGTGCCGAGGCAGTCGATGAGCAGCGGATGCGTCGCCGTCCGCAGCACCGTTGCCAGGTCGGTGGTCTCCACTGTCTTCCAGTTGGCCGGTCGCCGCGCCCGGTGGGCGGCCACGCGAGCGGCCCATTCGGGGTCGGCGGCACTCGGCGGCAGGCCGGGCGCGATGTAGGTCAGGTGCGGGTGGCGGGACGCGAGCCGCTCGGCGTGGTGTGACTTCCCAGAGCGGACGCCGCCCAGTATCAGCACCTTGCCGTCGTCGCGCGAATAGCGGCGAAGTGCCCGCGCGAGAGTCTCCAGGACCCTCGCGAGGCGATGCGTCAGCTTGGTCATACCCCGCATTCTCGTGCACGCGCTACCGTTCGCCACGTGCCACTCCGACAAGCCGCCACCGCAGCCGGACTCGTTACCGGTTACGTCGCCGACGCCGTGTTCGGAGATCCACGCCGGAGGCATCCGGTCGCCGGCTTCGGCCGCGCCGCGCAAGCCCTCGAACAGCGGGTTTACGCCGATTCGAAGACGCGGGGCGCGGCGTACACCGCGATCTGCGCGGGCAGTGTCACCGGATTGGGGGTCGCGGCCCAGTTCTGGACCCGGAAGCGTCCGTTCGCCCGGTTCGCGCTCACCGCGGCGTCCACCTGGGTGGTTCTGGGCGGCAAGGGGCTCGCGGCCGAGGGGACGCGCATGGCTCGACTGCTCGACGACGGCGATCTGCCCGGCGCGCGGCAGCGGCTCTCGCATCTGTGCGCCCGCGACGCCACCGGCCTCGACACCGAACAGCTCGCGCGCGCGACCACCGAGTCCATCGCCGAGAACACCTCGGACGCCGTCGTCGCGCCGCTGCTGTGGGGCGCGGTCGCCGGGATCCCCGGCCTGCTGGGCTATCGCGCGCTCAACACGCTCGACGCGATGGTCGGCTATCGCTCGCCGAAGTACGCGAACTTCGGCTGGGCGTCGGCGAGGACGGACGACCTGGTCAACCTGGTCCCGTCCCGCGTCGGCGCGGCACTCACCGTGGCGTCCGCGCCGCTGGCCGGCGGCTTCGCCAAACCCGCGTTCCGCGTCTGGCGCCGCGACGGGAAGCACCATCCGAGCCCCAACGCGGGCCAGGTCGAGGCCGCTTTCGCCGGCGCGCTCGGGATCAGGCTGGGCGGGACGAACAGTTACGGCGGCCGTGCCGAACGTCGTGGCGTCCTCGGCGACGGCCGCGAGCCGGAACCGGTGGACGTGCGGCGCGCGGTCCGGCTGTCGCGGGCGGTCGGCCTGGCGGCGCTCGCCGTCGCGGTGGCGGTCACGCGATGACCGGCCTGCTCATCGCGGGAACGACGTCGGACGCGGGAAAGAGCCTGGTCACCGCCGCGTTGTGCCGCTGGCTCGCGCGCCAGGGCGTGCGGGTCGCGCCGTTCAAGTCGCAGAACATGTCGAACAACTCGATGGTGTGCGCGGACGGCGCCGAGATCGGCCGCGCGCAATGGTTGCAGGCGCGGGCGGCCCGGGTCGAACCCGAAGCCGCGATGAACCCGGTGCTGCTGAAACCCGGGAGCGATCGCCGCAGCCACGTCGTCGCGCTCGGGAAACCGTTCGGCACGCTGGAAGCGGGGGAGTACGCGACCGGCCGGGCCGGTCTCGCCGAGATCGCCTTCGACACCTTCGCTTCACTGCGAAAGCGCTTCGACGTCGTGCTGTGCGAAGGCGCGGGCAGCCCGGCCGAGATCAACCTGCGCGAGGGCGACTACGTCAACATGGGGCTGGCACGGCGCTTCGGCCTGCCCGTGGTCGTCGTCGGTGACATCGACCGTGGCGGTGTCATGGCCGCGATGTTCGGCACCCTCGCCTTGCTGTCCGCCGAAGACCAGGCGCTGGTTTCCGGCTGGCTGGTCAACAAGTTCCGCGGTGACGTCGGTCTGCTGCGGCCGGGGTTGGAGACGCTGGAGAAGCTCACCGGCCGCGAGGTCTTCGGTGTGCTGCCCTGGCTCGACCAGGTGTGGATCGACTCGGAGGACGCGCTGGCCGCCGCGGGCTGGGGCGCCTCGGGCGGGTCTCTCCGGATCGCCGTCGTGCGGTTTCCGCGTGCCTCCAACGCGACCGACGTCGACGCGCTCGCCGCCGAGCCCGGGGTTTCGGTCGCGCTGACGGCCGACCCGGACGCGGTCCGTTCCGCCGACGTGGTGATCCTGCCGGGTTCCCGCGCGACCGTGGACGATCTGGCGTGGCTGCGTGCGCGCGGCCTGGCGGACGCCGTCCGCGCCCGGGCCGCGGCGGGGCGTCCTGTGCTGGGCATCTGCGGCGGCTACCAGATGCTGGCCGCCGAGATCGAGGACGACGTCGAGTCCGGCGCCGGAACGGTCCCCGGTCTCGGCCTGCTGCCGACGCGCGTCTCGTTCGGCACCGACAAGGTGCTGGCCCGGCCCTCGGGCTCATGGCGTGGGCAACCCGTGGAGGCGTACGAAATCCACCACGGCAAGGTGACCGCCACCGGCCCCGCCGAGTCCTTTTTGGACGGATACCGGCAGGGCGCGGTGTGGGGCACGATGTGGCACGGCGCCTTCGAGAACGACGGTTTCCGCCGCGCCTGGCTGGGCGAGGTGGCGGACTGGTCGCCGGTCGACGGCGCGCCCGGCTTCGGCCTGCTCCGGGAGCGCATGCTGGACCGGCTCGCCGACGCCGTCGAAGACCACGTCGACACCGAGGCGTTGCTGAGGCTGATGGAGGACGGTCCCGGCCGCGACCTACCTTTCGTGCCGCCCGGGGTCTCGTGAGTTTCCCCGGTCGTGGGTATGTCGTGAAGGGCCCCTTTGAGACGTTGAAGGTCTCAAAGGGGCCCTTCACGACATCAGAGCCCTAAGCGGTCTTGTCCGCCAACGCCTTCCCGGCCAGTGCCTTCTCGGCCAAGGCCCCGAAGGTCAGGCCGAGCGCGGTCCAGAGCACCACCTGCGTACCCGCCGACGCCAGCCGGAAGGTCCACAGCGTGGAACCCGGGAACCCGTCGGGGACTTCGTCGATCGACGGCAACAGCGCCGCCGCCACCGCGATCACCACGACGTACCCGCCCGCGGCGATCAGGCCACCGCGCCAGGCGCCGAGCTTGTCGGCCAGCTTCCGGCCGAACGCCGCGGCGAGGATGCCGACCAGCAGCGAAAGCGCGACGAAGCCGAAGTACAGCGAAGTCCGGCTCCCGATCGTGCCCGCCTGCCCGACGGCAGGGGGATTCCCCGGGTACTTCAGGAACGGCACCAGGAACACGACCACGAAGGCGCCGCCCGCGAGGAGCGCCGCGGTCACCCGCGGCCGAAGGGTGCCGAGCCGTCCGTAGACGAACGCGAAGGCGAGCGAGAACAGCCCGCCGACCGCGACGCCGTACAGGCCGACGCCGGTCAGCAGACCCACGGTGCTCTGCACACCACGGGTGACGAGCTCTTCCTCGGCCTCGGCGGGGGCGTGTTCGTGGGCACCCGGCGCACTGTGCGAATGCGCGGAGGTGCCTTCGAGACCGATGGCGGTATCGACGGAAGGCTCACCGAAGAAATAGGCGAAAAGGGTCGCCAGGACACCGGCGACCAGGCCCGCGAGCATGCCGCGGACCAGCAAGGTCCTCATCATGGGGCGCTTGCCCGCCTAGTGGCAGGGGAAGGCCAGCAGGTGCCGGCCGTCGTGGACGAACTCGTGGACGTACGAGTTCGCGAACACCGACACCGCGCCTTGTTCGGCGCTGATGAAGTACAGCGTGATCAGCGAAAGGAGGATGACGAGCACCGCCCATGGCAGGATCTCGCGGACGGGGATCCGGACGGGGACGGGTACTGCTGCTACCGCTTCGGACATGGCGGTGGGACCTCCTCGGGCTAGCGCGGCCTCTTCAGGGGTTACACGACGGCTCCGGGTCTGGCTTCCCCGATGGCTCGGAGTCACAGTGGCGCGACCGCGCGGAATCTCACCGCGTTCCGGGTGCCGTCGTCTGGCCGGTCGAGCGTAGGTCGCCACGAAGTGTCAGGTCAATGTGACGGAACCCGATCGGCGCAGGCTCGTTACCGCCGAACGGTCCGCGTGCCCCGCGCGGCGCATGCCAAAATCCAGCTATGACACCTGCGGTGGCGGCACTCGATGTCGGCGGAACGTCCATCAAGGCGGCCCTGTACGACGCTGACCTGAAAGACCTCGCCAGCCTGCGCGAGCCGACGGCGCGCGGAGCGGACGGCGAGGCGCTCGCGGACCAGGTCGCGCGGATCGTCGAAACGCTGGGCAAGCAGGCGGGCACCGGCACGCCCGACGCCGTCGGCGTGGTCATCCCGGGCATCGTCGACGACGTCGAGCGGGTGGCGCGGTTCTCGGCGAACCTCGACTTCCGGAACGTGCCGTTCGGCGAGATGCTCGACCGCAGGCTGGGGCTGCCGTTCGCGTTCGGGCACGACGTCCGCGCGGGCGGGCTCGCGGAGTTCCGGGTCGGCGCGGGCAAGGGCTGCACCGACGCCGCCTTCATCCCGGTCGGCACCGGGATCGCGGCCGCGCTCCAGCTCGACGGGAAGCTGTACGCGGCGGGTGGGCAAGGCGGCGAAATCGGGCATATCGACGTCGGCCACCGGTTGCCGTGCGGCTGCGGGGCGACCGGATGCCTCGAGGCGATCTCCTCCGCGTCGGCCATCGCCCGCCGCTACAGCGAGCACACCGGGCGCCCGGCCGAAGGCGCCGAGCAGGTGGTCGACGCCGCCCGGCACGGTGACGAAGCCGCGATCTCCGTGGTCAACGACGCGCTCGAGGGGCTCGGCCACGGCATCAAGACCCTGGTCACCTTGCTCGCGCCCGAAGTCGTCGTCCTCGGCGGCGGCCTGTTCACCGCGGGCGACTACGTCCTCGAGCCGGTGCGGGCGTGGCTGGCGGCGAACCTGCAGTTCCAGCGGATGCCCGAACTGCGGATCGCGCAGCTCGGCGACGAGGCCGGCAGGCTGGGCGCGGCGCTGCTGGCGCTCGACCGGCTCAAGCCTTGACCACCCGCACGCCTTCCTCCTCGAAGGCGAGCACTCGCGCGGGGTCCGCGCGGCCGTCGGTGACGAGAACATCGACATCGGTCGTCGCGCAGATCTTCGCGAAGGCGTGACCGCCGAGTTTTCCGCTGTCGGCGAGCACGACGACCTGACGGGCACGGGCCGCCATCAGCCGGTTCGTGCTCGCGTCGCCTTCGTGGTGCGCCTGCGCGCCGTGCACCGGGTCGAAGGCGTCCACCCCGAGGAACACCAGATCCAGCGAGATCTGGTCGAGGAACAGCTGTGACAGCGGCCCGGACAGGTCGAACGACTGCTGTCGCGCGACCCCGCCGGTCACCACGATCTTGATATTGGGCCGCACGGCGAGTTCGTGGGCGATGTTGAGCGCGTTCGTCACCACGGTGAGCGACGGCCCGCCGGTCGCCTCGCCCATATCCGGCCGGGTCGCGAGCGCGCGGCCCACTTCGGTGGCCGTCGTGCCGCCGTTGAGCCCGACCACCATGCCGGGGTCGACCATTTTGGCCGCGGCGGCGGAAATCCGTTGCTGTTCCGGCGCGTTGCGGGCCGCCTTGTGCCGTAACGGAAGGTCGTAGGCCACGTTGCTCGCGACGGCGCCGCCGCGAGTGCGGACCACGAGGTTCCGGCCGGCCAGGTGATCGAGATCCCGGCGGATCGTCGCGGGTGAGACACCGAGTTCGCCCGCCGAAACCTCGACGTCGACTTTTTCCCGCACTCCCACCATGTCCAATAAAGCCGTCAGCCGTTCATGGCGATTCATCTCCAGCTCCCTCCCCGAAGCGCGATGTCGCTTACCGCACCGGACAAAGTACTACGCGTCGCGATACGGGCGGAGGGAAGCAGCAGGTTTGGGACATCGGGAAGAAAAAGGCGCCGGCCACCCCCAGTGCGACCGGCGCCCGCTTTACGCCCGTTCCGGTGACGCCGGGCGGATAATCCGCCATCCGATCACCGGAACCGGCCGCAGTGCGTGAAGGATCAGCCCTTTCCGTCGAGTCCGCGCAAGAAGGCGAGTGACGGCATGAAGAAGTAGTCGCCGCCCTTCAAGGTCACCGCCTGCGGGATCGGATCCGCGGTCACCGTTCGCGTGCCCGCCCATTCCGCGGTGTAGCCGGATTCCGGGCGCGGGCCCTGACCGATCACCGGATCGAGCCCCGGCGGCTTGACCCCGTCGTCCGGGATCGGGAACCCGGGGTTGTTCGACCAGTTCGCCTGGGTGAACTCGAACTGGTCGCCCAGTGCCGAATTGAACGCCATGAACAACAGGCCGACCCCGCCGCTCGGCCGGGCCGAAGGCGGCAGGTCGGCGTTCGGGTCGTCGGCCCGTTCGCCGTACGGCACGCCTCGCCGCGCCATCAGGTGCAGACGCTCCCGCGGTGGCTCTTCCGCGCCGCCGCTGCCCCGCGGATTCGTCTTCCGGATATGGGCCTGGAAGGGGCATTTGGCGCCGGCGGCGTCGTTTCCGTAGTCGAAGTTGTTCGGTACCGGACTTTCCGCGCCTTCTTCCCGTTGCGCGGTCAGCGGCGTTCCGTCCTCGAACCGGCCGACGATCATCGCCCCCGCACGTTCCCGGTCTTCGCCGACGAGACCCAGCTGATCCGCCAGAGCCTCTTCCGACTGCTTGAACCGCCGCACGTTCTGTTCCAGTTTGCGGAAAACGAAGTAGCTGCCGAAATGCACCGCGGGATCGGGAGCCGCGTGATCGGGGACGAGCACCTGGTTCAGCGGCGCGGTCGGGTTCCAGACAGTGATCCCGTCCGATTCCGTCTTTTCCGCGCGGATGTCCTCGATCAGGAAGAGCGGCTGGCTCCGGCCGTCGACATAACCGAAATGTTCGATCCCATCGCCGTTGACGTTCAGACGGCCGAATCCGGTTTCCTCGGCGACCACGGAAATCGTCGGCGGAATCAGCGCCAGAACCTCGTTCCGGCGTGCGGTCATCGCCGCGTCCGCGCCGTCACCGATGATGACGACGGCGTGGATCTCGTCGTGATATCCACTGTCGAATGTGGAGCGCGGCGGGTCGTTCAGCTTCTCGCGGATCTCTTGCGCGCGCATGCCCACCAGGAAGGATCCGTCTTGTGGTCCCTCGACCTTCAGGAACCGGTAGCCTGCCGACGTCAGCCCGGTGCCGACGTAGGGCGTTCCCTTCACCCCTTCGGTCTTGAAGCGCTCGACCTCGGTCAAGTGGGTCTTCGCGGACTTCATCAGCGGGACGAGCGACGCGAGGAACTTCTTCGCGCTCGCGGCCTCCGAAAAACGGAGGAAAAGCGCGGAAAAATGGTCGCGATTGTGTGCTTTGAGGATGTTCGGCTGTAGTTCTTCGAGCATTTTCGCGGCGTCGCCGGTCGCGGTCTTCCATTCCAACGGCATGCTCAGGTCGACGGACATATCAAGGAACCCCCTCCTCGGAAACCCGTCCGGCGGCCAGGCGGATGGTGCCGGTCCCCGCCGCCGTCCGGGTCTTACCCCTTGATACAACCGATACCGAAACCTCGCCGTCCTCACCCGCAAGTACCCTCTTTCGGCGGTTTTATCACCCGAAAGAACCAAAGCGATGGTCACGCCCCGCAATTCGTCACCTACTTGCGAGAGTCACGCGCGTCGTCCAAGTACATGAAGGCCCCCTTCCTTGCGCCTGACGCAAGGAAGGGGGCCTTCATGTACTGAAGTGTCGCCTAGGTGAGCGGCCGGTCGGTCGGCGCGATCGGGGCGGGCAGCACGTCCCGCCCGGTGAGGAACGCGTCCACCCCGGCCGCGGCGGAGCGGCCTTCGGCGATCGCCCACACGATGAGCGACTGGCCGCGGCCCATGTCGCCCGCCACGAACACGTTGTCGACGCTGGTCTTGAAGGACTTGTCGCGGGCGACGTTGCCGCGCTGGTCCAGTTCGACGTCGAGCGACTCCAGCAGGCCTTCCCGCTCCGGGCCGACGAAGCCCATCGCGAGCAGCACCAGCTGCGCGGGCAGTTCGCGTTCCGTTCCGGGAACCGGGACGAACTTGCCCCCCTCGTTGCGCACCTCGACCAGCTTCAGCGCGCGCACGCGCCCGTCGGCGTCGGCCGCGAACTCCTGGGTGTTGACCGAGTACAGCCGCTCGCCGCCCTCTTCGTGCGCGGACGAGACGCGGTAGATCATCGGGTACGTCGGCCACGGATGCGCGTCCGACCGCGAAAGCGGCGGCTTCGGCATGATCTCCAGCTGCGTCACCGACTTCGCGCCCTGGCGGTGCGAGGTCCCGACGCAGTCCGCGCCGGTGTCGCCGCCGCCGATGACGACGACGTCGAGGCCCTCGGCGCTGATCGGCGACACGTCCAGCTCACCGGCGGCGACCCGGTTGGCGTGCGGGAGGAACTCCATCGCCTGGTGGACGCCGTCGTGCTCGCGGCCGTCGATCGGCAGGTCGCGCCACGCCGTCGCGCCACCGGCGAGGACCACGGCGTCGTAGGAGGACTTGAGTTCCTCGACGGTGAGGTCGACGCCGACGTTCACCGAGGTCCGGAACTCCGTGCCTTCGGCCCGCATCTGGTCGAGGCGCCGGTCGAGGCGGTGCTTCTCCATCTTGAATTCGGGGATGCCGTAGCGCAGCAGCCCGCCGATCTTGTCGGCCCGCTCGAAGACCACGACACTGTGGCCCGCGCGCGTGAGCTGCTGCGCCGCGGCGAGTCCCGACGGGCCGGATCCGACCACCGCCACCTTCTTGCCGGTCTTGACGACCGGCGGTTCCGGTGTGACCCAGCCTTCTTCGAAGGCCCGGTCGATGATCGAGATCTCGACCCGCTTGATGGTGACGGGATCGTCGTTGATCCCGAGCACACACGCCGTCTCGCACGGCGCCGGGCAGAGGGTCCCGGTGAACTCCGGGAAATTGTTGGTCGCGTGCAGCCGCTCGGCCGCCTCACGCCAATCGTCGCGCCAGGTCAGGGTGTTCCACTCGGGGATGAGGTTCCCGAGCGGACAGCCCTGGTGACAGAACGGGATGCCGCAGTCCATGCAGCGTCCGGCCTGCTTCTGCAGCTTCGACGTCGCGAAGTCCTCGTACACCTCGCGCCAGTCCATCAGGCGCAGGTCGACGGGACGGCTCTTGGGCGTCTCGCGAGTGGTGGTCAGAAAGCCCTTGGGGTCAGCCATGTGCGGCCTCCATGATCGCCTCGTTCACGTCACGCCCGTCACGCTCGGCCTCAGCCTGCGCCGCGAGCACGCGCTTGTAGTCCTTCGGCATGACCTTGCCGAACCGGTCGACGGCGGCGTCCCAATCGGCGAGCAGTGTGCGCGCGACCGCGGACTCCGTTTCGTCGTAATGCTTTTCGAGTGCCTCGCGCAGGAAGTCCACATCGGACGAATCCAGCGGGTCGACGTCGACCATCTCCGGGTTGATCCGGTGCGCGGGCAGGTCCAGCACGTAGGCGACACCGCCCGACATGCCTGCCGCGAAGTTGCGGCCCACGTTGCCGAGCACGACGACACGGCCACCGGTCATGTACTCGCAACCGTGGTCGCCGACGCCCTCGACGACGGCCAGCGCGCCGGAGTTGCGCACGCAGAACCGCTCGCCGACCTTGCCGCGGATGAAGATCTCGCCGCTGGTCGCGCCGTAGCCGATCACGTTGCCCGCGATGATGTGCTCTTCGGCGTTGTACCGCGCCACCTTCGGCGGCCGCACGATGAGCCGTCCACCGGAGAGACCCTTGCCGACGTAGTCGTTGCCGTCGCCGTAGAGCCGCAGCGTGATGCCCTTGGGCACGAACGCGCCGAACGACTGACCGGCGGTCCCGGTGAAGGTGACGTCGATCGTGTTGTCCGGCAGGCCTTCGCCGCCCCACCGCTTGGTGAGTTCGTGGCCGAGCATGGTGCCGACGGTCCGGTTCACGTTGCGGACCGGCAGTTCCAGCCGCACCTTGTCCCCGGAGGACAGCGCGCCCTCGGCGAGCTGGATCAGCGTGTTGTCGAGCGCCTTCTCCAGCCCGTGGTCCTGCACCGTCTGCTGGTGCCGCAGACCGGCCGGGGCCATCGCGGGCACGTGGAAGATCGGCGACAGGTCGAGCCCGGCGGCCTTCCAGTGATCGATGGCCTTGCGCTTGTCGAGCATCTCCGCGTGGCCGACGGCCTCGGCGATGGACCGGAAACCCAGCTCCGCCAGGTACTCCCGGACCTCCTGGGCGATGAACTCGAAGAAGTTCACCACGTACTCCGCCTTGCCGCTGAACTTCTCGCGCAGCTTGGGGTTCTGCGTCGCGACGCCGACCGGACAGGTGTCGAGGTGACACACCCGCATCATGATGCAGCCGGACACCACCAGCGGAGCGGTGGCGAAACCGAACTCCTCGGCGCCGAGGAGCGCGGCGATGACCACGTCACGGCCGGTCTTGAGCTGGCCGTCGGTCTGCACGACGATCCGGTCGCGCAGCCGGTTGGCCAGCAGCGTCTGCTGCGTCTCGGCGAGCCCGAGTTCCCACGGGCCGCCCGCGTGCTTGATCGACGACAGCGGGGAAGCACCGGTGCCGCCGTCGTGCCCGGAGATGAGCACGACGTCCGCGTGCGCCTTGGACACACCGGCCGCGACCGTGCCGACGCCGACCTCGGACACGAGCTTCACGTGGATGCGCGCGGCCGGGTTGGCGTTCTTGAGGTCGTGGATCAGCTGGGCGAGATCCTCGATCGAGTAGATGTCGTGGTGCGGGGGTGGCGAGATCAGCCCGACACCCGCCGTGGAGTGCCGCGTCTTCGCGATCCACGGGTACACCTTCGCGCCGGGCAGCTGGCCGCCCTCGCCGGGCTTCGCGCCCTGCGCCATCTTGATCTGGATGTCGTCGGCGTTGACAAGGTACTCGCTCGTGACGCCGAACCGGCCGCTCGCGACCTGCTTGACCGCGCTGCGGCGTTCGGGGTCGTAGAGCCGGTCCGGATCCTCGCCGCCCTCACCGGTGTTCGACTTGCCGCCGAGGCGGTTCATCGCGATGGCCAGGGTTTCGTGCATCTCCGCCGAAATCGAGCCGTAGGAGATCGCGCCGGTCGCGAACCGCTTGACGATCTCGGAGACCGGCTCGACCTCTTCGATCGGCACCGCGGGACGCTGCCCGATCTTGAAGTCGAACAGGCCGCGCAGCGTGTACAGCTTCTGCGCCTGGTCGTCGACGGCCTTCGTGTACTCTTTGAAGACCTCGTACTTCCCGGCACGGGTGGAGTGCTGCAGCTTGAACACCGTCTGCGGGTTGAACAGATGCGGCTCGCCCTCGCGGCGCCACTGGTAGTCCGAGCCGGTCTCCAGCTCGCGGTGGTTCGCGCGGAACCCGTCGCGCGGGAACGCCCGGCGGTGCCGCTCGGCGACTTCCAGCGCGAGCGTGTCGAAGCCGACGCCGCCGAGCCGGGAAGTGGTACCGGTGAAGCAGTTCTGGATGACCTCGTCGCCGAGCCCGACCGCTTCGAAGATCTGCGCGCCGGTGTAGGAGGCCACTGTGGACACGCCCATTTTCGACATCGTCTTGCGGACGCCCTTGCCCAGCGCCTTGATCAGGTTCGCGGTGGCCTGCTTGGCGGTGGCACCGGGGATCAGGCCCTGGTCGGCCATCTCCTCGACGGTCGCCATCGCCAGATACGGGTTCACCGCCGCGACGCCGTAGCCGATCAGCAGCGCGATGTGGTGCACCTCGCGCGCGTCGCCCGCCTCGACGATGAGGCCGACCTGCGTGCGGGTCTTCTCGCGCACCAGGTGGTGGTGCACCGCGCCGGTGAGCAGCAGCGAGGGGATACCCGCGTGGTCTTCGTCGATCCCGCGGTCGGACAGCACGATCAGCCGCGCGCCCTCGGCGATGGCCGCGGACACCTCGGCACGGATCTCGTCGAGCCGACGCACGAGCGCCTCGCCGCCGCCGTGGACGTCGTAGGTGCCGTGCACGGTGACCGCCTGGAACTCCGGAAGGTCGCCGTCGTCGTTGACGTGCACGAGCTTCGCGAACTCGTCGTTGTCCAGTACGGGGAAGGGCAGCACGATCCGGCGGCACGACTTCGCGTCGGCCTGAAGCAGGTTCGGCTGCGCGCCGAGCTGGGTGCCGAGCGCGGTGACGAGTTCTTCGCGGATCGCGTCCAGCGGCGGGTTGGTCACCTGGGCGAAGAGCTGGATGAAGTAGTCGAAGATCAGCCGAGGACGGCTGGACAGCGACGCGATGGGGGAGTCGTTGCCCATCGAGCCGATCGGCTCCGCGCCGGTGCGGGCCATCGGCTGGAGCAGGACGTCGAGTTCCTCTTCGGTGTAGCCGAAAGCCTGCTGACGGCGCACGAGCGCGGCGTGCGGAGGGATCTCGCGCTCACGCTCGGGAAGCCCGTCGAGCGGGAGCAGCCCGTCCTCGACCCATTCGTCGTACGGGTGCTCGGTGGCGAGCCGGTCCTTGATCTCCTCGTCCTCGACGATCCGGCCGGCGGCCGTGTCCACGAGGAACATGCGGCCCGGCTCCAACCGTCCTTTCCGGACGATCGTGGACTGCTCCAGCTCCAGCACGCCGACCTCGCTGGCGAGGACGACGAGGCCGTCTTCGGTGACCCAGTACCGGGCGGGGCGCAGGCCGTTGCGGTCGAGCACCGCGCCGATCTGGGTGCCGTCGGTGAACGAGACCAGCGCGGGGCCGTCCCACGGTTCCATCAGCGTCGAGTGGAACTCGTAGAACGCGCGGCGCGCGGGGTCCATCTCCTGATGGTTCTCCCAGGCCTCCGGGATCATCATCAGCACCGCGTGCGGCAGCGGCCGCCCGCCGAGGTGGAGCAGCTCCAGCACCTCGTCGAAGGACGCCGAGTCGCTCGCGCCGCGGGTGATGATCGGGTAGATCCGCTTGAGGTCACCGGGGATCAGGTCGGATTCGAGCAGCGCCTCACGCGCGTCCATCCAGTTGCGGTTGCCGCGCAGGGTGTTGATCTCGCCGTTGTGGGCGACGTACCGGTACGGATGCGCCAGCGGCCACGACGGGAAGGTGTTGGTGGAGAACCGGGAGTGCACCAGGCCGATGGCGCTGGTGACGCGCTCGTCGGTGAGGTCGGCGAAGAACTTCTCGACCTGCGGCTCGGTGAGCATTCCTTTGTAGACGATCGTGCGCGAAGACAGGCTTGGGAAGTACACGTCGTCCTCGACGAGCTCGTGCTCGGCGCGTTTGCGAACCACGAAGGCGGCGCGTTCCAGGGCAAGGCCCTCCAGCGCGTCCTGTCCTGTCAGGAACAGCTGGCTGAAATGCGGCATGGTCTCGGCCGCGCCCGTCCCGACGTGGTCGGTGTCGACGGGGAGGTCGCGCCAGCCGAGCACGCGCATGCCCTCTTCGGCGGCGACGCGCTCGATGGTCGTCATCGCCCGGCCGCGGGCGTTTTCGTCCTGCGGAAGGAAAGCCGTGCCGACGGCGTACGCGCCGGGCTCGGGAAGTTCGAAGCCGACGACCTCGCGGTAGAACTCGTCGGGGACCTGGATGAGGATCCCGGCGCCGTCGCCGGTCTCCGGGTCGGCGCCGCGGGCTCCGCGATGTTCCAGGTTCCGCAGCGCGATCAGTGCTTTGGCGACGATGCCGTGATCGCGTTTACCGGAGAGGTCTGCGACGAACGCGACACCACAGGCGTCATGTTCGAACTCCGGGTCGTACAGGCCTTCGGGGGCCTTGCTGCCCTTGTTGCTGGCATGGTGGGTCACGGCTGGCCGCCTCCCAAGGCGTCGGCGCGACCGGTACCACTCCGTTCGGGTGGTTCGTACGTGAACCAGTTAACGGAGTGGTCCGGGACCGCGATGGTCAGTCGAGAGGGAACGATCCCGCCCGCGGAAACGGGGGCAGGCCTCGTAGAGCCGCACTGCACTGGGCGGCCGATGCGCATATCGGTACTGCTGTGCACATGGGTGCCGTCTGGCCACTGTGGTGGGCGGCTGACGGGTACACGTGTTACTCCCGGGTTCGCCGGTCTTATGACGATAGTGTGAAATCGCTGTTATCGACATACGTCTCTTGGTCGGGGTGGGAAATGCCACGCGGGCGTTGACTTCAAACATCATCTGCCCACTGACTGGAATGAGATGTCCACTGAGTGGAGCATCGGCGCTCTGACCTGCGTAAACGATCGCTCACCTAGTCCGAAAGTGTGACCTGGGTCGCGCGGGAGAGTGGGTTTCACCGGTGTTGCGGTGACCCGCGGTGACCGGCGGATCGCCCGAACGGCAGAGCGTCCTGCCTGGTTTGAGAGGCTTGGCCGATGGCGGATCGTTATCTCACCGTGGCGGGCACCGGGGTCCACGAGATCGAAATCCGGCGGTCACGCTTCCTCTGCGCGCTCGCCCCGGTCACCTCGGAAGAGGCCGCGCGTGCGGTGATCGCCGCCAGGAAGAAGGCCGATCCGGCGGCCCGGCACCACTGTCACGCGTTCGTGTTGGGCGCCGATGGGCGCGCTCAGCGTTCCAGCGACGACGGTGAGCCCGCGGGCACGGCGGGCACGCCGATGCTCGAGGTGCTCCGCCGCCGGGAGCTGACCGACACGGTCGCGGTGGTGACCCGGTACTTCGGCGGGGTGCTGCTCGGTGCCGGCGGCCTGATCCGCGCGTACGGGCAGGCCGTTTCGGAGGCCGTCGACGTCATCGGCGTCCAGGAGTACCGGCGGCTGCGGCTGGTGGAGGTCGTCGTCGACTACGACCGGGCCGGACGGCTGGAGAACGACATCCGCTCGTCGCCGTACCTGCTGCACGCGACCCGCTTCGAGGACGTCGCCCACTTCGACGTCGGGCTCGCGCCCGACCAGGGCGACGCGTTCCACGCCTGGCTCGCCGACCTGACCGGCGGGGAGGCCCTCGCCGAGGAGATCGGCGAAACCTGGCTGCCCACCCCGTGACTCACGTGATCAAACCCGTAACTCACGTGATTGGAGGCGTAACTCGCGTGATTGAAGGCGTAACTCTCTGATCACGTGTGTTACGCCTCTGATCACGCGAGTGACGTCTCTGATCACGCGAGTGACGGGTCTGGTCACGGGTGGGTGCGGGCCTGCCACTCTTCCAGTGTGATGGCGTACTCGACCTCGCCCTCCTCCGTGCCGGGGATCGGGTTGTCGAAGTGCTCGTGATAGGTCCGGACGTGCCGCATCCCGATCTTCTCCATGACCCGCCGGGACCCCAGGTTCACCGCCATCGTCCCCGCCCAGACCCGCTGGGCACCCAGTTCCGTGAAACCCTTCTCCAGGAGTGCGAGCGAACCTTCGGTCGCGTAGCCCTTGCCCCAGGAAGACCGGCTCAGCCGGTAGCCCAGTTCGGGATCGTCCGTGTGATGACCACGCAACGGACGGAAATGGAACCACCCCAGAAAAGACCCGCTGGATTTCTCGATCGCCGCCCAGAACCCGTAACCGGGGAAACGCTCGTAGTAACCGAGAAACGCGGGAAGGTCGTGTTCTTCGATCTCCGCCCTGTCGGCGGGTTCGCCCCCATTGAGGTATCGCATGACTTCTGGGTCGTCGTAGAGCGCGAACAGGTCGTCGACGTCGGCGTCGGTGAACTGTCGCAGCAGGAGCCGCTCGGTCTCCAGAAAGACACGCATCGGCAAAGCGTGGCGCCGAGGGCGTGCCCGGGCAACCCGTTTTACGCGGCGACCCCGGGCCTGGCGAGGCCGCCCAGCGCCACCGCTCCGGCGTCGGTGAGCAGGGCGGGCACGCGCTCACCCCAGCGGCCGCCCCTGGCGGGCGCCACCAGGCCGAGGTGGGCCAGGCGGTGCGCGGTGTGCTGGTCGCAGCAGGCGAGGCCGTCGACGAACAGGTCCGGCTCGCAGCTACAGCTGATTTCGGCGTGGCCCTCGGCCACGGCTCTCAGGGTGGCCCGCTCACGATGGTTCAGTTCCGTCCGAACGTCCATGGCGTGCCTCCTTTCTGTTCCGCTCTGAACAGTGAAACCCATACCCCCGACAGTTTCCGTCTTCTACGATGCGAAGTCTCGGATTTAGGGCGTACTCAAGGGTGGTGTGTCGCGTATTCAAGGGTGAACACCTAGGGGTTCTCACCCGGTATTCGGCGCGGAAGCGGTTCCAGCTCGGTCTTGCGCAGATGCCGGAAAATGATCGAACTCCGGAATCCGATGATCTCTTTGCGCTTCGCCAACCGATCCACCAGGAATGCGTGGAGCTGATCGACGTCCTGCGCGGCGACGTGGATCAGGAAATCATCGCTGCCCGCGGTGACGAAGACCGAAAGGACCTCCGGCAATTCCGCGACCGAACGCTGGAAGGAGTCGATCACCTCCCGGCTCAGCGGCCGCACCTGCGCCGAGACCATCGCCTGCACGCCGCGGTTGAGGCTGCGCAGGTCGATGTCCGCGTGATACCCGCGGATGACGCCGCGCTCCCGCAGCAGCCGCGTGCGTTCCAGGCAGGTCGACGGCGCGACGCCGACCTTGCGGGCGATGTCGCGGTTCGACTGCCGCGCATCCGCCTGGAGTTCCCGGATGATCGCCGAATCAAGTTCGTCCATGCCCACTCCTTCGCGTCTCCTGCCGAATAACGTTCGGCAGAACCCCTGCAAACCTGAGGATCAGCCTAACTTCGGCGCAAGTAGGTGACTAATTGCGTGGAAGGGAACGAAATGTCCGTACAGGAGCTGGTCGTCCGGCGGGGCCGCCGATCCGGGGTGACCACCATGGTGGCGGTGCACTCGCGCACGCTCGGTCCGGCCGTCGGCGGCTGCCGGTTCAAGGTCTATCCGCGCATCGACGACGCGATCGGCGACGTCCTGCGGCTGTCCGCGGCGATGACGCGCAAATGCGCTGTCGCGGGCCTGGACTTCGGCGGCGGCAAAAGTGTCGTCGCCCTCGATGCCGTGCCGACCGCCGAGCAGCGGCGCGAGATCCTGCTCGACCACGCCGACCTCATCGAGTCACTCGACGGCGCGTATCTCGCCGGCCCGGACGTCGGCACCGGCCCGGAGGACATGCTGGTGCTGAGTGAACGGACCCCGCACGTGTTCTGCCTCCCCGAGGAGCACGGCGGCACCGGTTCGTCGAGCGGGCCGACCGCCGTCGGGGTGCTCGCCGCGTTGCGAGCGGGCGCGCGAGCGGTCTTCGGCGACCACGACATGAAAGGCCGCCGGGTGGTCATCAGCGGCTACGGCTCGGTCGGCGCCCACCTCGCCGCCGACCTGGTCGAGCAGGGCGCGAAGGTCACCGTGTCCGATGTGGACGAACGACGCCTCGCCGCCGCCGGGGAGCAGGGCCTGGGCGTCGCCCGGCCGGAGGAGGTGCTCGGCATCGAGGCCGACGTCCTGATCCCGGCCGCCGTCGGCGGGGTCTTCGGCCCCGGAACCGAGGTCGCCGCGCCGCTCGTCGTCGGCCCGGCCAACAACCAGCTCACCGACGATATGGTGGCGGAAGACCTCGCCGCCAAGGGAGTCCTGTGGATCCCGGACTTCGTCGCGAGTGCCGGGGGAGTCGTCTACACGCTCGGCCGCGAGGCCGAAAGACTCACCCACGCCGCGGCACTCGCCCGCGTCGAAACTCTGGAGGAGACGACGCGAAGGCTTCTCGACGCCGCTTCGGCCAACGGCACCACACCGTTGGCCGAAGCGGACGCACTCGCCGAAGCCCGCCTCACTTCTGGTGCGGGGCCACGTACTCCTTCGCCTCGGGAGCCTCGAACAGCGGCTTGACGTAGCGGACCCCGCCCTCGGCCGACGCGTCCGGTGTCGCCGCGTACACCTGGCGCGTCGCCGGGGTGCCCGCCTTCGAGAAGTCCAGTGCCGCCACCAGATCGCCGGTGCTCGCCGACGTCGTCTGCTTCAGTGCCGCGGCGATACCCTCCCGGGTGAGGTCCTTGTTCTCGCAGGCCTTCTTGAGCACCGTGCCCCACACCTCGCCGACCGCGTAGCCGTAGGGGATCCCGCCGTTCGGGGTCTCCTTGTACGCCGCCTTGTACTTCGTCGCGACGTCCTTGGCCTTGGGGATGTCGGCGGAGAACGGCACGCTGCTGGCGACGATCGTCAGCTTGTCCAGCGCGTTCGCCGCCGGGCTCTTCAGCAGCACGGGGTCGAACACCGGGTTGTTGCCGAGTACGGGGACGTTCAGCCCGAGCGCCTTGTTCGCCGCGAGCGCGGAACCGGTCTGCGCGGGGGTGGTGGTGAGGACGATGGACTTCACCCCGGCGCCCTTGAGGCCGGTGACGATGTTGGTGAGGTCGTTGTCGGTCGAGGTCACCTTGACCTCCTTGACCGTCAGATTGTGCTTCTTGGCGTAGAACTGCGAGCCGCGCAGGCCGTTCTTGCCGTACTCGCCGTCGATGTAGACGTGCCCGATCGTGTCGCCGTCCTTCACCAGGCCCTGTTCCTGGAAGTACGACAGCCCGTCGATGATCTCCAGGTCGTACGTCGTCCCGACGATCATCACGTACGGATTGTCGAGCAGTTCGGAAGACCACGACGCGGGCGCGGCGACGGTCTTGTCCGAGGCGATGTTCTGCTTCAACGCGGCCACCACCGGCGAGCCGAGCAGCTGCACGAAGCCGAGCACCTTCGGCTCGATCTGCGGATACAGCGTCTTCGCCGTGTCCGCCTTGTAGCCGTGGTCGACGGTCTCGAGTTTGACCTGACGGCCGCATGCCCCGCCCGCGGTGTTGAAGTCCTTGGCCCACAACTCGTTGCCCTGCGTGATGCCGAGCCCGAGGTTCTTGAACACCCCCGTCTTGTCGGTCATCACGCCGAGGGTGATCTCCGAAGCCGTCACCCCTTTGTCGGTCTTGACGCCCGAACCGTCCGCCCCCGAGGACCCCGAGTCGCCCGCTTTCGTGCTGCACGCCGAGAGGGCGAGGACCGCCGCCAGCGCGACGGCCGGATATGTGCGCTTCATTTGTCTTGCTCCTCCGGGAGATGAGGTTTCCTGACGGACGTGATTCGGCGGCCGATCGCGGCGAGCCCACCCGGTTCGAAGAGCACCACGAGGATGATCGCGGCACCGTAGACGAACGAGCTGACCAGGATCGGGGTCAAGGCGCCGTCGCCGGTTCCGGAGAACCAGCCGAGATCGGCGGAATACAGCGAAAGCACCTGCGGCAGCCCGTTGACGATCAGCGCGCCGACCAGCGCGCCCGGCACCGAGCCGAGTCCCCCGATGATCACCATGGCCAGGAAGGCGATGGAGATGTTGATGCCGTACGTACCGAATTCGCTCTCGTCGGGTTTGAGGATGTCGAACCACAGCACGGTCATCGCGCCGGCGAGCCCCGCGTACGCCGAGGAGACCGCGAACGCGCCCGCCTTGGCGCGCGTGACGCTGACACCCATCACGGACGCGGCGGCTTCGTTGTCCCGCACCGCCCGCCACGACCGGCCGACCCGGCTGCGCACCGCCGCCTTGGCGACCACGAACGCGAGCACGGTCAGCAGCAGGAACAGGTACCAGAGCCGTTCCGCCTGCCGGATCGGCACACCCATCAGTTCGATCTCCGGGCCGCCGTTGGTGAACGGGAAACCGAACAGCGAGAACGGTTCGGGGGTGCGCCCGGTCGACGTCCCGCCGGTCAGCGTTTCGGCCGACTGTCCGAAGTAGAGCCCGAGGAACACCAGGGACAGCGACGCGACACCGAGGTAGATCCCGCGCAGCCGTCCGGAAACCGGCGCGAACGCCAGCCCCAGCAGAGCGGTGATGACCACCGCGCCGACCAGCGACAAAGCGGGATCGAGGCCGAGCCCGAACACGCGCTCGTCGTCGGCGGGTCCGGAAAGGACGGTGTACCCGGTCGCGCCCGCCAGCAGGAAGAACGCGTGCGCCAGCGACAGCTGTCCGGCCTGCCCGACGAGCAGGGTCAGCCCGATCGCGCCGACCCCGCCGATCATCATGTACTGCCCGGCCTTCAGCCAGGCGGCGTCGAGGTACAGCGGGATCGCCAGCAGGACGACGAGCAGCGCGACCCAGGCCAGCGCCTTGAGCAGCCGCCCCCGATCGCGTTTCGCGGGTGGTGCGGGCGGAGCCGAGGCAGGAGTTTTCACAGCGGTGTCAGACACGTGTGCTCTCCCTCGTCCCGAACAACCCCGACGGCCGCACCACCAGCACCACGAGCATCACGAGGAAGACCGCGCTCTTGGAGAAGTCGAACGACACGTACTGCGCCGAAAGCGCCTCGACCAGCCCGACGACCAGGCCGCCCACCACCGCGCCCGCCGTCGAGTCGAGCCCGCCGAGGATGGCCGCGGGGAACGCCGCGAGCGCGATGGAGTGCGTGCCGCGGGACAGTCCCGCGCCGGAGAAGTCCTGTGTGGCGATGAAGAGCACCGCGACCCCGGCGAGCACCCCGGCGACCACCCACGCCGTCGCCGTCACCCGGGAACTGCGGATCCCCATCAGCGCGGCGGCTTCGCGGTTCTCGGCCTGGGCCCGCATCGCGACACCCCAGTTCGAGTACTTGAAGGCCAAGGTGAACGCGGTGATCAGCACGGCGGCGACCACCAACGCCACCAGATGCGTGCGGAACAGGGTGATCCCGCCGATCTGGAACGGCTGCGCGTCCCAGGCGTCGCCGAGGAAGGGCAGCGTGACGCCGAGGCGCCGCACGATCTCCTCGGTGACGATCACGTCGACGCCGATGGTCAGCAACGCCAGGCTGTTCGCGTCCGCGTGCCGCGAGCGGGACAGCAGGAACCGTTCCAGCAGGAGGGCCAGCAGACCGGCGGAGACGATGCCGACCAGTGAAGCGCCCGCCCAGCCGAGTGATTCGCGGGTCACGACGACCAGGTAGCCGCCGAAGAGCACGAGCGAGCCGTGCGCGAAGTTGACCACCTCGGTGGCCTTGAAGATGATCACGAAACCCAGCGCCAGCAACGCGAACACCGCGCCCTTGCCGAGTCCGTTCACCACGAGTTGCAGGAAAGTGTTCACGCCGTGGCCTCCGTGCCGAGATATGCCCTGATCACGTCCGGATCCGACTGGACCTCGGCCGGTGTGCCGTCGGCGATGCGCCTGCCGAAGTCCAGGACGGTGACCCGGTCCGCGATGCCCATCACCAGCCCCATGTCGTGTTCCACCAGCAGGATCGAGATACCGAGTTCGTCACGGACGTCACGGATCGTCCCGGCCAGTTCGGCGGTCTCGGTCGCGTTCATGCCCGCCGCGGGTTCGTCGAGCAGGAGCAGAACCGGTTCGACGGCGAGCGCGCGGGCGAGGTCGACGCGTTTCACCGCGCCGTAGGGCAGCGCGCCGACCGGGAGGTCCACCAGTGCGCCGATGCCGAGGAAGTCGCAGATCTCCCGGACCCGTTCGGAATGGCGCCGTTCGGCCCGGACCGTCCACGGCAGACGGAGCCCGCAGGCGAGGAAACCGCCCTTGGTCAGCGCGTGCCGTCCGAGCATGACGTTGTCGAGCACGGTGGAGCCGGGGGAGAGGGCGGCGTTCTGGAACGACCGGCCGACCCCGAGGCCGGCGAGCCGGTGTGGCGGGAGTCCGGAAAGGACAGTGTCGCCGAGGCGGACACTGCCGGTGTCCGCCCGGTAGAGCCCGCTGATCACGTTGAAACAGCTGGACTTCCCGGCGCCGTTCGGGCCGATGAGCGCGTGCAGCGAACCTGAGCCGACGGTGAACGAGACGTCGTCCAGCGCGGTGATCCCGCCGAAGCGCAGGGTCACGTTGTCGACGTGCAACTCGGGCGGCGTCATCCGGCCCACCTCGTCAAGCTCCGGCCCGCGCGCTGCTTGCGGGCGTCGGCGGCTTCGGCCTCGGCGGTGGCCTGCGATTCGGCGTGACCGCCGAGGTAGAGCCGCTGGACCTCCTCGCTCGCCGCGAGCTCGGCCGTCGTCCCGGCCAGTGCGACCCGGCCCACCTCGAGGACGATCGCGTGATCGGCGACGCGCAACGCCATCACGGCGTTCTGCTCGACCAGCACCACGGCGGTGCCCTGCTCGTGGATCTCGCGGATGATGTCGCCGATCCGCTCGACGATCTTCGGCGCGAGGCCGAGGGAGGGTTCGTCGAGCAGCAGGAGCCGCGGGCCGGACATCAGCGCGCGGCCGATGGCGAGCATCTGCTGCTCACCGCCGGAAAGCAGGCCCGCGCGTTGTTTGGCCCGCTCGGACAGGACCGGGAAGAGCTCGTCGACGCGTTTGCGGGCGGCGGCGCGTTGCTCGGGGGAGCGGGCGCCGATCCCGCCCGCGCGCAGGTTCTCCTCGACCGTCATCCGCGCGAAAACCTGGCGGCCTTCGGGGACGCCGACCACGCCGAGACCGACGATGCGGGCAGGGTCGAGTTTGGACAGTGGTTTGCCGTCGTAGCGCACCTCGCCCGCGGAAACCGAGCCCCGGTGCATACGCAGCGTGCCCGACACGGTGCGGAGCAGCGTCGATTTCCCGGCACCGTTGCTGCCGAGCACCGCCAGCACCCCATCGGGCGAAACATCGAGGTCGACCCCGTGCAGTGCGGCCACCGATCGGCCGTACCGCACCTGAAGATCACGGACACTCAGCAAGCCGCCTCCTCCGTTCGTGTGACACGAGTCACGATCGGTGGCGGTCATCCTGCGTGGGCACCCTCCGTTGCGTTACCCCCACCTGGAGACCCACACGGCTACAAAACGGACACAGTGCTCGTCTGTCGCGCGCTGACGGAAACGTTCCGCAGGGCGCCGGACCGAAGAGGACTCGCGTGATCTTGCGGGGCGCCCTGCAAAACGTTTCCGTGGCCTTCGGCCCAAAGAGGGCGCGCGACGGTGAAGTCTCCGTCGGGCGCGGGGCGCCCTTGGGGAGACCGTTGTGGCGGGTCAGAGGAGGCCGGCTTCGGAGGCCTTGCCGATGGCCTCGACGCGGTTCCTGGCGCCGAGTTTGTGCAAAGCGGACTGCAGGTACGTCTTCACCGTGTTCCGCGCCAGTCCGATCGATTCCGCGATCTCCGGATTCGTCTGTCCCTGCGCGGCCAGCCTCAGGACCTCGTACTCACGCCGCGTCAGGCCGCTGCGGGCCAGCGCGTCCGACCGCTGGCCGTCGTCGGGGAAGATGCGCGGATCGACGACGCGTTCGCCCTTGAGCACCTGCCGCAGCGCCGCCACCAGATCCGTCCCGGCGACGTCCTTGAGCAGGCAGCCGTGCGCCCCGG
Organism: Amycolatopsis sp. WAC 01375; assembly: GCF_003947325.1. Classification (NCBI taxonomy): domain Bacteria; kingdom Bacillati; phylum Actinomycetota; class Actinomycetes; order Pseudonocardiales; family Pseudonocardiaceae; genus Amycolatopsis; species Amycolatopsis sp. WAC 01375. The sequence goes on from NZ_QHHW01000029.1 coordinate 200,706, forward strand.
AGTCCAGCGCGGCCCGGACGCCCTGATGGTCGCCGTGCGCGGTGAACACCACGATCCGCCCCGCCGGGTGCACACGCCGGAGTTCGGCGATGACCTCGGGCGCGAGCATGTCCGGCAACCGCAGGTCGAGCAGGATCAGCGCCGGCTTCAGCTCACCCGCCCGCTGAATCGCGGACCGGCCGGTCTCGGCCGAACCGACCACGGTCATCGCCGGGTCGTAGCGCAGCAGCAGGCTCACCCCGTCGCGGACCACCGGATGGTCGTCCACGACGAGCACCGTCACCGGCGACGGCACGGTTCCGGTACCCATGCGCGCAGCGTGCACCCGTCGTCCTCGTCGCGGACCAGGCTGACCCGGCCGCCGAGCCGCGCGGCGCGTTCGGCCAGCGCGCGCAGCCCCATCCCGGTGCCGGGTTCGGGTTCCTCGGCCTCTTCGGTGCGATGACCGGTCCCGTCGTCGGCGACGACCACCTGCACGCCGTCGTCGCTGGGCAGCAGGCTGACCACGACGGACAGCGCGTCGGCGTGTTTCTCCACGTTGAGCAGGCCTTCCCGGACGGCCGCCACCAGCAGGCCGGTGCGTTCGGCGTCGAGCCGCGGCACGGGGGCGAGCTGGACGAACCGCGCCGGGACGCCGCAGCGGGCCTGGAACGAGCGGCAGTGCTCGGCCAGTTCCACCGGCAGCGCGCGTTCCGGGCTCGACTCCGACAACGCCAGCAGCGACTCGCGCAGCGCCCTCGACGCGGCCGAGACGTCGCCTTCCAGCCGCCGCAGCCGCGATTCGAGCGCCGGGTTGTCGCTGATGTCCTCGTGCAGGTTCCTGACCTGGACGCCGATGGAGAACAGCAGCGCGCCGACCGAATCGTGCAGCGCGCTCTGCATCCGGAGCCGCTCGGCGGACAGCGCCGTTTCGCGGTCGGCCTCGGCGACCGACGCCAGTTTCAGCGCCCGGCCCGCCTCGCCGGCGATGTCTTCGAGCGACTTGACCGCGTCGTCGCCGAAGTCGCGGCGCTCGCGCATGGCGGCGTACGCGATGGCGACGGTCTCGTTCCCGTTGACGATCGGGACGGCGATCATCGCGGCGAGGCCCTCGCCGCGCACCTGCGCGTCGAACTGGTGGGTGATGCTCGGCGAGTTGACGTAGTCGTTGACCCGCACCGGCTTGCCCAGCGCGAGCACGCGCCCGCCGATGCCCTGGCCGATCGGCACGGCGAGATCCTGCAGCGCGTCCGTGCGGGTGCCCGACATCCAGCGGATCACCGCCTGCTCGGGTCCGGTCAGCTCGGCGACGAAGCCGGAATGGGTGCCGATCGACTCGCGGATCAGCCGCGCGGTGCCGTTGAGCGCCGCGACCCGGTCGAGGGTGGCGAGCAGCTCTTCGCGCTCGCGAAGAAGCCCGCCGAGCACCGCGCTGTGCTCGGCGGCGAGGTCTTCAGCGGCGTGCCGTCTCGCCGTCACGCGCTCACGATCGCACATCGGACGTGGTTTCCGACACACCCGTCCGGAGAGGTTCGCCGATGCGTTCTCGCCCGCGGTTGTCTTGAATGGACCCGTGGAGATCCTGGCGGACGCCGCGACACTGGCGCTGTACACGACCGATGCCTCCAACTACCGGCACGTGCCGAAGGGTGTGGTGCTGCCGAGGAGCGTCGACGAGGTGATCGCGGCCGTCGCAGCTTGCCGTGAGGCCGGGCTGCCGGTGATCGCCCGCGGCGGCGGCACCAGCGTCGCGGGCAACTCGTGCGGGCCGGGTGTCGTGATCGACACTTCGCGCCACCTCGGCGGCGTCCTCGCTCTCGATCCGGGCGCGCGCACGGCGAGGGTCGCCCCGGGAACCGTCCTCGACGACCTCCAGCGCCTCGCCGCGCCGCACGGCCTCCGGTTCGGACCCGATCCGTCGACGCATTCGCGGTGCACGATCGGCGGGATGATCGGCAACAACGCCTGCGGCTCGCATTCGGTCGCTTATGGCCGCACGGTCGACGTCCTCCGCGAGCTGGACGTGCTGCTCTACGACGGCACCCGGCTGACCGTCGGCCCGACCTCGCCGTCCGAAGTGGACGCGCGGGCCGCCAAACCCGGCACGGAAGGCCGGGTCTTCTCGGAGTTACGCGCGCTAGTCCGGGACAACCTGGCGTCGCTGCGCACCGAACTGTCCACCTTCAGCAGGCGGGTGTCCGGGTACGGGCTGGAACACCTGTTGCCGGAAAACGGTTTCGACGTCGCCAAGGCGCTCGTCGGCAGCGAAGGCACCTGCGTCACCGTGCTGGAGGCGACCGTCTCCCTCGCCGAGGTCCCGGAACGCAAGGTGCTCGCGGTGCTCGGTTTCGAGTCCGACATCGCCGCGGCCGACGCCGTCCCGGCGATCCTGCCGTGGTCGCCGCTGACCGTGGAGGGTGTCGACGCGGACCTCGTCGCACTCCTGGAACCGGGCCGCGCCGACGGGCTTCCGCCGGGCGGCGCCTGGCTGTTCGTCGAGATGGCCGATCCGGACCAGGCACGCGGGCTGATCGCCGGCCTGCGCGGCGCGTTGACCGGTTCCGCGCTGCTGGACGACGCGGCCGCGCAGAAGCGGTTGTGGCGGATCCGGGAGGAGGGTGCCGGTCTCGCGACACGGCTGGCCGGGGGTGAGGAAGCCTGGCCCGGGTGGGAGGACGCCGCCGTCCCGCCCGAGCGGCTGGGCGCCTACTTGCGGGAGTTCAAACAACTCATGCGCGAGCACGGCCGCAAGAGCGTGGTCTACGGCCACTACGGCGAGGGCTGCCTGCACCTGCGGCTGGACTTCGATCTGCTGTCCCCGCGAGGGATCGCCGGATTCCGGTCGTTCCTCGAAGAGGCGGCCGACCTGGTCGCCGCGCACGGCGGCTCGCTGTCCGGGGAACACGGCGACGGACAGGCCCGCTCGGAACTGCTCTCCCGGATGTACAGCCCCGAGATGCTCGCGCTTTTCGCGCGGTTCAAGGGAATCTTCGATCCGGCGGGCAGGATGAACCCGGGCATCCTGGTGAATCCCAGGCCGGTCGACGCCGATCTCCGCGTGCGGCGCGCGCCGCTGGACCTCGAAGACGTCACCGCGCTCGCGTACCCGGAGGACAGGGGGAGCTTCGGGCAGGCGATGCGGCGCTGCGTCGGCGTCGGGAAATGCCGCAACACCACCGGAGCGGGCGTGATGTGCCCGAGTTACCGCGCCACACGCGAGGAGAAGCACTCGACGCGGGGCCGCGCGCATCTGCTCGCCGAAATGGTGAACGGCGAACTGATCACCGACGGCTGGCGTTCGGAGGAGGTCGCCGAGGCGCTGGACCTCTGCCTGTCCTGCAAGGGCTGTCTGTCCGATTGCCCGGTCGACGTCGACATGGCGACCTACAAGGCGGAATTCCTGCACCAGCACCACAAGGGACGGCTGCGCCCGGCGTCGCACTATTCGATGGGCTGGCTGCCGGTGTGGCTGCGCGCCGCCTCGCTGGCGCCCCGGCCGGCGAACACGATGTCGCGCTGGTTCTCCGGGCTGCTGAAGAAGCTCGGCGGGATCGCGCCGGAACGGGATCTGCCGACCTTCGCCCCGGCGCCGTTCACGCGACGCCGCGCCGATCTCAAGCGCTGGGCGACCGGCTCCCGGCCCGTGGTGCTGTGGCCCGACTCCTTCAACAACTACCTCACCCCGGACGTCCTCGACGCCGCGGCCGAGGTGCTCACCGCGGCGGGCTACGACGTCGTGCTGCCCGATCGAGGCGTCTGCTGCGGCCTCACCTTGGTGTCCACCGGACAGCTCGATGTGGCGAAGAAAGTGTTGCGCCGTACGCTTTCCGTACTCGAACCGTACCTGCGATCGGGCTACCTGGTCGCCGGACTGGAGCCGAGTTGCACGGCTCTGTTCCGCGGTGACCTCCCGGCTCTCGTGCCCGGCGACCCGGTGGCGAAACTGCTGGCCGACCAGACCAGGACGTTCGCCGAACTCGTCGAGGACTCGCCGCTCGAATTCCGGTCACTGGACGTGGAGGCGCTCAGTCAGGTGCACTGTCACCAGCACGCCGTGCTCGGTTTCGACGCCGACGAGGCCGCGATGCGCGCCGCGGGTATCCGTAATTCCACAATGGACTCCGGTTGCTGTGGACTGGCCGGCAACTTCGGCTTCGAACGCGGGCACTACGACGTTTCCGTCGCCTGCGCCGAAGACCGCATGCTGCCCGCGATCCGCGCCGCGGCCGAGGGCACCGAGGTGGTCGCGGACGGGTTCAGCTGCCGGACGCAGATCGAGCAACTCGACGGGCGGCGGGCCGTGCACCTGGCGGAACTACTGAGGCGTGCGCTGCCATAGCAGTTCACGGACCGCGTCGACGCGGTCCCGTTCCCAGCCGAACGACCCGGTGATCCGGTCCACCACGGCCGGGTCGGCGACGGCGAGGGCGGCGAGCACGGTCACGGCGTCGTCCCGCGCGGTGGCGCTGGGGCTCGCCGCCATGTCGTCGGTCACGGTCGCGAAGAACCGGCTCATCCGGGCCAGCCGTGCGCCGGCCGGGGTGCCAGGGTCGAGGACGCGGGCGCCGTCGCGGGCGGTGTCCGCCCAGGTCGCGTTGGTCCGGGCACTGGCCAGCCACGCACGCAGCCAGACGTCGTCGTCGATGAAGTACCGCTCACGTCTGCCCACGGCTTCGCGCTCGACGACTTCGAGGCCTTCCAGGTAAGCGACCGCTTTCGAGACCGAAGCTGGGCTGACCCGCAGTCTCCCGACCAAATCGGCGGCGGTCAGGCCACCGGAATCGGTGGTGACCAGACAGGCGAGCACCCGTGCCGCCATCCGGGGAAGCCCGGCGCGGACCATCATCGCGGCGAACCGGTCGGCGTAGGCGAGGACGGCCGCCGGATCCCGGCCGTGAGTGTCCGGAAAGGACGGTGGCTCCGCCGGGGAAGCCGCTCCTCGGCGAGCGCGCCAGGCGGTGGCGTGCTGGGCGTGCTCGGCGCGGTAACCACGTCGCCCGCCGTTGCGGGTGACCTCACGGCTCACGGTCGATGTCGGTCTGCCCAGCGCTCGCGCGATCTCGGCGTACCCGAGGCCGTCGGCCAGGCCGGACGCGATGCGTCCGCGCTCCTGAGCGGTGAGTCTTGCGGCGGTCATCGCACCAGTGTGCGTTCATCGACAGCTCAGTGCAATGGATCGCACTAATTCCCCGATATTTCGCTGAAACGGCCTTCGCTGGTGTTGACGCTTGTGGAAACGCAAACCTAGCGTCGACGTCATGACGAAGATCGACGAGGTACGGGACGTCCTCGACAAGGCGGTGTCCGAGGCGGGCGTGCCCGGCATCCTTGCTGAAATCCGCGAGCACGATCAGACCTGGTCCGAGGTGCGGGAGCGCTCGGCGGAGGACCGGTTCCGCATCGGGAGCGTCACCAAGACGTTCACCGCCACGGTGGTCCTGCAGTTGGCCGCCGAGAACCGGCTCGACCTGGACGACCCGGTGGGGAAGTGGCTGCCGGGGCTGGTCGCGCGCGGCGACGAGATCCCCGTCCGGCGGCTGCTGAACCACACCAGCGGCCTGTTCAACTACACCCAGGACCAGCCCGCGCTGTCCACGCGCGAAACCTATACCCCCCACCAGCTCGCCGAGATCGCGATGGCTCATCCGGCCGACTTCGCGCCCGGTGCGGGGTGGGGTTACTCGAACACGAACTACGTTCTGGCCGGAATGGTCGCCGAACGGGTCACGGGAAGGGATCTCGCCGACGAGATCACCGACCGGGTCACCCGCCCGCTCGGGCTGACCGCGACCAGGCTGCCGCGGGCGGGCGACGAAACCCTCGGCGAGCCGCATTCCGTTCATTACACGAAACTGTTCTCACCCGATCCCGACGCGGAGATCCACGACGCCTCCGCGCTGGAGCCGAGCCCGTACTGGGCGGCGGGCGGCATGGTCTCCAGTGCCGGCGACCTCCTGCGGTTCTTCGAGGCTCTGCTGGGCGGGCGCCTGCTGCCGCCGGAGCAGCAGAGCGCGATGTTCACCACGACACCCACCCGGGATTGGCTCGACAGCGCGTCCTACGGGCTCGGCGTCTCGTCGCTGACCCTGTCCGATGGAACGGAGGTGTGGGGGATGGGTGGAGCGCTTTTCGGTTCGTGGACCTACGTCTACGGCTCCCGCGACGGCACGCACCTGATGGCGGCGAATATCAACGCCGACTGGGCGACCGGGGCATGGGACGACCCGGGCGCCGTCCTCACCGCGCTCCTGGAGGCCGGGTTCCGCTGAGACATGCGCTGTGCTCGGGCAGGAGAGCGGGACCGTGTGGATTTCGGGTCATCTAGTTGAGGGGTAAGGCAAAAGTGGCGTATGGGCCGCCGCTCTCCGGTCCGTGAAGGCCTCCTTGCCTACCTTGAGGGTCAGGGTCCCGGCCAAGTCGCATAACTGCTGGTCGGCTCCGCCGCCAGAGCGGGACAAGGCGAACGTGTCGCGGTGGACCCGACTGGAGCGGCCTCCCGCAAGGAGCCTCACCTGGCTCTTGGCTGTCCACAAGGGACGCTTTACGAGACAAAGGTGCCTGATTTAGATGATTTGCACGGTTTTGCGAGAGGGTCGTGAGTGATTTTTGTTGTTCTAACCCTCAATGCCACTCACGACCCCCGCAGAAACGTACATAGCGGCATCAATCGGACGCTCACTCACCCGGCGGTGCCCCTTGTGGACACCGAAGCCCCGCCGGCGCCCAGAATCCGGTCTGCCGACAGTGCAGGAATAGTCGCCTGACCTGCGAGATCTCGACTTTGCCGGGACCCTGACCCTCAAGGTAGTGAAGGGGCCCTTCGCTACCCGCCGGTGTGATCCCTGGTGACACTGGGACGGTTGTGCCACCAGGCCGCCGGGGCCTAACCGGGGTCACCACTCACGACACGCGGCCGAGGCGCGCGTCCCGTTCCGCGTGCTTCTTCAATGTCAGCAGCTGTTTCCGCATCATGATCAGGTCGCCCCAGCCCAGCAGGAACTCCTTGAGGCGCCCGCGGAAGCCCTTCGAGGTCACGACGATGCGGCACAGCATCCGGCAGGACCGCTCGTCGATCGGTTCGACCGAGTACGTCGCGGCCACCGGGCCGAACAGGTTCTCCGATTTGGCGAAGGTGCGGCCGGTGAGGTGGTGTCCGCGTTCGACCTCGGTCAGCTCGAACACGATCAGCGTGTCGCCGGGCGCGAGTTCGTCGGCGCCGGGGGTGAGGGTGCCGGGACTGCGGCGCCCCAGGTTGTCGAGCAGGTCGTAGCTGTAGGGCGCGACCGAGATCTGGCAGAGCCAGCGGTAGGCGAGCGCGGCGGGCGCGTGCACGGTGACCGCGCGGTCGAAGCGCGCGACAGGGCCGTCGAGCAGGGTGTCCGCCGGCTGCGCGCGGCGGCGTTCTTCCGGGGTCGCGCCCCAGTTCGCGGGTGAACCGAAAGACATGGCCGCCTCCGTACGGTGCCGTATGGTTTTCCATACGGTAGCGTACGTGGCGTGAAAAGGAAGCTCGCACGTGAGGATTGGGCGGACGCGGCGCTCGAAGCGCTGTGCGAAGGCGGGGTCGCCGCGATCGCCGTCGAGCCCCTCGCGGCGAAGCTCGGGACGACGAAAGGCAGCTTCTACTGGCATTTCGCGAATCGGGACGCGCTGGTCGAAGCCGCGGTGCGCCGGTGGGCCGAGCAGGACACCGAGGCGCTGATCACGTTGCTGGACGGCATCGCGGACCCGGAACGAAGGCTGCGTGAGCTCTTCGAACTCGTCTTCGGGGGCAAGGACGACGAGCGGGCCGAACTGGCGCTGCTCGCCCACGCCGGCGATCCGGTGATCGGTCCGCTGCTCGCCGACGTCACCGCGCGACGCGTCGACTTCATCGTCCGCTGCTTCCTGGAGATGGACTGCCCGGAAACCGAGGCCCGGCATCGGGGTTTGCTGGCGTACACGGCTTTCATCGGACTGATCCAGGCTCAGCGGGCGAGCGGCGGAACGTTGCTGTCCGCGACCGAGCGGCCGGGCTATCTGGAGTTCCTGCGCGGGATTATCACCGGGTGAGAGGGATCTTCGGCTCTTCGGGCGGGTGAGCCGCCGGAGCCTTCCGGCGGCGCTTCACGCCACTCATCATCGGCTCCATGACAGCCACGTATCCCGCGGCGAAGGACGTCCCAGCGACCCCGATGGGCGCGGTCTACGCCGAGTATCCGCCGATGTCCCGGGTCGTCTTCCCCAGCGGTTGCGAAGGCTGGCTGGTGACCCGGTACGAAGACGTCCGCCTGATCTTCTCGGACACCCGGTTCTCCCGGAACCTGCTCGCACCGGACGCGCCGTGCCTCGTCGAACCGGGTGACTTCTCCACCGGCGAGCACAGCATCCTGAACATGGACCCGCCGGATCACACGCGGTTGCGGAAGCTGACGGCGCAGGCCTTCACCGTCCGCCGGATCGCCGCGCTGCGGCCGCGGATCCAGGAGATCGCCGACACGCTGCTGCGGGAGCTGGCCGAGCACGGTCCGCCGGTGGATCTGGTGGAGATGTTCGCTTTTCCGCTGCCCACGGCGGTCATGTGCGAGATCCTCGGCGTCCCTTTCGAAGGCAGGGAAAGGTTCCGGCAGTGGTCGCGGGTGATCGTCACGCCGATGGCGTACACCCCGGCGGAAGTGGCGCGGGCCCGGCGTGACGGGGCGGAAGACATGGCGGCACTCGTCGCTGTCAAGCGGGCGAAGCCGGGCGAGGACCTGCTCAGCGTTCTCGTGCATGCGCACGACGAGGACGGTGACCGGCTCACCGAGGCCGAGTTGATCGATCTGGCCACGCAACTCCTGCTCGCCGGGCACGAGACCACGGTCAGCCTGATCGCGACCGGGATCGTCCTGCTGGCGGGGAATCCGGATCAGCTCGCGGCGTTGCGCTCGGATCCCGGGCTGACGGCGGGGGCCGTCGAGGAGATCATGCGCTTCGACGGACCGGCCGACGCGTCCCTGCTCCGGGTCGCGCTGGAGGACGTCGAACTGAGCGGCGGTCTGGTCCGGCGCGGTGAGGCCGTGCTGGCCCACACCGGCGCGGCGAACCGTGACGAAGGCGCTTTCCCCGGCGCTTCGCGGTTCGACATCCGGCGCCGGAACGCGCCGCAGCTCGGGTTCGGGCACGGCATCCACTTCTGTCTCGGCGCGGCGCTCGCCCGGCTCGAAGGGGAGATCGCGTTCCGGACCCTGCTCGACGGCCTGCCGGGACTGGACCTCGCCGTCCCGGCGTCGGACATCGTCTGGCGTCCGCCGCTTTCGATCCGCGGCCCCGAAGCGGTGCCGGTGACGTGGGCTACCACCAAGCGCGGCTGAGGCTCTCCGGCGTCGGTTCTTCCGGCGCGGGAAGAACCTTGAAGTACCAGGTGAAATTGCTGTAGACGTGCAGAAGGGCGTACGCCAGGCAACGCCGGGAGAACTCCTCGGACGGCTCGGCGCCGTAACCGGTCAGCAGCCGTCGCAGGAAGTCCTTGTCCCCGCCCGAAACGAACAGGCCGACGGCGACGAAGTCGTACTCGGCCGCGCCTCGCATCGCCGGTTCGAAGTCGAAGAGCCCGGTCAGCCGCGGACGTCCGCCGTCGTGGACGACCATGAGGTGGTCGCGCATGAACTCGGTGTGCAGCGGGACGACGGGCGGCGTGCCGAGGTCGACGGAGTCGAGGAACGCCGGGATTTGCGCGATCCAGCTTTCGTCGAGGCCGGTCCGGCGGTGATGTTCGACGACCTTTTCACGCTGCCCGGCGACGAACGTGGCCCAGTCCGCCGGATCCAGGACGTCGAGGCGCGGGTCGTGCAGCGAATGCAGGGCGGCGAGCGCCTCGCCGAGTTCGGGAGCGAGCCGTTGTTTGTCCTCTGTGGACAGTTTCGGCCAGGCGTCCTTCAACGTTTCGCCGCGCAGGCGCTCCATGAGTATGTAGCCCCAGCCGTCCCGCTCGCCGACGCCGTGCACGGCGGGGGTCGGGATCGGGAGTTTCCCGTGCAGGACCTCGAGCATCGTCCGCTCGGTGGGGAGTTCCCCGAGATGCACCGGCGGGAACAGCTTGAGCACCAGATCGTCGCCGACGGCGTAGACCGGCAGCGAGCCCTCGGTGAACGGGACGACTTCGCCGAGGCCGAGCGAACCGGTCAGCGAGGTCACCGCCGGAAGCAGGTCCTGCCTGGTCAACGCGTCGAACTCGGCTTCGGTGCCGGCGGGCGGGAGCGAGATCACGGAGCCGACCGTAGAGCAGTGGGCGGCGAGCGGCGACGCATTTACCCGCTGCGCTCCAGCAGCGTCCGCGCCGCGCCGAGCACCAGGCGGCAGACGTCGTCGGGATCCGCGCTGGCCAGCGGCTCCTTGCCGGTGATGTCGCGGACCAGGCCGATCCCGAGCAGCCAGGCGAGGACGAGGTCGGCCCGCAGGTCGGCGTCGTCGGCGTCGGTCAGCGTGGCGAGCACCTGCGCGTACTCCTCGCCGAGCTGCCGCCGGACCGCGGCCGCGGCGCTGTCGTGGCCGGTCGAGCGCAGGTAGGCGTCGAGTGCGCGGTCGCGGCCCGGGTGGGAGTCCAGCATGCTGCGCAACGCCGTCCCGAGCAGTTCGTCCGGTGGTGTGGTGGCCAGCTGCTCGCGCCCGCCGCGTGCCAGTACTTCCTCGAAGAGGGCGTCTTTCGAACCGAAGTAGCGGAAGAGCAGCGCCTGGTTGACCCCGGCGCGTTTCGCGATGTCCCGCACGGTCGTCCGGTCGAAGCCGCGTTCGGCGAAGAGCGCCGCCGCCGCGCCGAGCAGGGAGGCTCGGGTCGCGGCCGCGTCACGCTTGCGGACCTGCGGTTCTTCCGTCATCGGGCAAAGGCTAGCCGGACGTCGCACGGTAGGCGCATTGACGCTCACCGTGGTCGTGGCTAGCGTTGTAAGCAGTTGCTTACAAACCGCCGAGCCGGGGGGTTTCCGGACAAAATGACCACCACCGACACCGAATTCGTCGCCTATCCCTTCAACGAAGACGCCGGTCTTGAGCTCAACGAGGCGTACGCGACGGCCCGCGCCACCAAGGGCATGCTCCGCGTCCGGCTCCCGCACGGTGAGCCGGCCTGGCTCGCCACCCGATACGCCGACGCGCGCTTCGTGCTGGGCGACAGGCGGTTCTCGCGGGCGATGGCCGCGGAGAAGGACGAGCCGCGGATGGCACCGGGCAGGCGGCCGGGTGGGATCCTGAGCATGGACCCGCCCGATCACACCCGGCTGCGCACGCTGGTCGCGAAGGCGTTCACCATGCGCCGCGTCGAACTGCTGCGACCGCGCGTCGCCGAGCTGGCGGCAGGGCTGATCGAGGACATGAAGGCCAAGGGACAGCCCGCCGACCTGGTCGAGGACTACGCGCTGCCGATCCCGGTCGCGGTGATCTGCGAACTGCTCGGCGTCCCCGTCGAGGACCGGCCCAAGTTCCGCGTGTGGAGCGACGCCGCGCTGTCGACCAGCCCGCTGACCACCGAAGAGATGATGGCCAACCAGGACGAGCTGCGGGCGTACATGCACGTGCTCGTCGAGCAGCACCGCGCCCGGCCGCAGGACGACCTGATGACCGCGCTGATCGAAGCGCGCGACGTCCGCGACAGGCTGAGCGAACTGGAACTGGTCGACATGTGCATCGGCATCCTGATCGCCGGGCACGAGACCACCGCCAGCCAGATCCCCAACTTCGTCTATGCCCTGCTCGAACAGCCGGACCAGCTCGCCCGCCTCCGCGCGGACCTCGACCTGATCCCGGCCGCGGTCGAGGAACTGCTGCGGTTCATCCCGCTGGGTGCCGGAGCCGGATTCGCCCGCTACGCCACCGAAGACATCCACGTGGGTGACGTGCTGGTGAAGGAGGGCGAGCCGGTGATGGTCGCCATCGGTGCCGCCAACCGGGACGCGCTCCAGTTCACCTCGGCGGAAACCCTCGAATTCGGCAGGGAGAGCAATCCCCACCTCGGTTTCGGGCACGGCGTGCACCACTGTCTCGGTGCCCCGCTGGCCAGGCTCGAACTGCAGGAGGCCATGCGGGCATTGCTGCGAGATCTCCCCGGACTGCACCTCGACGGCGATATCGTGTGGAAGACACAGATGCTGGTGCGGGGGCCCCGTTCCATGCCGATCGGATGGTGAGCATGAGCTGGAAAGTCGACGTCGATGGCGACACGTGCATCGGCTCGGGGATGTGTGCCGCGCTGAAGCCGGAGGTCTTCGAACTCGAAGGCGCCACGGCGACGGTGGTCAAGGGGGAGGTGGATCCGGACGAGACGGTGCTGGACGCGGCGGATTCGTGCCCCGCGATGGCCATCGAGGTGACGGAAAAGGGCGAGGTGATCGGGCCGCGGCCCTGATGACCGCTCGTTAATACGTTGGCGGTCGTCGGTGAAGAGGCGTAGGACCACAGGGTGAGCGACGACAGCTTGACCCTCCGCACCTTGACCACCGACGACCTGCCCGCCCTTTCGGACATGCTCGCGCGAGCGTTCCTCTCCGACCCGTCGGATGGATTCCGGCACCGTGAGGGGCTGGTGTTCGAACCCGACCGTTCGCACGGCGTCTTCGACGGAGACGAGCTGATCGGGATGGGGGAGATCCTCAGCCGGAAGATCACCGTCCCCGGGTCCGGCCCGACGCCGTTCGCGGGGATCACGTCGGTCGGCGTCGCTCCGGGACATCGGCGGCGGGGCGCGCTCACCCGCGTCATGCGGGCGCAGCTGCACGGCCTGCACGACGACGGCGCCGAACCGATCGCCGCGCTGTGGTCGTCCGAATCGGTCATCTACCCCCGCTTCGGGTACGGCCTCGCGGCGCAGCTCTACCGCGCCAAGATCCAGGCGAAGGCGGCGTACCGGCCCGGTGTCGAACTGGAAGCCGAACGCGTGCGCGAAGTCGGGCGCGAGCAGGCGATCCCGCTGATCAAAGCGATCTACGACAAGGAAGCCCCACAGCGGGTCGGCGCACTGGACCGGCCGGGCGCGACGTGGGAGTTCAACCTCGACGATCCGGAGCAGCGGCGCGACGGCGCGACCGCGTTGAAGTTCGCCGTCCTGCCGGACGGTTACGCGATCTACCGGGTGAAGAGCGGCTGGCACGAAGAAGGTCCGCGAGGGACGTTGATCGTGCAGGAACTGGTCGCGACCACGCCGGAGGCGTACGCGACGTTGTACCGCTTCCTGCTCGACTACGACCTGGTCGGCACGGTGGAGACCTTCGCCGCGCTCGACGAACCGCTCATCCACCTCCTGGCCGATCCCCGCAAGATCAGCCGGGCCGCCGGTGACTCCCTGTGGGTCCGGCTCGTCGACGTCGATCGCGCGCTGAAGACGCGCCGCTACGGCATTCCGGTGGATCTGGTGTTCGGCGTACGCGACGCCTTCTGCCCGTGGAACACCGGGAACTGGCGGCTCGTCACCGACGAAGGCGGGAACGCCGACGTGACCAGGGTGGAGGACGAGCCGGACCTCGAACTGGACGTGATCGACCTCGGCGCGATCTTCCTCGGCGGCACCCGGCCGAGCACGCTGGCCGCGGCCGGGCGGATCAAGGAACGGACGGCCGGCGCGGTTTCGCGGGCGACGGCGGCTTTCGCCTCCGACCGCGAGCCGTCCTGTCTCGAATCCTTCTAGCCCGCATTACCTGCCGGGTAATCGACTTCGCACGGTCTCCCTCGCCAAGGTGAACAGGTGCGAAAAATCAAGAGATTCCTTGGTGTGGCAGCGGTTCTGGTCAGTGTGATGGTGATGGGAAGCGGACCGGCGGTGGCGGAGACGAACGAGGGTTGCGCGATCCTGGAGCAGCTGGGTGACCGAGTCGAAGGCGAGGTGTCCCCGAGTGCCTGCGCCTTCATCACGAAACAGACCGAGTTCGGGGCGATGCGTTCGGACACGCCCGAAGCGCGGGAAGCCCGCGTTCGGTTGTACGGCACCGTTTTCGCCGCGGACGGAACGCTCGCCGAATCGGGCAGCGCGGCGCCGGTGCGCGGCAGGGCCGACATCGAGAACAACCTTCGGACCCTGCTGGGAGCCTTCCCTGCCTTCCGGTTCACCCCGGTGAAGATCGTGGTGAACGGCGACGCCGTTTTCTACGAGGCGGCCAACGAAGCCGTGATCAACGGACAGGTGGTGCGCTATCCGGCCGTCTACCGGGTGGTGCTCGAGAACGGTGAGGTCACCGAGGGGCGTCGCTATCACGATCGGACGGAATGGTTCCGGCCGGTCGAGAAGGACGCCCTTCGGGAACTGTTCGCCGGTGTCGCCGACGACTGTCCTCGGCAAGGTCCCGCCTTCACCGGACCGGGGCTGACGGCACCGGTGACCGACCCGAAGTGTCATCTCGCCTACCTCGGCAGGCTTTCGGGCGCGATGAGCGACGTACGGCTGACGGCGGATCAGGCGGCCGCGGGCCCGCGTACGAAGTTCCAGGAGTACCGCGGGACCGTGCGGGCGAAGGGGCGGACGATCGACTTCGGGGTGATCGTGGGCACCGAGCCCGGCATGGTCCGCTACTACTTCGACACACTCCCGTTGAACTACGACGACGCGGAGATGGGTGCCCTGTTCACCAAGCTGCTCACGGGTTCAGCACCCCCTGCTCGGTGACCACCGCGGTGACCAGGTCGAACGGTGTGACGTCGAAGGCCGGGTTGAACACCTCCGCGCCTTCGGGCGCGACCTTCGTACCGCCGAAGCTCAGGACCTCGCCGGGATCACGTTCCTCGATCACGATCCCGGCGCCGTCCGGCATCGCGGTGTCCACAGTGGACGACGGAGCGACGACCACGAACGGGACTCCGTGATGCTTCGCCGCGATCGCCAGGCCGTAGGTGCCGATCTTGTTGGCGACGTCGCCGTTGGCGGCGATCCGGTCGGCGCCGACGAGCACGCAGTCGACCAGGCCGCGGCCCATCGCCGCGGCGGCCGCGCCGTCGGGCTGGATCCGGTACGGGACACCGGCCTGTGCCAGTTCCCACGCGGTCAGACGGGCGCCCTGCAACAGCGGGCGGGTCTCGTCGACCAGCACGGATTCGACCAGGCCACGGGCTTGCAGATGCCAGACGACGCCGAGCGCGCTGCCCCAGCCGACCGTCGCGAGATGGCCCGCGTTGCAGTGGCTGAGCAGCCGCAACGGCCGCCGCTCGCAGTGTTCGAGCACCACTTCGGTCGCCAGCCGGGAGGCTTCGTGGTTGACCCGCTCGTCCTCGTCGAGGATCGCCAGCGCTTCGGCGAGCACGGCTTCCGGCCCCTCCGGGAGCTTCGCGAGCGCACGGGAGACACCCCAGCTCAGGTTGACCGCTGTCGGCCGGGCCTGCGCGACCCGGCGCGCCTCGGCCTCGACGTCACCCTTCGCGCGGGTCGCGAGCACCACACCGAGCGCCCCCGCCGCGCCGAGCGCCGGTGCCCCGCGGACCGCGAGCCGCTGGACGGCGCCGACGAGTTCGCCGACCGTGCGCAGTTCGAGCACGCGATACTCGGCCGGCAGGGCGGTCTGGTCGATGATCGTGACCGCGTCGCCGGTCCAGTCGATCGTCCTGCGCATGGCTCCCCCGTGAAATCCGGTTGTCCCGTCGCGACCGCCTCGATGAGGATGCGGCTCGTGACCATTCAACGCCACCATCCGCCCGGTCTGCACCCCACGCCCACCTACCACCACGTGACCATCGTCGAAGGACGACGGGACGTCCACCTCGCCGGCCAATGCCCGCTCGCCGAAGACGGCAAGGTCGTCGACGGTGACGTCCTCGCCCAGGTCGACCAGGTCGTCGCGAACACCGCCGCCGCGCTCGCCTTCGCCAAGGCGACCCCGGCCGACGTCGTCCGCACGGTGATCTACGTGGTGACGCCGGACGCCGAGGTGCTTTCCGCCGTATGGGACCGGTTCGTGAAGTCGGAGATCGGGGGCGCCTTCACGACCGCGAGCACGCTGCTCGGCGTCGCGCAGCTCGGCTACCCCGGGCAGCTCGTCGAGCTCGACGTCACCGCCGCCACGGCCTGATCTCTCGCTCGCCGAGTCTGCGAAGTTCCGTGAAGGCCTCCTTGAGGGACCCAGAGTCCCTCAAGGAGGGGTGGATTCACATGGTGGTTGCAACACGCATTGTTTGTTGGCCTGAGAGTAGTGCTTCGAGGGCTTCGGTGGGTGTGTGCCAGTTGAGGGTTTCGCGGGGTCGTCCGTTGAGTTCGGTGGCGATGTGTGCGAGGTCCTTGGCGGTGTGCTGGGTGAGGTCGGTGCTTTTGGGGAGGTATTGGCGGAGCAGGCCGTTGGTGTTCTCGTTGGTGCCGCGTTGCCAGGGTGCGTGGGGGTCGCAGAAGTAGATGTCGATCCCGGTGGCCAGGGTGGTTTTCTTGTGCTGGGCCATTTCTTTGCCCTGGTCCCAGGTCAGGGACTTGGTCAGCAGGGGTGGCAGGGTGTGGATGGTCTGGGTCATCGCGTGAGCGACGGTGGCCGCGTCTCGTCCGTGGGGCAGGTGCAGCAGCATCACGAACCGGGTTGTGCGTTCCACGAGGGTCCCTATCGCGGATTTGTTGTCCTTGCCCAGGATCAGGTCGCCTTCCCAGTGGCCGGGGACGGCGCGGTCGGCGGCCTCGGCGGGGCGTTCGCTGATGTTGACCATGTCCTTGATTCCGCCGGGGGTGCGTTCCCGGCGGGTCTGGGCCTGGCGGCGGGGCATCCGCAGCGCCCGCCCGGTCCGCAGCGCCTGGGTGAGTTCGCGGCGCAGCGCGCCTTTTCCCTGGACATACAGTGCTTGGTAGATCGTCTCGTGTGACACCCGCATCTCCGGCCGGTCGGGGAACTCCAGCACCAGTCTCCGCGAGATCTGGCGGGGGGACCATTTACGGTCCAGCCTGTTCTGCACAACGTCCCGCAGCACCGGGTCCGCGGCCAGTTTCGCGACCTTCGGGCGTTTCGCGCGGTGCTCGGCCGTGTGCTGGGCGCTGACGGCCCGATAAGCACCGGACCGGCCGGTGTTACGGGCCAGCTCGCGTGACACCGTCGAGGCCGGGCGGCCGATCACCCGCCCGATCGCGCGAGGCCCCTGGCCCGCGGCTTTCAGGCAGGCGATCTCTTCCCGCTCGGCCAGGCTCAACCGGACCGGCCCAGGCCGGCGTGGTGCGTTACCGATCACCCCGCCAGCCTGCCGGAACAACCGCACCCCCGTCGTCGGGGACAGCCCCACCGCCCGCGCCGCCGGCTTCGCCGCCACCCCGGCCCGGACCTGATCCCAAAATCTCACCCGCACCGACCGCGGCAACCACCGATGAACCCGCACCACCACAACCCCGCCCTCCATCACACGGTGTTGCAACAACCCCATGACCCCGAG